>NZ_VTSR01000005.1:353255-706511 GCF_008329715.1 Gimesia chilikensis | reverse complement strand
GCAGTCTACAGAAATCAGGAAAACAGCATAAAAAACCGCTCTGGTGGGAACGAACTTAAGAGCGGAGTTACTAGCGCCTTGCCGCTCAGTTTTTTGTGCTGGCTGATGTGCAGCTTTTCCTGTTGGTGCCGATCTGTAGGATGAGTGCGCGCTCCTTTTGTATCAAGTGGGAAGTATCTTGATCAGCGCCGGTGATGGGGGAGCGTGTTGCCAGCGCTGGTTTTTCTCTCAGTCCATTCCTGGGAACGTTCGTCATGTGGAATGGAGATTATTTCGATCGGCACGCAGGCGTCAAGCAGAATCCGGGGAGTGAAATGATTGTGAAATACTTTGAGTTCACCGCGATTGTGCTCCGAAGTGCTCTGAGTATGCTCCGAAATGAGTTGAAAATGTACGAGACAGATCGAACCGGTGCCGACTGTTCCGGTGAAAAACGCCAAAAAACGACGGCGATTCAGGTGCTTTTACGTGACTTGTGTCGCGTGTTCCGGTGCACGCATCGTCCGCCTCGCGCGCGAAGCACAATTGCGACACTTTACGATTCGGGAAGTGCGAATCAAGATCAGTCTGTTCAGGAAAGTGCAGGCGAAGTTCAGTGGGGCGGTTCGTTGGGTCCTGTTCGCAGACGCTTGATTCAGGAATGGGTACTCGCTGCCGGTCGTGTATGTCGAAGTCTACTTGTGACAATCGGGCACGAACGTTTTCACTTAGCGAGTGGTGCGCTGGGTCCACCGTTCGTAGTCTTACTCTGTCAATTTCCTGCTCGCTGCGCTCGGCCCGAATTGCATTCGGGCCTACCCAGGAATGTACTTAACCGACGGGCTGAGGGCCCGTCGGTTAAGCGGTTTGTGCTGTGGTGGTTACGCTCAGTTCGATCCGCCGGCGGAGGTGGTAGCGACCGCGGGGCGAATTGTGGAGAGTTCCGGGAGTTGTTCTTCGAGGTGCCCCTTGGACTTGGACCAGACGAGCAGGCCTTCGATCATCATCCAGACCTGGAGGCCGATGACAGCGACGCCGAAGAGGAACAGGTGCTGTTTCTCCGGGTTATAGAACCAGCCGGTTTCGCCGTTGAACATGTTCCAGAGCATGGCCCAGGCGGGCATGATCAGCATGACGATCATGGGGACCAGGGCGAAGATGATGGGTTTGTTGCGACGACGGAGGTAGAAGACGATGACCATGAAGGCCAGGCCGGCGAGCAGCTGGTTGGTGGCACCGAAGAGGGGCCAGAGAATCAGACCGCCACTACCAGGACCTGCTGTGGCACTGGCGGGCATCATGGCGACCATGCCACCCAGGGCGACTGCCAGTCCGGTAGCCGCATATTTATTGGTGAGCGGTTTAATGTGTACGGTCGCCGCGAGTTCCTGGATCACATATCGCTGCAGACGCGTGGCGGTGTCGAGAGTGGTGGCAGCGAAGCTGGCCACGAGGACGGCGATGATGCTGATGCCGAGCTTCATCGGGATACCAATGGCACCCAGGAAGTTGGCACCACCGTGAATGAAGGCACCGATTTTGTCTTTCAGGCCGAACGCACCCCAGCCTTTGCTGGCGTCGTAACGAGTTTCCCAGGCAGCCAGTCCGGCCAGCTGGGTATCGCTTCCTGTGGCAAGCGTGGGCTGATAGCTGTAGGCAGCTCCTTCCCCGACGCGGGTGAAATCACCCATGCCCACGCCGGCACAGCAGGCGAGAATCACGATGACGGCCAGGCCCCCTTCGAGGAGCATGGCACCGTAGCCGACGTATTGCGCGTCCATTTCGGATTCGACCTGCTTACTGCTGGTACCGCTGCTGACCAGGCAGTGGAAACCACTGCAGGCACCACAGGCGATGGTAATAAACAGGAAGGGCCAGATGGGTGGTGCATCGGCGGGGATGTTCGTGGCAACCGCGGGGGCGGACCCGACGAGGTCTGCTTTTCCGGTAGCACCAGCGACCAGGGCTCCGATGAGCAGCAGTCCCAGTGCGAGAACCAACTGGTGGCTGTTGATGAAATCGCGCGGCTGGAGCAGCAGCCAGACCGGCATCACCGAGGCGACGGCACAGTAAGCCAGCAGGACGAAGGTCCAGAGAATGACCGCGTTGGGGAACGGTCCCATATCGGGGATGCCGAACAGTGTGGCGATATTGATGGGCCAGTAGTAGGCACCCATGTAGATCGAAGCGTAAACGATGACGAGCGCGACGAGCGAGGGGATGAGCAGTTCTGCATTCTGTTTATAGACCATCAGGCCGATCACAATGGCGATGGGCATGGTAATCCAGACGGGGATGACCGTCTCGGGATAGAGCGAGAAGATGATGGCAATCACCAGTCCGAAGATGGCAAGCACCACCGTCAGGGCGAGCAGCAGGATCAGCAGGAACAGGATACGGGTACGGGGGGCAATCAGTCTGCCGGCCACTTCACCGACGGTTTGTCCCCGGTTGCGCAGCGACACCATCAGCGCACCGAAGTCGTGAACGGCGCCGACGAAAATAGACCCAAAGAGCACCCAGAGGAGTGCAGGCAGCCAGCCCCAGAAGACGGCAATCGCGGGACCAACGATGGGTCCGGTGCCGGCGATGCTGGTGAAGTGGTGACCGAAGATGACTTCTTTTTTGGTGGGGACGAAGTCGATATCGTCACGCAGCTGTTTACTGGGAACTTCCGCATCTGCGTCGACGTTAAAGATTTTCTGGGAGAGCCACTTACCGTAGGTGTGGTAAGCGATGATGTAACCGATAAAGGCTCCCGCAGCAATCAACAGTGTGGCCATTGGTCATTTACTCCAGCGTTTGTCCCGAAAGTGGGGGTCAGGACCGGATTTGATCCGGAAGGTCTGCTTAATCAGAGGGTGAAACACGAGGCAGGTTCTGATTTTCGCCGCAGTAAATCTAGGTGGGATGCGAAGTGCGTCAAATCAGAGCGCTACCTACAAGGTTATACATCTGCAGGGGAATTGGCAATTCAGATTAGCCCCTCGAGGTCCTGTTTATGTTCGCATGTGTGCAAAATTTCATTATTAATGGCCAGCCGGGCGTCAAAATCGTTACAGGCGGTATGGTTGGGCTATTCGGCAGAGCGGCATACATCTTTTCTTAATGTGCTCATTTATCCTATCTTAAAAGGAATCTTCTCTGTGGAAAGGTCGATGTAGTTAGTACCCCCGCGGAACTCATTACTCAGATGCAGGGATGTGGGTCATTGCCGGATCGGGAGTTTTGTGCAGGAACCGCACGGTTCTCCAAGATGGAGTCCCTTCCGACCGGACTGAATTGTTTTTACTTACTTACGAAATGACAACAGGTGACAAGCTTTTAGTCAAATCGATAAGAGGTTTGTCGCCTCTTCAGATATCACCTCATTGGCCCAGAAATAATAGATCTACGGAAGGAGTTACTACGATGCTTGTATTGTCGAGACAACGCGACGAGAGCATCATCATCGGTGACAATATTGTCATTACTATTGTCGATATCCGGGGTGATAAAGTGCGGTTAGGAATCCAGGCCCCTACAGAAATTCCAGTACACCGTCAGGAAGTGTATGATGCGATTCAGCGTGAAAACGCGATGAAAGAAGCGGAAGCGCAGCGTACCCCATCTCAGTCGCCATCCAAAAATGCCAGCGAGTGATCGGCTTTGAACAAAGACGTTCACCAGGCGGATCAGGGATTGATTTCAATTAAAGACTAATTGAAAACGCCACAGGGGAAAGACTGATACGAAGTCAGTCTTTCCCCTGTTTTTATGTTTGCGCAAGTCGATGCGAGACGGTCCAGTGCCGATCGGAGGTCAGCTGTGCTGCTTCAGGGGGCAGGCCGCAGGTCTGCAGCAGATCCCGAATTTCTGAGAGGGTGAGCGCGGCGTGCAGGGAGTCGGTCAGCATCTGACGCTGGTGCGGCGTGTCATTCGCGGTATACTGTCTGACGAGCGATTCGAGATCGTCCAGCGAGTCTGGCCGGGCGAGATCGCGGAGAAACAGGAAGCCACCCGGTTTGATCACGCGCAGCATTTCCTGCAGGATGGGCAAGGGATCCGCGATGTGATGAATCAGGCTGTTGGCGATGACGCCGTCCACGGAACAATCCGGGCAGGGCAGCTGTCTGGCATCAGCGAGTTCCAGTGAGATGCGGTTGGAGAGTTCCGCGCTGCGCAGGTTGTTTGTGGCGACTTTGAGCATTTCGGTAGCGAGGTCGGCCGCGATGATCTGAACCTGCGCGTTACGTTGACAGATTTCTATGGGGATCAGCGCGGTCCCGGTGCCGGGATCGAGCAGTGTGAGCGGCTGCGAGCTATCTTTTTCCGAACCTGCGATGAGCGCGAGGACTTCATCCGCGAAGCGCCGATTGACCTCGCGATTGTCCATGGTGTTGTAGCCGAGGGCCTCTTCGCGGGTGTCCATGACTTCGGGTTCGAGTCGACGGGGAAGCATGGTCCTGCTCCTTGCGGTTGAATACAGATACAAAAAGAGCCCTCACCGTGATAGTGAGGGCTCTGGAAGTTTTATCTCAAGCGTTATTCAAAAAGGGAAGTTTAACCTTCGCCTTCTGAAGAACCGCCTTCGCTGGAACCGACGGTTGCCAGCTCTTCGGTTTCGGCTTCGTAAGAACCTTCGAACTCGAGCCGTTTTTCATCGCCAACTTCAGCGACGGTAACCAGCACTTTGTTCTTGCCTTCAAAGGCACCCCGCAGCAGTTCTTCTGCCAGCGGGTCTTCGATGTAGCGTTCGACCGAACGACGCAGCGGACGTGCACCGTAGTCGAGTTCGCCCCCTTCGGAGCCTTTGTCGATGATGAACTCGCGGGTCTGGTCGGTCAGTTCCAGGACAACGCCCTGTTCCTTCAGACGTTTGCGAACCTTGGCCAGTTCGATGTCGACGATCTGCTTGAGTTCTTCGCGGGTCAGTTTCCGGAAGACGACGACTTCGTCGAGACGTCCCAGGAATTCCGGTTTGAACTCTTTCTGCAGGTCGTGCATCAGATTTCGTTTCATGGCATCGTAGCTGGTGTCATCGTCGGCTTTACGGAACCCGAAGGCGTCCCCGTGAGCCATGCCCTGAGCACCGGCGTTGGTGGTCATGATGAGAACGACGTTCTTGAAGTCGACCTTGCGACCGAAGCTGTCGGTCAGGTGGCCTTCTTCCATGATCTGCAGGAGCATGTTGAAGACGTCGGGGTGTGCTTTTTCGATTTCGTCAAGCAGCACAACTGCGTAGGGACGACGCCGAATCTTTTCGGTCAGCTGACCCCCTTCTTCGAAACCGACATATCCCGGAGGCGCACCGATCAGACGGCTGACGTTGTGCTTCTCCATGTATTCACTCATGTCGATCTGGATCAGAGCGGTTTCATCGCCGAACATGAATTCAGCGAGCGTCTTGGCCAGCAGGGTTTTACCAACCCCGGTCGGACCGGAGAAGAGGAATGCCCCCATCGGTCGTTTGGGATCTTTCAGACCACTGCGGCTGCGGCGGACGGCTTTGGAAACCTGCTTGATGGCTTCGTCCTGGCTGATGACGCGTCTGTGCAGTTCGTCTTCCATGTTGAGCAGACGCACCGTGTCTTCGCTGGAGAGCCGGGTCAGCGGAACGCCGGTAATCTTGGCGACCACTTCTGCAACGACTTCCGCATCGACGACGCCGTCGACTTCTTTGGATTTTTCACGCCATTCCTGGGTCAGCGTCTCTTTCCGTTTCTTCAGCTTATCAGCCTGATCACGCAGATTGGCTGCCAGTTCGAAGTCCTGGTTAGCGACCGCTTCTTCCTTGGACTGGTTGAGGCGTTCTGATTCTTCTTCGAGTTCTTTGAGATCGGGAGGCCGCACCATTGATTTCAGACGGATCCGGGCACCCGCTTCGTCGATTACGTCGATCGCCTTGTCGGGCAGACAACGACCGGTGATGTAACGTGAAGAGAGTTCGACGGCTTTTTCGAGCGCGTCGTCGGTAATCTGCACCTTGTGATGCTCTTCATAGCGTTCACGCAGACCACGCAGAATTTCGACCGTCTGTTCGTCTGTAGGAGGCTCGACCATCACGTTCTGGAAGCGACGTTCCAAGGCGCTGTCTTTCTCGATGTATTTACGGTATTCGTCCAGGGTCGTGGCACCGATACACTGCAGTTCGCCACGGCTCAGAGCAGGTTTCAGTACGTTAGAAGCGTCAATCGCTCCCTCAGCACCACCGGCGCCAACGAGGGTGTGCAACTCGTCGATGAACAGAATCGTGTTTTTGGCACGACGGACTTCGTTCATGACGGCTTTGATGCGTTCTTCGAACTGACCGCGGTACTTGGTGCCGGCGACCATCATAGCGAGGTCGAGCACGACGATGCGACGATCGCGGAGCAGGTCCGGAACTTCGCCGTCGACGACCATCTGGGCGAACCCTTCGACGATCGCGGTTTTACCAACGCCTGCTTCACCCAGCAGAACGGGGTTGTTTTTCTGACGACGGCAGAGAATCTGGATGACGCGTTCGATTTCCTTGGAACGGCCGATGACCGGATCAAGCTTCTTTTGCTTAGCCAGTTCGGTCAGGTCGCGACCAAAGCTGTCCAGAGCGGGAGTCTTGCTCTTGCCGGCTTTCTGGCTGCCGGTTCCGGGAGTCCGTTCGCCAGCCTCGCCCCCTTCCAGGCCGTGACCCAGCAGGTTGAGAACTTCTTCGCGGACTTCTTCCAGTTTCAGACCCAGATTCATCAGGACCTGAGCGGCGACGCCGTCCTGTTCACGCAGCAGGCCGAGCAGCAGATGCTCTGTACCTACGTAATTGTGATTCAGGTTGCGGGCCTCTTCCATCGCGTATTCGATGACTTTCTTGGCGCGGGGCGTCTGGGGGAGTTTGCCCATGGTGACCATGTCTGGTCCGGACTGGACAATCTTCTCAACTTCCAGACGGATCTTGCGCAGATCCACATCCAGATTTTTCAATACATTGGCTGCGACTCCTGAGCCTTCCTTGACTAAACCCAGAAGGATATGTTCGGTCCCGATATATTCGTGATTGAACCGCTGGGCCTCCTGATTGGCCAGCTGCATCACTTTTCGAGCTCGATCTGTAAACCGCTCGTACATAACTCGTTTCTCCTATGGCCCAGTACCATTGCGGGCGCTGTTGGATGAACACTGACTCCCCTGACTGGAAACCGGTGGGTTCAGTCGCAGGGAGCATTTCTCCCAAACTATAATGCTAATTCGATTGTTTCTTGTCTTTTAAAATTCAAAAACGCTGTTTATTTAACCCGAACGGCGTTAAACAACAAACAACGCACTGAATGGATTCGTTGCTGACAGTGATTCAGGAATGGTTCCCTGAGAATAATACGTCACTCACAAAAAAACGTCGAGGAATTTCCCCAAACTACTGTCAGTTCATCATAGGAAGTAACTGAATAATCACAACTTACTAAAATAAGCTGTCTATCTTAACACGTCGACTTTCAGCGGGTGTCACATTGGAAATACCCCCTCTCTTCCCTGATGAGGGTTAACGGAGTTTTTCATCGTACGAAACCTGCAAAATCCGCAAATTCGACAGGCCCGGTAAAGTTAATTCTAGTACCCATACCCAAATGTAGCAAGATAAGCATTCAATCGGTTAAGCTAAATAAGTTACGATTGCCTGTCGGGACGTCTTTCGAAGTCTACTTACCTCTCCCGTTTTGAGAAAATACCTGAGACCGATGCAACATTTACTAACCGCCGGCGCACAGCGTGCCCTGGCGCTGGCAGAACTGATCGCGAATAATTCAAATGATCAGGTAACGAATCCCCGGCATCTGCTGGCGGCTCTGGCACAAGAAGAGTCCCGGGCTGCCGAGATTCTGCAGGTGCATGGAATCGTGCAAAGCCTGATATTACAGGAGTTTGAACTGACTCTGCCGGACTCAGAGGCCGAATCCGATCTGTTCGAGACAGAAGTTCCTCTGGAACTCTCCCAGGCACTGTATCGATTTCCTCAGTTAAAGGACGTTCTCAATCGAGCGCTGGAACAGGCCAGTCAGACCAGTCTGCCGGTCGAAATCGGCAGCGAGCATCTGTTGTGGGGCGTCTTGAAGACCGAAGGACCTCACACGGAATGGCTGGTGAATCAGGGAGCCATTTCCTCGGATTCGCTGGCAGCCTCATTTCAGGGCGAACATCAGCAGGCAGGCGATCCGATCGATGTCGATTTCGCTTTTCGCACGGTCCCCGCGACAGTCAGCGATCAGACGAATACGTTCCGCACTATCGATGCCGCCGCGAATCGTCTGCGGGAAGGACTGCGGGTGGTCGAAGACTTTCTGCGATTCACGCTGGACGATGCGCATCTGACCCGATTACTGAAAACCACCCGGCATCAATTGACCGAAGCCTTGCAGTTCATCGGTCAGGACTCCCTGATCGCCAGCCGCGACACGCTTAACGATGTGGGAACCGCGATCAGCTCGACTTCCGAGTTTGACCGCCCTTCTCTGGAACATCTGGTTCAGGCCAATCTCAAGCGGGTGCAGGAAGCAGCGCGAACACTGGAAGAATTCGGAAAGCTGATCTCTGTAGAGGCAGCCGCTATCTTTAAACAGATGCGGTACTCACTTTATACTCTGGAAAAGAGCGTGCTGACCTGTGTCTCAAGTCAGCACCGGCTTGAGGACTGTCAGCTATATCTGCTGGCGACAGAATCGATGTGTCATCATGGTTGCGGACCTGCAATTCGTGAGGCAGTTGCAGTCGGTGTCCGCATCGTGCAGATCCGCGAAAAAGAAATGTCAGACCGTCAACTGCTCGAACATGGCAGGCGGGCCCGGGAATGGACGCGGGAAGCAGGAGCCATTTTGATCATGAATGACCGTCCGGATCTTGCGGTAGCGATAGACGCTGATGGCGTGCATGTGGGACAGGACGAACTGCCGGTGCGTGAAGTCAGACAGATCGTCGGCTCCCGTCGGCTGATTGGCGTCTCGACGCATAATATCGAACAGGCACGACAGGCCGTACTGGATGGAGCCGATTACATCGGCGTCGGCCCCACCTTTCCCACGGCTACGAAACAATTTGCCAAAGAAGAGTATGCGGGACTGGATTTCGTAAAGCAGGTTGCTGCCGAGATTACCCTGCCCTGGTTTGCGATCGGCGGCATCAACGCAGAGAACCTTCCGGAAGTTCTGCAGGCGGGAGCGACGCGTGTTGCCGTCAGTGGTGTGATCTGCGGGCATGAGCGGCCAGGGCAGATCACGCGAGATTTATTAGACCAGTTTACCCGTTGATTATTCTGTGAAAGTACGAAGCTGAAGATGACGTCTGAAATGAAAATAAAACCGGTCAGCCTGGGGCCTTACCAGCTCAAATCTCCCCTGTGTCAGGCGGCATTGAGTGGCTACAGCGATTATCCGATGCGGGTGATTGCAGCGCGACTGGGGGCGGCTTATACACTCTGTGAAGTGATGATTGACCGTTTGATTAATCAGACACGTCAGGGGAAGCAGCTCTCGATGATGTACTGTCATCCGGATGAATATCCGGTGGGCGGACAGTTGATGGGCTCCGAGCCGGAAGAGTTCGGGCCTGCGGCACAGAAACTCGTTGACGCCGGCTTTCATGTGATTGATATCAACTTTGGCTGCCCGGTGAAAAAAGTTATGAGCCGCTGTCGGGGTGGCTATCATCTGGGACAGCCTGAGGTGGCGCTGGAGATTATTTCCCGGGTCCGAGATACGGTTCCCGACTCAATTCCGGTGACACTCAAAATGCGGCGCGGCATTGATGACAGTTCCGCATCGGAAGAAAACTTCTTTCGTATCTTTGAAGGTGCTTACGCGCGGGGACTGGCGGCGATCACCGTGCATGGCCGCACGGTCGAACAAAAATATGTCGGCTCCAGCAAGTGGGAATTTCTCAGACAGGTCAAGCAACAGGCGGGCGACAGAATTGTGGTGGGGAGTGGCGACCTCTTCTCTCCCCAAGCCTGCCTGGACATGCTTCGTGTGACTGGAGTGGACGGCGTTTCGATTGCCCGGGGTGCTATCGGGAATCCCTGGATCTTTCAACAGACCGAACGCCTGTTGCGGGGGGAATCGATTACGCCTCCTGATGTCCATGAACAAAGGACCGTGATCGCAGAGCATTTTGAACTCGCTCGTGAATTTTACGGCGAGAAAAAAGTCTGCAACACGATGCGCAAGTTTGGCATCTTCTATTCAGAGTTGCATCCGCAGCGCAAAGCAGTTCGCGATGCGTTTATCGCCGTCAAAACTTCAGACCAATGGCTGAACGTTCTGGAGCAATGGTATCAAAATAATGCGCCGGGTTGCTTTCCGCCGGTCGAAGAGCCGAACCCGCTCTCGCTTGAAGCGGTTGCTGCAGCCAGCGGTGAAGCACACTGATCCGGAACATGTTGGCAGGATGCTTTCCGCAGCGACTTTTCGCGAATGATTTCTTTCCGGTTGTACGGGGTGTTCTGCCTGGGGCGAAGAGTGCGATTGTCTGGATTGAACGCAGATGTCTGACAAATCGGACTGCCGGGTCGAAATATGAGGTGTTCCACTCAGAATTCTTTTGACTGTCTCTGAAGTGGATCTAGATTTTAACAATTCTATTTCCCTCATATGACAATCATTTTGTGCTTCGAAATGATTGTGGTTGCATGACTTGAAGGCCCCCTCATTCAATGTCTTACGAGTTAACCACGAATACGATCTGGGTATTAATCTGTACTAGTCTGGTTTTTCTGATGCAGGCAGGCTTCTGTTGCCTGGAATCAGGACTGTCACGCTCGAAAAACAGCATTAATGTCGCGACCAAGAATGTCGTCGATTTCTTTATCGGATCATTGCTGTTCTGGCTCTTCGGTTACGGACTCATGTTTGGTGAGTCTTTTCTGGGGCTGATCGGAACGACCGGTTTCGCCTTTGCTGACAACAGCACCACTCACTGGGCCACCGTCGTCTTTCTGTTCCAGCTTGTGTTCTGCAGTACCGCGATGACGATCTCTTCGGGCGCGGTCGCAGAGCGGATGCGGTTTCGCTCCTATGTGATCCTGGCTTGTGCCATTGGTGCGGTTGCCTATCCTGTGTTCGGTCACTGGGCCTGGGCCCGGGATGCCGCAGGTGCCCCGGCAGGCTGGCTGGGAAAGCTGGGCTTTATGGATTTTGCCGGTTCCAGTGTCGTGCATTCCGTCGGAGCCTGGTCTGCGCTGGCAGCAGTTTTGATTCTGGGACCACGCACGGGACGCTTTGGCGCGGGCGCTGACAAATCTCGCTTCTCAGCGAGTAACCTGCCCCTGGCGGCGCTCGGATTTTTGATTCTGTGGTTTGGCTGGTTTGGTTTTAACGGCGGGAGCACGCTGGCATTAAACGGACAGGTTCCCTCTATCATATTAAATACGATTCTGGCCGGGATCGCGGGGGGCGTCTTTGCACTCCTCTGGGAAATGTTTTCGTCTAAGCAGATTTCGGTAGAAAATATCTTCAACGGATCACTGGCAGGGCTGGTGGCTGTGACGGCGGGCTGCAACGTTATTTCCTATCCCAGCGCGATTCTGATTGGCATGGTCGCCGGCGCGGTCATGCTGGGAGCAACGTATCTGCTCGAAAAATGCATGCAAGTCGATGATGTCGTGGGAGCGATTCCCGTGCATGGATTCGCGGGCGTCTGGGGGACCCTGGCTGTCGCCCTCTTTGCTGAAATGGAGCACGTACCGCACGGTATCACACGCATGCACCTCTTGGGGATTCAAGCCCTGGGGGCGGCTGTCTGCTTCGTCTGGAGCTTTGGTTTTATCTGGGCTTGTATGTGGACGCTGAATCGTTTCCTGCCGATCCGGGTTTCCGCGGGTGACGAAAAAATTGGTCTCAATGTGGCCGAACATGGTGCTTCTACCGAACTGCACAGTCTGCTGGAAACCATGATTGCCCACGAAAAGGGGGACAGTTCCTCTCGGGCCGAGGTCGACGATTTTACCGAAGCCGGGATTGTGGGATATCAATACAACCGTGTGCTGGACGCCCAGGAAGTCCTGTTATCGGATGTCAAAGACCGAGAGCTGCGTTACCGCTCGATCATGGACAACGTGATGGATGCCATCATCACCATCAACCTGGAAGGCAGAATCGAAGAATTCAACCTGGGAGCGGAGCACCTGTTTGGCTATCTGAATCACGAGGTGATCGGGCAGAACATCAACCTGTTGATTCCACCCCTGCACCAGAATCTGCAGCACAAATACTCCGAAGGAGACTTGAACCCGCAACTGGTCCGCGCGATCGGTTCGCGGCAGGAAATCGTGGCCCAGCGACAGGATGGATCAACGTTCCCCGCCGAACTGGCTGTGAGTTCGGTTGTGCTGGCAGACCGGGAAATCTTCACCGGAATTATCCAGGACATCAGCGAACGCAAAGAATACGAACGCTCATTGAACGAAGCACGGAAACGGGCCGAGGCTGCCAGCGATGCCAAGAGTGAATTCCTGGCTAATATGAGTCATGAAATCCGCACACCGATGACAGCCATTCTGGGTTTCACTGATATCCTGCTGGGTAATCTGAAAGAGAAAGAAGACATTGAGGCAGCTCACATTGTCAAACGCAATGGCGAGTATCTGATCGGCGTGATCAATGACATTCTGGACCTGTCTAAGATCGAAGCTCGCAAGATCGAACTCGAGCAGGTCCGGGTCGATACACAAGAGATCGTGCGGGACATCGCCGCTCTGATGCAGGTCAAAGCAGACTTGAAGCAGCTCAAATTGAAGATTGAATTTGAGAATCCGATTCCGGAAACAATCGTCACCGATCCGACACGACTGCGTCAGGTGCTGATCAATCTGCTGGGAAATGCGATCAAATTCACCGAGACCGGTTACGTAAAACTCCGCATCCAGACCATCAACCTGGAAGACTCCTGTGCGCAACTCCGATTCGACGTGATTGATTCAGGCATCGGCATCTCGGAAGCGGCACTCTCCCAGATTTATCAACCATTCACACAGGCCGACAGCTCAACGACCCGGAAATATGGCGGCACCGGTCTGGGGCTGGCGATTTCCAAACGCCTGGTCGAAATGCTGGGCGGACAGATTCAGGTCTCGAGTAAAGTAGGCGTGGGAAGTACCTTCACCATCACCGTCAATACCGGCTCTCTCGAAGGAGTGCGACTATTGCACCTGGATGAAAGTTCCTTCCGCAAAGCCGCAGAGGAACAGAACCAGGAACATCAAGTTGAGTCTGGTCGTAGTGTTTCCTACCGGCGTGTACTGATCGTGGAAGACGGCCTCGACAATCAGCGACTGATCTCGTTTCTGCTGAAGAAAGAGGGCATGGAAGTCGAACTGGCAGATAATGGAAAGCTTGGTTCCGAACAGGCACTGGCTGCCCAGGAAGCTGGGAACCCCTATGATTTCGTGCTGATGGATATGCAGATGCCGGTCATGGATGGTTACACGGCCACCCGCAAACTCAGAGAGGCAGGCTATAAGCGTCCGATTATTGCACTGACGGCCCATGCGATGAAAAACGATATGGAAAAATGCCTGAACGCAGGCTGTGATGCCTATGCAACTAAGCCCGTCAATAAACAGAAGCTGCTGGAGACCATCTCGCATCTGGCAGAGCCGCAGGCTTCAGAACAGGCAGACTGAGTTTCATGACCAGAACTGACGATCCAGAGTACGGTAGTTGATGGCTTCGCTGACATGGGCTGCGGTAATCTGATCGCTCTGGTCGAGATCCGCAATCGTGCGACTGATGCGTAAAATCTTATCGTGTGCCCGGGCAGACAGGCCCATCTCCTCCATCGCGGTTTTCAACAGGCCCTCAGCATCCGAGGCCAGCTGGCTAAATTTCCTCAACTGGCGGGGCGTCATCCGGCCGTTATGCGACGTCTTTTCATTTGCGAAGCGGCGCGCCTGAATCTCGCGGGCCGCCGACACCTGCTCGCGCATGGTCTGACTGTTGGTGCCAGAAGTCTGGTTGGAAAGTTCGCGAAAGGGGACCGGGGGAACTTCGATGTGAATATCGATCCGGTCCAGCAGCGGTCCACTGATTTTGGAAAGATAGCGTTCGATCTGCATCGGATTGCAGGAACATTTTCGTCTCGGATCAGACAGGTAGCCACAGGGGCAGGGATTCATCGCAGAGATCAGCATCACGTTTGCAGGAAATGTAACGCTGCCGATCGCACGGGAGATAGTGACTTCCCCACCCTCCAGAGGCTGACGTAACACTTCCAGGGTGCGGCGATTGAACTCGGGCAACTCGTCCAGAAACAGCAAGCCGTTATGCGCCAGGCTGATTTCACCCGGTGCGGGAGTGGAACCCCCTCCCACCAGACCCGCTTCGCTGATGGTGTGGTGGGGAGTGCGAAACTGGCGTAACATCACCAGCGACTGGTCTCGCGAGAGACGCCCCATCGCGCTGTAGATCCGCGTCGTTTCCAGACTTTCCTCCTGGGACAGTCGCGGCAGAATCGTACTGATCCGCGATGCGAGCAGTGTCTTACCGGTCCCGGGTGAACCGATCATTAGCATGTTGTAACCGGTTTACCCTCATAGGCCCATATGTCTAACGAAGGTCTATGAAAATACGAATTAAGTATGTGGGGCTAGGTCGACGGATCGAAAAGCGGTTATCCCTGGCGCCTGCCCCATTTTTACGACAGGGAGCTGGGAAAGGGAAACCGCTATGGCCAAAGGTAATAACTATCACCTACGTGATCTACCAAGCGTACCGTATCACTTGCATGAAATTCCACCGGAGTTTACGTGTTTTATGGATGAGTTTGTTCTACCTCGCTTGGGTAATACGGGCTATAAGATCGCACAGAAAAATGAGATTGCCACACAAGCTATCCACCAACTTATTTTAACTGGGCTGACCGGAAAGGTTGTGAGTGACACACGACGGAAGGACCAACCTGGAGTACGCCTACGAATTGCGGTGTGGGATAAGATTGTTAATGCAGGTTTGGCTAAAGACTGTTTGGGCAGTGAGGAAGCAGGTAGGCGGACCCGTTACTGTGCAACAAGTGAGTTACTTGAGCTCCGGCAAGAATGGGAACTTCGTTTGTTACTCAAACTCGACCTTGTAAGAAACAGCGAGAGACCACACAACCCAAAGCCACTTGCACTAATTTATTTACATACCGGAAAGATTGACCTCAGCACTGGTAAGCTTCTTCCAGTGGATAGGCAAAAGCAGCCTCTTCAGTTCTTGTCTACAATCGAAAATCGAGCACAGCTTGGATCTGATGGCAGGCCTGACCCACAGGCTATCAAAAATGGTCTAGAGTTCTGGCGAGCTATGGAAGACCGTATTGAATACATCAATCGTTCTAATCTTCAGCATTCTTGGCAGGCATTTGCTATTGATCCCGAATCTGGTCGCGAGTTTGTGTTCCAGCCAAACCCTTGTGTTCGGCAAATACATTTAGGACATTTTTTTCGAGCTGCAAGGCTTTATTCTTGGGGCGAAATCAGTGGTCAAAACCTGTCAAAGTCAACTCGTCGCACGATGCTGATTGATGGCGAGTCTGTCGCTGAACTAGATTTCTCAGGTATGGCTACCCGAATGCTATACCATTTGAAACGTATCGATCCCAAAGGCGATGTGTACCACCCTGAGAAAGTGATGCCTAGGTTTTATGGACTTAAGAACTTTGAAGAGACAGGCCGGGCGACCGTACGAGATTTTATAAAGAGGGCCACTAACATTTGCTGGAACGTTACCAGCCGTCCCAAAGCCCACTCTGCAATTAGTAAGTTACTAACAGAACATCCTGAACATGACTTCCTGCATGAAGTGGTTTTTAAAATTGAAAAACTACGAGCACCAGAGCTTGTAAACAGACTTATGGCAGTCCATGCCGACTTGGCAGACCGTTTCTTCACTGGGTGTGGAATTGACCTAATGACGGAAGACGGTCGGATCATGCTTCACATCCTTGAAGCCTTTGCTAGATCGGCTAAACCGGCATTAGGAATCCATGATTCTATTGTTTGCAAGTTGTCTGATGTTGACTTTGCAGAAGCAACAATGAGTGACATGTACTACAAATTTCTTCAATACAAACCAGTCATAAAAAGAGTATTTTAAGCATCAATAATATTAAAATCCCTGAGGTTGCTAATCGTTTTGTGCGTAATGGTTTACGTCAATTCGCCCCGGTGTATTGGGGAGGTGGGTCTGGTCGGGCACCGGCCCTCCCCCCCTCCCCCTCGGTTGTTTTAAATACAGAGATAGCTAATGCAATAAACGTAATGAGGATGCCTGAGAGTCTGTCATTAAGAATTCAATTTACTTCTCACCAATATTATTGTCCAGACGGAGGTCCAAACAAAACAAAGATTACCAGCCACCACTGACAACGCGACAGGTTCGCATCTGTCGTACGCGCCACCTAACGTGCCCAAACCAATGAGCAACTCCATGTCACGGATAAAATTTACAAAGACAATTTTAAACGTGTAGACCCACTACACAGTAACCATTTTTAGGGAGACATAATATTATGCCCAGACACAATACCCCACACCACACAGATGGCCCTGGCATTGGTAAAAAGCTAAAGGGCCAAGAGCTAAAAGATAGATTAGAATACCTTACTGCAGAAATAACAAAGCACCACTGGAAAGCGTTAGAATCATGGCAGGGCTTCCTGAATGAGGCAAAAGAGGCAGGCGAAGGCTTATTGCGAGTAAAACGCCGGTTAGGCCATCGTTTGAAATGGTCCAAGTGGCGGCAAAGAGAACTAATTGAACCCGGCGTAATGTCCAAAGAGACGTCACTTATCTACATGCGTATTGCTCGCGAATGGGACTCGCCACAAATGTTAGCTGCACGGGCAAGCGGCATTAAGATCGACAGTATCAACAAGTTTATGGAGATTGTTCGAAACAAACCTAAAAAACAGGATAAGCCAATTTTAAGTGCAGCCGAGTTGAGGCGGAGTATGTACTTGGATAATGTGCGAAAACAATTTGCTGAAAAGCTCCGTGGACTTACACCCTACGAACTGGACCTGCTTGCCGAGTGGGGCCAGGTAGACGAATTATGGGACGGATTAAATGAGCAATTGAGACTTGGAGTCCAAGTCTTTTACGGCGAAGTGTATGAAATCGATAGAGAGAAAAGAAAAGAAGAAAGAAGCGTAAAAATCAAAATAAAGCAGGCATTAAACACCAAGCATAAAGCACAGTCATCTAAAGCCAACACTACATGACCAGCCTCGTCCTTATGTTTGGTGGGTAGCCAGGGGCTATTACTTTTGGTGGTGGGGCATGTGCCACGATATAACGACCTGTGGGCCAATAGCACTTACAGCCCACCGTTTAACACCACCGAGAACCGCACATTTTGCCGTCTGACGCGTTATTACCGTCCGGGATGGCGAACGACAGATGTAATGTTAAAATAATCTGTCGTGTTTGAGAAGGAAACTAAACCCGTGTGGCTTTTCTTGTATTCAGAAATGTTAGATGGGGGTTAGACAACGTAAATATGCTTGTAGATATTGTGTAATTGATTCGATGCGAGTTAATAAATGATTATTGTCCACTGTCCCATTTGTGGTTCAAATTTCAGTGCTGCCTATACAGAGGCTGGGAAGGCTACTGTATGCACAGTTTGTGATACGCTGGTTAGAATTCCAGAGATAGAGGTCAAGCGATCTGTGCAGAGCCGAAGCGCTGGCTTGAATAAAGAGATTGAGATATCAGCAGATGTAATTAAGTCAGAAGATTTAAACCTAATAGACTATTTTAAGTTTTTGTTGGTAACTGGAAATTATAAAGAAATATTCGGATTTATTGGGGGATGCACTTTTATAATTTTATTGATTGCTACCGTACCTATGATGTGGCTGACAGAGATTAGAATTAGAGAAGAGGAACGAGAAAAACAAGCCAAGATTGAAAGAGAAGAAGATGAATTCAGAATGGAACAAGTTCGAAAGTTGATAAGCTATGGTATGAGCTACGAGGAGGCAAAAGAATATCAACAGGACGAAGAAACACGTCGGAATATTAGAGGTCCTTATCGGATCATCACAATTAACGAAATAGAATCAAAAAGATCAAAAAGAGCGAATAGTTCTCCTCGGTACCGACAGAGTCTAATTAGGAAAGAAGAAGCTGAGGAAGAGGAAATGATGCGAAGATTATTTCCACATACATATTCTGCATCAGAATAATTAGGAGACATCGGAAAATTAGAGATCGATTGCAGTCTTAGGATTTCAACTCTGTACAAGTAATGCCGGGTTTTTGAATAACCCTCTACACGATTGCACTAAATGGTTCCCGACGCATACAAGGCCGGTTACTAAACACTACCGAGAACCGCACTGGTGGCCGTCTGACGCACTTTGACCATGCGAGGTGGCGAGAACCACGCGAGGTGACTTACAGGGCCGAGACGGTGCCGTATTTGGCTGGTGTCTGTCTTTGGGGAGACGTGTGTGGGGGCTAGAGGGCTACCCCCCAATACCGGTTTCCCACCCGATGACGCAACTGGTGGCCCTGTACCCGTCTTTTCTTTATCCGATGAAGCGTTAACGTATGAGTCTTGGCAGATATTGGCTTGGTACCCGCGTATAAAATTATTTATCGTGTAGAGGGCCTGCACGATAGCAGGAACAAGTGTAAAAAGTGCTACCTGTATAACACAGTAAAAGACCTACAAGGACGGTCGAGTTCGCTTCCTGGTGTCTCTCGGTCAGGAACCATGAAAGGTGGTACATCTTCGCCCGAAATCCAGCACAACCGAGCGGTGATATCACGCCTTGATTTCAGGTTCCACCGGATTCGATGCTCTAATTTACTTAATTATTAGCCATCATTTGAACTGTGATCGATATTGATTCTAGATGGTTGCTCAATGTTCGGTAGACCCAAGCGATCTCGCTCGCGCACTTCGGTTGCGAGGTATTCTTTACAGAACATGGTCAAGACTTTCTTTGTGAAGTCGACACCACGAATGTTCAAATCCCAGTCAGTAGAAATTTTCTTACCCTTGCGTACCTGTTGCATATCTAGGGACCATAGGCCAGCACGAATCCTTACTTCCCGAAGGACACGTTGTCCTTTTGGAGTGCGAACGCACCAACGCACGGGTACCAATCCCAGTAAAACCATAATGCCTGCTGCCCCGGTTATACCCGGATCAATTACCAGCCCATTATTCTCGAGGGCTCGAAAGGTGTGGATCAATCTGTCATCCATGGAATACAATAAAATGTCAGCAGCACCTAGTTCTTTAAGCAAGTACTGTGTGCATCCCTTTTTTTGGCCTTCGATATCTGGTTTCAGTATACCTTGTTCGGGAAAGTTTGCGGAAGTCGCAACCTCCACGGCAAAGTCGCGAAGTACACGCTCGATCTTGGATTCGGCTTCTTTTCCGCCGCGTAGCCACATTTCTAACAGAACAAAAGATAACGCGATAGTTTCTTTTGATGAATAAAGCTGCCCTGTTTTATCCAGTGGTACTTTAGGATAAGGGAACTTAAGGTGAATCCCATCAGTTGCTAGATCAATGTTGAATGACTGATTTACGAGATCGGAACTTTGTTCCGCTGGAGCTGAGAGACTAAGTGCCAGTAGTAGGAAGGGATCATCTAGGACGTAGCTTGACAATTTTAAAAAATCGGTCATGTGATAGTCTTTGATGGCTAATATGAAAAAAAGCGACTTTTTTGATAAAGCCCATTTAAACGCAAAGGCAGTGGGATAATGAGCAATGACGAAGAACATGTCAAGCGATAACTGAGGACGATGCCGAAGCATGTTTTATTGCTTATCACATAGTTTAGTTAGGTGTAATATCGCGAGAGTAAGTCCTTCAGTTTATCCCTAATTTCTTCTTGGTTCTTACCATAGTGTGCCGCACGATGATCGTTTGCGCACAGAGCCACGATGTTACGTTCGTGGTCCGCTCCGCCTTCCGACAAAGGTACGACATGGTGTGTTTCTAGGTAGATATACCCGCTTTTTGTTTCGAAGCCAGGCATCCCACAGTACTCACAGTTTCCGCAAGCACGATGTAATGCTGCATCGCGCTGTGCTCTGTCGCGGATATAGGTTTCAGTTTGTTGTACTCGTTTACGGACTGGATCTATTGGAACTGAATACTGATCAAATATTTTAATGGTTGCTCCATTGCGAGTTATTACACAATTACCCGTAGATGGATCGTAAGTGGTTACTGCCCATGGTATAGGATCCAACTTCCGGCCACTCACTTTTGAGGCTTTCGAATTAGGGTTGTCCTTGTCTCGTCGCGAGCCGTCACAAATAATGACTTTTATAGGAAGTTGTCGTTCGAAAGCATTCACGATGTGCTTGTCCATTCGCTGAGCGCGTCTAATCATCGGGTCGGACTTAGACTTTTGATCTTGGAATGATTGGATTTCTTTCTGGAGATTTAATTTCTGAAATATCGATCCGTTCGAGCATTCTAGCTCATCGAACCAGAGGCAAAGAATAGAGAATTTACCTGGCACGTCAAATGACCATTCATAGCAGTACTTAGGATTCTGAGACGCTTTGGACGGCCCGCCTTTGTAGTTACCCCAGTCCTCTACATTTACACCCGCTGATGCTACTAGGTCATATATCCGGTGGAAGGTTGTGGGCCTTAGTAGCTCAAGCTCTTCATTGTCTGGCACGTTCTAATTATTCCTAACCAGCTTAAATAATATTCAATATAAGTGTTATGGCGTATTATTGTGTTTCAACACTCTCTTAATGCTTCGCTGAGATAGTGACATGAGATCACTATTTAGACCTACATGCAAATGAAATATGCTTTTTAGTTTCAAAAAATGTTTAACGTGTAGAGCCTTTACACGATAGCACCAAATGGTCTCCAATATATACAGGCCTTGGATATAGCCATTCAAGACCGTGGCCCACCAATGGACCGTCGAGGTTGCCCTCTTACGTGTTTTCACCATGCGAGATGACGAGAAACTACGCGATGTGACTTACTGGGCCGAGAAAGTGCAGTATATGGCCGCGGTATTAAATGGCTATTATCAAGAAGCATGTCAGGATTATGCATCTGTTGTGTAGTCTATGAGCCATTCACTTAACGCGTCAAAATCTCGCAAGCTCAGTTTGTATTCTAGAGGAGACGCGAAGTCGATGGCGTCTTTTGTGAACGAAGACGTTGTGGCGATGATACCCTTTGTGGCGTTCTCCACGGTAGCTACGCCGTAAAGACTACGGAGTGTCTCGACTCCAACTTTGTTATGTTTAGCATACCGCTTGCACTCAATGAGATAGAGCGATTTCCCAAACTGATCATGCTTTAGCGCGTATATATCCTTACCGCCATCACGCGTTTGGGGAGTAAGAGTTATCTGGAACCCTTGTTTTCGAAATAACTCGGCGACCAGCTCCTCGAATCGGCGTGGGTCTAAGTCGTGAAGTTTATCTGGGTGTTTCGACAGGAACTGGATTAGCTCGTCGTTGATAGTTTGGTAGGCTATAACCACTTCTTTAGTAAACGGTTGCCCGGTTGCGTCAAACAAAACTGGGAAGACCGAAGCAAGCGGAGCGTATTTTGTGTAACCCTGGGCATAATGACCATTACTAAACGGGTAATAAATTTGGCCACGAGGCCTGCGTTCCCCATCTGCCTCTGCTTCATTCTGCTCCATGTGCGACTTACAAAGAAATGGACACGTAAGGTCCTGTTCGAAGAATTCTACGGCGGTGTCTATGTAGTAATCGTAAAGATAAACTTCGAATTCCGCGAGAGCATCACATCCGGCGACGCTGCATAGTGCTCCTGCTTCATACTGTTTGTATCGTTGAAGGTCTGTCATTTATTTCTCTGCAATACTGATTATTGACAAATGCTTAAAATACCTAGGTTTATGTCTAATATCAATTCACACCATGAGTACTGCCCCCAGCTTCCTTAATATGTATTTTTACTCATCTACTACCTTGAACCATTGAAATTTCTGTTTCCGGTGTTGAATTGAAAATTAGTCCGAACGACATCTTCGGTACATAGAATTGTGACGCGTTATCTTCAGGAGTTTGGTTTCAAAATAGTTTTTCGTGTAGTCCTTCTACACGATTGTATTAAGTAGGGATAAAACAGCCTCGTTTGTCGTAAGGGTCTGGTTCGGCTGGTGATAAGATTGGTTTAACGTGTAGTGTCTCTACACAATCGCACTAATTTGTCCATGAGGCATTAGCCTGTCTGCTGGCATGGGCGAAACACCACCCGAGAACCGCACAGGTGGCCGTCTAACGCACTTTCGCAAAGAACTATGAGAGGTGGCTTACAAAGTCATATAATGACCCGCGCAAGCGGTCATTTGAGTGATTGTATGTGATTCAATGACTTTCGTTGACAGAATCCGCACTTTCGCAGGTTTATCGCAACCCTTAAGGAACAGTCCATACCGGTCGCGATCCCCCTATAGAGCAGAGTTTTTTTGCGAAGACACAAGAAGTCCACAGCTGCTGGATTTGTCTACAAGATCGTAGAATAGGCTTCAGACATCTTGCCTCTTCTAATGGAGAAAGGTGGCCATTCAGGAGGCCCTTGCGTCAGGCAAGATCGTCTCCAAGCCTATCCATCATTGCGGTAAACAATTCGGGAACGGTCTGGCCTGAAAAACAGTGCGTCTTTACATCTTCGAATTTTTCGATTAGGGCTCCGGTTCGACATGGAAAATACTTCAAAGTGGCTTGTTCGCACTTGACTGAGAAAGGCGGAAACTTGGTCAACATTCTTGCAATATTCGGATGAAGTTTCATCAGTTGGTGGATCGTCGGGACCGGAGATCTGGCCATTCGCGCTTGAGTCATCAAGTCCTGATCTAAAATGTCTTCAAGTGCCACACCCGCAACGGGACCGACAGTCTCTTCAAGGACAAATTCTGGCAAGTATTGCTGGATGTCTGCTGTGTTTTGTTGTAAGCCAATCGTCATATCAATAACGTGGAACGGCGGCACCATCAACCAAGCGTGGCCAGCGGCGTTCGAGCCTTCGGGGGCATCGAAAAAATGTGCCCAGTACCGTGGTTGCTGTTTCGTTGCTGGATCGAATTCGATTGTCAGGGAACCTGCCATCGTAGAACACCAGATACCTAAACGCTCGTAGATTTTCATCGCCGACTGAACGAAGTCCAGGCACGCACCAAGTTTTCCGTCCTGCTTCAACTCTCCGTAAAGGTAGTCTGCCACCAGCGGCACAACGCGTCTGCTTCGCTCCAAATACTCCTGTGAATACTTCTGACTCGCGACGTATTCACAGTATGTCTCCAGCAAAAACGGGTTGTGTTGTTCCGCAGTAATGAAGCTCTGGTGGTTGTAAAACTCAACTTCGTCAATCGGAATTTCGAAAGCAGTTAGCTCGGCCTCGACATCAGCAATAGAACGCATGTGCGACCTTTCTATCTGGGAGAGTCATTTATGATAGCAAAGCTTACACCAAATTGTCCACGAGGCCTTAGCCTGTCTGCTGGCATGACCGAAACACCACCCGAGAACCGCACAGGTTGCCTTCTGACGCGTTTTAAACATGCGAGACGCGAGACTACGAGAAGAGACTTACAAGGCCGAGACGGTGCCGTATTTGGCTGGTAGCAGTCTTGGGGAACTCTCGGATAAATATCCAGTGTTAGTTGCTTGATTGCGAATGTACTAGCTCTATTAATTTTTTCTCAGCTTCAGCCAAATGATCACAAAGCTTATCAGCTGCATCCAAAGCTCTGTCGTTTTCGTTATCGTTAGATACCTCAAACTTTCCCATTGCGGCCTCGGCACCCGCGCTAAAAATTAGATTGGTGATATCCTCTCCTAAGACGGCCCCATGCTTAGAAATATACAAATCGAGTTGTTTCTCAATCTTATTAAAGTCTTGCGCAATAGTTGCACAAACTTCCCCCCAATCCATTTCTGGATGAGTAAATGGTACCGATATAATATTTAAACGAAGTGAAACAAATTCAGATGCGGCATCAAACTGACGTTCAAAGATAAATTCTGATTTTTTTAGTTTGTTCTTATAGCTTTCTATCTCTTGTGTGAACTGATTACGCAGTGATTCAAGTTCGCGCACGTACTTTGCTTTCTCGCGCTCCATAAGCCGACTAGCCCAAATTTTTCCAAGCCAGTTGGAAAAGCCGAAAATTATTGCTGCCCCACCACCTAACGAACTTAGGACAGCAGCACTAATACTGAGTATCTCTGTAATAGACACCTCTTGATTCCTCACGCACGACGATCATCACAACCGGGCGACGACGGTTATGTTGATCTCGAAGCTCACTTGATTTGCCGCCTCGATTCACACAATAGTTAAACGGACATCTCAACAGACGTCGACGCAAAGGACCTTAGCAAGCCCAGCTCCACCAACACCACTAGCCGTAGCTCCGGCTGCAGAGATGCCGAATTCACTCATGAGTCATTCTTGTATCTCAACCTAAACGTCGCATTCACCAGCTGGTGCAAACAACTTCCAATTGCGATATACCTATGCCGACCGCCGCGGGATTTTGTTAGTTGTTTTTGTCTCCATGGTTTCTAAGCCGCCAGGCTAGGTAGAACGGCATTTCCTTAAGTGAATCACGCGACTTAACATACTCCGCGTACTCCCTTGCAAGAAGCATAATTAGACCACCGGCTCCGAGCATTGACGTTGCTGGGGGTATGGCGATACCACTGAGAGTGAGAAGGCTCAGTGCAACGGCGCTGACGGTTGCCCCGCCGACTTTGAGCCTATTCATTGTAGTGATAGTTTTGAATTGCTGATTGATCTTGTCTGTTGCAGGACGAACGACGTCGTTGAAAACATCGTAAGACTCGCCGGGGTCGTCCCGTGCTGTAGCGAGTAATGTCAATACGCTCTGTCGAAACGTAGATAGCGAGTCACTCTCGTCATCCAGTATCTTCGCGAGGTCTGCGAATGGCACGCCGTCGATATATGGCACGGAAATGGTACACAGCTCGGTCGCCGGGTTGGGCGGCGCAGAATCCAACAGAGGCAGCGCCGATTGTTCAGACTGGGAATCCCGGTATATCCATGCTGAATCTGGAAGATTGGGCTCAACATCTAAAATTTGAATATTACGACCTCCTTGTTCGTTTCTTCCGTTTTGATACGCGAGAAGAACTGGATGGGGCCGAACTAGAAGACGACCTGCTTCCGCGAGCGGCGCAGTATCACAAAGGAACTGAGCTACATCGTCATCATCTCGCATGGTGTGCCCGGGGAAGACCATGGGAGTTCCATTATTCATGGCGACGTTGTGTTGTTCCAAGACTTCCGGTGGAATATTTACGAATTTTGGCCAATATGGTGCTTCGCCAGCGGCCATGAGTACAATCATATTAGTACCGCCTTCAACGAAGACGGATGTAAAATCTGACAGGATTAAAGACGCCTTGAGACGCAACAGGGATTCAGGCGAGAGGTCGCTTTTAACGTCAGTTTTTAATCCCCGAAATTTGGCGATGGCAGCTCGAAGTGATGCGTCATTTTCAGGAAAAATTGACGCATAATCTGAGGGGGCCGACAGCCCTTCGGTGGTCAGGTTTTTGCAGAGTGTCAATAGTTCTGACATGTGGCCATGCTCGCAAAAAAATGATTTGGTAGCAAGCTTGAATTGTTCGGGGCATCAAGGTACGAGGGTGGTGTAATTATGTTTAACTGGAGGCTGGTTGTCAATAGAAACGGATACCTGACGATGATGCCATTGCATAGGCCACTTTCGACCGATAAAATGAAAATAAGATCATATCTGACCACTTGTTGATTTGGTAATTAAGCGATGAGCATAATGGAGCTATAATGCCAAAAATGTACCGAGCGATGCGTAAGGGTAACGACGACAAGCCCATTGTAGATTCGACTGGCAAAGGATTAGGGGTTCGTAGTGAGCCGGTCAATGGGATAACCGATGTTGATCTTGACGATCAAGGCTGCGTACTTTTGAATAATAAAGGAATGTCAGTCGCCCCCAGGTGGCGTGCTCTGCCTTTTTTCCTCATCTCGAAACGGCTGATCGACGAAGTTCCTGGCGCCCGAGGTTCAAGCAGTCTGTATTGTTTCAGAATGGGGGACGGAAATTTTCGGGATAGTAACGTATCGGCATCACTGACTCTTAAGGTAAGCAGTGATAGGCACGGTGTTATGTGCCCAAATTCACTCATGAGTCTGAGTGACTACGAAAACGCGTTGGTTTCGACGCGGGAACAGTGGGTGGTTGACGAGGACTAATTCATGCCACATGCTAAATTTTCAAGCGAGAAGTATTATCGAGATGTTGTGCATGGTTTGCTACGACTGCACGAGCTAGAAGTTGAGGGAAAATCTGACAGCGTTGAAGCAGATGAAGTACGCGACCAAATGGAATATCCTTGGCACTTGCTATCGGATCAGGAGAAGGAGAGGATTACAGGGCTTTCAGTAGATCTCTACTCAATAACAAATCCTCCGAAGCTTAAACCACCGACCTCACAATCCCAAAATAAACTGTTTGAGGCATTCATAGCTCATCAGTATGGACAGTGGGATAAATCTCTTGAACTTCTTCGGATGGGAGGGGAGCATGTTGATGCTGCGATTTGTGCATACGTTCGTGGGAGCGTTTGGATGGAGGCCGGAGATGACGCCACTGCATCTGTTTTCTTTAAGCAAGCCGCTGACTTGGATTCGGACAATCCAAATTACACTGTGATGTTTCTTCAAAGTCTTCGCACAGAGTCTTCTGAGAAGGCTCTACAAATCGCAATGAATTTTCTAGCCAATCATGACGACGTTCCACCAGAGGTTGTTGTGAAAGCAGCAGAGATACGTTACGCATCGACACTAAAGATGCAAGAAGTTGAATCGCGCATTGTCCTTGAAGAGTTACTGCAAATACTTCAGCCAGTTGCACTAGCGCTAGAGTCGGATGACTCCACGCTTGATTCAATATTCTTAATGGCCTTGTCATTAATTGCTACTTGCCAAGATCACCTTGGGAATGTTGCAGAGGCACTGAAGGCCTATAATAGAGGAATCGCTGCTAGTCCACATAATGATGCGCTCTTGGTTGCACGAGGTATTTTGCTATACGGTACGGACGCTGGCAGTATTCTTGATTTTGAAGAAGCGATAAAACTTCGCACCCCTCTGGTATGGCCGTATTTCTATCTGGCGCATAATCTACTCATCAGTAACCGTCTAGAGGACTGCATTCGTATGTCCGAACTCGCGTTGACTATGTCAGCATCTGATTTAGTTAGAGCCAGTTTATTTGAATGGATTGCGATAGCTAAATGCGAGTTGGGTTTTCCTGTAGCTCAGATTAGGCAGGCATTTGAAGAGGCCATGCTACTTGCACCAGATAATGAACGTATTCGCTCAAACTTCAGCACATTTGACAGCTGGTCTGCGACCCAAAAGAAGGCCATTGTTTGGGAAAAGGTGACGGAGGAAACTATTCAGGCATTTGGGCACAGTGAATTCAAGCCAGTATTAGCATTAGCAGCCTAAGTATGAGATAAAACTAAAATCTTAAGAGCAGCGGTCTACTCCCACTCTTCGGCTACAATGTATTCGTTAGGTACTACCCCCCAGGACCCCAGGTAGCCTTTGGCAGCATCAGGGTGGTCTGCTTTGTAAGTTGCAGAATTCATGGCCTGCTGGGCTTCACGGGTCGCGTATAAGTTGACTGTGTTACAACCCTCTTTGTCTGCGATGGCCTTGGCCACCTGGCGTTGTGTGTCCACCGGTGTCCCACGTGAAAAGCTGGGGATCAAGACCTCGGCATGTAGCCCACCGACGGGGCGGTTTTTCTTCTGGATTACTTCGTATTCGGGTAAAGGCTGTTCTGCAATCTGCTCCGGTTCTTTTTCAGTCTGCTGTTTGCTGAGAAAGTCAGACTTTGTTGTTTGGTACAAGTCCCGAAGTTCATTCGGTTCAAGTGATGGCTCTACATCTGCTTCTACGGCCACAGTACAGAAATGCTTAGCCTTTCCCATGTCACCACTCTCAAAATAGTACTCGATGACACGTTTAAGCATTTTGCTTTTGGGCTTGGTTGATTGATTTAAAATGTCTGCATAGCGTTCCACTGCCTCTGCCTTTTTGCCTTCCGCCCACAGGGCATCTGCATCTTCTTCGTGTGTTGTAACAAAGGTTAAAAGCATGAAGCTGATGGTAAAGGCAAGCACGACATACCGCTTTACGGTTGTATCTATACCTAAAGGTTTAAACACAGTCTCCTGCCAGTCCTTCTTGTACAACAAGGCGACAGCACCGGCAATAATTGCAAGGGAGAGTAACGTACCACCGAAGGGGCGCGCTTTAACTATAACGCTTGTCAAAAAAAACATGACAAAGATTAGCAGGCTCGGTACCAGGCAGCCTGTTTTGGTAGAGGGTGAGGCAGGTTTGTGGTTTGGTGTAGTCATGTTTTCTCCAGGATGATGGGATATAGGCCAAGTCATGGGCCTGCTGGAGAAATTTAAAGGCAAAGGTGGGGAGGCCACCTATACCTTGTCCCTCGAAAGGTTCGCCAGAACCTACTAAGCAACGCAGCACAAGCAACACTCCCCACGCAGTCGTGGAGGTGCCTTGTGCTTGCGGGATGCTTAGTGAATAAACTGGCGATTTATCGAGGGTCTCGCAAGCAGAACCAATTGTCATTGCAAACGAACAAAGAATGTCGTTATGCGTTGGTGTGTGACACTTTTATGAAATCTGGCCTCTTAGTAAAACAAAATGAACTTGAAAAGCACCCTATTAGAAATTGCCTTTCGGTTTGGTCTAATGGGGGGAACTGAAGTTTTCTTAAAAACTTCTCACTGTAAGCAGACGTAATCTAATTAATTCTGCTTCAGCCTAGCATGGTAACAAATGTATCTGCGCTGTCCTAGCATAAAGTCACCTCAACCTAGTGATTGTAAAGCAAGAATTGAGGTAAAACCAAACTACTTTCTAGCGGGGCGTAATAAGTAATAAATAAGTCTATCAATGGTCTGTTTTGGCTAGCGTCAAGGGTGCTTTGACGTGTAGAGGGTCTACACGTTAACCCAAATTGTCCCGAGCCATTGGCCTGCTTGCTGGCCTGACCATTTCCCTCCCCTAAGACCGTCCAGGTTGCCGTTTGACGCGTTTTAACGACGCGAGACGACATAAACTACGAGAGGTGCCATGCAAAGCCAATATTGCGTCCTTATTTGGGTATTGACTAAGCCCTGTGACTGGTAACTTTGCTAGGAAGTGGGGCATAAAATGCTCTAGAGATGTGGATACTATTCCACAGAATGTAGAATATGTGCAGTATGTAATTTTTGCTCCAATATTGTATATAGCATTACTACAATGTAGAGTGTGGCAACGCTTTGCTAGGAACATAGAGTCTCTATAGATCTAGAAAAAATATCTATCAAAACACCATTATCTTGGAGTACATAATGGATGTTTTCAGCCCTGAGAAACGCTCAGAGGTTATGTCTAAAATAGGATCGAAGAATACCAAGCCTGAGATCCTCGTGCGGAAAGTACTCCACTCCTTAGGAATGCGATTTAGGTTACATAGGAAGGATCTCGCTGGAACGCCAGATATTGTTCTTCCCAAATACAAAACAGTCGTATTTGTCCATGGATGTTTTTGGCATGGACATAGTTGTCCGAAGGGACAAAGACCTGCTACGAATGTGGAATTCTGGAACTCAAAGATTGAGAAGAATATAAAAAACGATAGTCGAGTTGGTAGAGTGTTACGCTCTAAGGGTTGGCATGTCTTCACAATTTGGGAGTGCCAGACGAAGGATATGGATTTTCTAAGCAAGAAGCTGCTACGGATAAAAGAGAATGGCTAAAACAATTGAGAAACCAAAACTGGTTGATTTATTTTCCGGCGCAGGAGGCCTAACGCTTGGATTTGTCCAAGCTGGATTTGAGCCGATCTATGCCATAGAGCACGATTCGGCATTTGCTCAAACATATGCAACAAACTTTGGGTGCCATGTTGATTCTAGACCGATTGAAGAGGCTATTAACGATAAAGACGTACAAAAAATTCGAGCAGATATAGTTATTGGCGGTCCGCCTTGCCAAGGTTTTTCGAACTTAGGGCCAAATCGTGCAGACGATCCTAGAAGAGCTCTATGGCAATATTACATTGATGTGGTGAAATCAACTCGGTGTAAAGTTTTTGTCATGGAAAACGTACCCAATCTCCTAACAAGTGAAGAGGGGGCAGAGATCATTCGAACAGCTGAAGAGCTAGGGTTTGAAATTCGATCCGGCGTTTTATTGGCTTCACAGTATGGTGTTCCGCAAAACCGAAAGCGAGCATTTATCATAGGAAGTAAAATTGGGGCAATTGAACTTCCAGAACCAACAGGTGAAGTTTCGACTGTGCGTGATGCATTTAAGGGGATTCCTGCCAAGCCTACTGTTCATAACTTTGTGCAAAACGGTCCCGTACCAACGGAGAAGCTACACATTGCTAGAAACCCAACGGAACTCAGTAAAAAGCGATATGCATTAATTCCACCAGGTGGGAACCGATTTGATTTGCAACGTCTTGCTCCTGAACTAACACCTCAGTGTTGGATTAAAAAGACTCAAGGAGGAACCGATTTGTATGGGCGTCTTGAATGGAACGGACCGGCTCGATGTACAATTCGGACAGAGTTTTACAAGCCAGAAAAAGGTCGATACCTCCACCCCAAAGAGGATCGACCGATTACACATTGGGAAGCAGCTAGGCTACAAACATTTCCCGATGATTTCCTATGGTGTGGCTCAAAGATAAAAATTGCTATCCAAATCGGTAATGCTGTTCCCCCTAAACTTTCTAACTGCATTGCGAAACACATCGCTAAAAATATATCTATTAAGAAGACTGTAAAGCGAAAAAGAGTTAGAGTAGCTAAGGCGAAGGTTTAATAATAAGGTACCTCCGGAGCATCACAAATTGGATCATCGTCCTTTGCTATCCTCCAGAGTTTATCTTCGATTCCAACGACGCCTTGTCCCGGAGAATTAGCAGGGGCAACGCGGATGCTAACAGATTCACCTTTGTCAGGTATTGGCAAGCCAAGTTCTTTTGCAATCTGTCTGTGTCTCTCATACTGCCCGAGAATAATAATTCCTTCGGATTTTAATTTGCCTCTTGAGCCCCCATTGCCTCTGACCCTTTTCATGTAGTCTTCTTGCTGGCCTAAAGTAGCAATCACACCCCTACCAATTACTTTTCCTTGTGCGACGCGGAAAATTTCATTAATTCTCTTTTGTCCGGTTGGTAGATCCATTATCGCTTCAACAGTATCCCTGGGGAGTTGTAACAAGATATTCGGTTTTAGTTCAGCATCTTTGAAAATCCACACTATATTGTCGCGACCATGAGCTCCGATATTTCGCTTCGAGTCCCGATTACGTCCTTGATTCAAGATTTCTGTAGATATCCGAACAATCCCCATACTCCAACGTGAGCTTTCGTCATTCGCTGAAAGTAGGATGCATAGGTGACCAACGGCTTCAAGAGGGATCATCCACCCATACAATGATTGTGAATATTTGCAGTCAACCTCTATGCCGGAAATTTGGTAATCCATATCCTTTCCATCTTCAAATTCAAACTCGCGATGTAAGTTGATTTCGACGAGAGTGCCACAATGTGTTTTTTCGGTTTTATGGAGTTGGTCCCAGCGATATCGACCAGTGTGCTGACCATCATAGAGTTGGTCTAGGGTGCTACGCAGTACTCTTGCGATGCGTTCACCTTTAGGGTCAATCTTTTGAATTTCATGAATTACAGATTTTAATTCTTCATCAGTCTTTGAGCATGACATCGATAGTTGTGCAATCGAATTGACGGCACGACTTTAAAGCGAAATATGACGCTGGCAGGATCGTGACGATGTGATTGGTGAAGTCCAATGCTCGCGATGAGGCCTATCTCTCCAGATTGCCTTTTCGTGAACGAACAACCTGCCATTTTCTCTGCGATATCTGATGTGTTCAAGTTAAATGAGAAACGGTGTTCAGTAATCACCGAATTTATTTTTAAATAAGCACATGCCTCGAATTAAGATTCAAAGGGGCCTGATGGGTTTTTGCTTTTACATTGTGTAGCGCAAAGATCTGATAGCTTTGTGAAAACAGACCTCAAACTTTCATGTAGAGCATGACCGCCAGTCACCACAATGTGTACTTGGCCTATTCTGCGATTTGCTCGTGATTACACTGGTTTACTGTTTATTGCTGCCTATTTAGGAAGAAACAATCACCTAAAATCATCAAATAACGCGTGTAATATTAGAAAAAAGTTAGAGAAAGTTAAAAATTCTTAAATGGCTTTATTTATATGGCTTACGAGTACAGGGAAGAGCGTAACTCTTGTAAATGGCACAATTTCGATTTTAGAACGAGGGGGTTAGTGCGCTATAGAGGTAGCCAGTCTATTTTTCTGCTTTTTAGCCAAGCTAATTGGTAGAGGATCGGAACGATAAATCAAAGCAACTACAGAGTGTAAAAAACCAACCCTGAAATGAGAGTACCACCAAAAGACTATGAATGGAGGCAAATCAATTCACAAGAATCTGTAAAGCGTCAAGTGGTCTTGGGGTTTAACAAAAAGCCATCCTCTGCATAGTATGTTCGCATGTATACTTTGTAACATGTTTTGCTACAGGAGAAGGGTTATGAAACACACAGCTATTTACGCACGGGTCTCGACAAGCGAGCAGTCCCATGCGAGCCAGGTGCCTGATTTAGAGAGGTGGGTAGAGACGCATAGTGGTCCCATTGTGCACTACGACGACACCGCCAGTGGTCGCACCATGCAACGTCCGGGCTGGCAAGACTTAGAAGCCAACATACGTGTGGGCAAAGTGGCCCAGCTTGTCGTGTGGCGGCTAGACAGGCTAGGACGGACTGCTGCAGGCTTAACCGCTTTGTTTGACGAGCTGAGGCAACGCAACATTAACCTGGTAAGCATAAAGGACGGATTAGATCTGTCCACGCCTGCTGGCATGCTGATGGCAAACGTTTTAGCTAGTGTCGCCCAATTTGAGGCCGAGGTTATTAGCGAGCGGATCAAGGCAGGCGTTGCCAAAGCAAAAGCAGACGGCAAGCAATGGGGGGGGAGCAAGCCGGGGAGGCGAAAGGTCTCCCAAGAGCAGCTTCAGGTAATAAAGCAGCTAAAGTTAAATGGAACACCTGTTACAAGAATAGCAAAGGCTGTCGGGCTGTCACGCCCTACGATTTATGATGTTTTAAGACAGGGGTGAGTTGTCACTAAAAGCTCGTGTACAGATTTATTTTACTAACATTTTATATTTACGGTCTAAGAAAGGACGAAGATCATGTCACAGAGACGACGCAAGCCAATACCAAAAGTTTATTCATACATTCGCTTTTCGACTCCCGAGCAATCAATGGGTGACAGCGAAAGACGTCAGCTAGAACTTGCAAAAAAGGCAGCAAAAAAAATTGGACTGCCCTTGGATGATACGCTGGACCTGACAGATCGGGGATTAAGCGGGTACCACGGGGTACATCGTACGAAAGGTAAACTGGGAGATTTCTTGGCAATGGTAGAAGCAAAACATATTGCTGCAGGTAGCTATTTACTAGTTGAGAATTTTACCCGCCTGAGCCGTGAGGGAACAGTTAAAACCCTACGAGAAGTAATCTTTAAGCTGTGGGACCACGGAATAATTCTCCAAACGATAAGCCCTGAAGAAAAATATGAGCCTGGCTGTGATAAAGACCCAAAGTTCATGGTACTGTTTCTTTTCCTGCGACAAGCTGAAGAATCTTCACGTCAAAAGAGTGAATGGGGTAAAGCAAACTGGAAGCAGAAACGTAAGCTTGCCCGTGAGCAGGGGGTTCATATCACTAAAAGACGTCCTGCTTGGCTAGATGAAGACTTCAAACCAATCCCACATGCGGTGAAGTGCCTGAAACGTATTTTTAAACTCAAGCTGCAGGGCGTTGGGGTAGCCACTATTGCTGAAAAGATGAACCAAGAAAAAATTTGGGAACGTCCGAATGGTTGGCGATCTAGTTACGTAAAAAAAATCATCACTAACCGTGCTGTGATTGGCGAGTGTCAATTACATATCAAACAAGGCAACAAGCGAATACCGGATGGCGATCCGATACCGGACTACTATCCTAAGGTTGTAAGTAACGATCAATTTTTTGCTGTTCAAAAACAGCTTGCCGGTAACCGGGGTTGTGGCGGGCGAAAAGACAGATGCAGTAACTTGTTTACAAGAATTATCAAATGTGCCTATTGTGGCGGCACAATGCAGTTTGTTGATAAGGGCAAACCACCCAAGGGGCAACAGTATCTCCAATGCTCTAATGGCTACCGATCACATAAATGCGAACGCTACCGTATACGATATGATGAATGTGAGAATTTAATCTTGAATAATTGCATCAAACTAAATCCCGGAGAGGTTCTTCCTGATCCCGATGAACAGACTGAAAAATGTCTATTACTCCGTCATCGCATTGATGCCAAAGAGGCTGAGAAAAGAGATATAGACAGACAGATAGATAATTTGGTCGACCAGATCAGCAGAACAGAATCAGAATCAATTCGTGATCGTTACCAAGATCGAGTTACCAAGTGTGAGTCCAAACTAAGCGAGATTGAGGGAGAATTATTAGAGGCTGAGCACGAGCTTTCAATAATCGAGCAGGACGAAAATATGGTAAGCAATTGGTCAAAAAATCTTGAAACTCTGAAGGATGCAATAGTCGGGGAGAACGTTGCCGAATTGAGATTACGATTACGAATCCACTTGGAAGAATTAATCGACAGGATCGAGGTTTTTGCGCAAGGATATCGAGAGGATGAAAACGACGAAAACAAACGTAGACCCAAATGGGAAAAAGTGAAAGGCAAAAAGAGGGTGAAGTTCATACCTGCTCAACCACAACAAGCTGACGATTTTTTTGATGTTTGTGAAGCTCAGTTCAGCGAATTTGTCCCAGAGCTATGGGAGGATAGAATGTTCCGAAAATTTGTATGGCACCTGGCAGAACAACGTAAAACCAGAAAGGGAAGGTTTATTCGCATTTTCTTCAACACTGGAAGACATGTTGATCTGGTCCCAGAAGGGAGCCTTGCATCTGGAGTGGAGTTGCGAGAGAATAAGTGGAAACGAATCGGTTGGAGCTTTGAGTCACCAAAAATTGACAGGATGTGGCGGGACTTCAAAACTGATTATAGGAAGAAAAAAGGCAAATCTACGCGACAGGGTAAACCGGTTACAACTTGAGAAGATGATGCATGCCGGCGGCAGCGACGGTGATTGCGCGTTTGGCGTATTCCTGTCCCTTCACATCGCTGTAGTCGATGTCGTACTGGCCATGTTCTTCGAGGGCGTTTTCCCAGCTGAACTCGACCGGTTCGATGGGCAGTGTTCCCGTATAAAAGCCGACCGCTTCGGCCAGTGTGCCGACCGCGTAGACATCCAGACCATCGACAACCGCTGCCTCATCGGCATTCTCGACAGGGACGAGCAGCCCCTGCTTTCCCTGCTCGCGGGCGGAGAGTGCCATCGACAGAGCACCCCGAATGGGGCGAATTGTACCATCCAGGGCCAGTTCTCCCACGGCGGCGTAGTCTTCGAATCGGTCTGAAGAGAGCTGTCCGCTGGCAGTTAACAATCCCAGGGCGATCGGTAAATCAAACGAAGCGGCATCTTTGGGGAGGTCGGCCGGGGAGAGGTTGATCACAATCCGGTCGATCGGACGATTGTATCCGCTGTTGACCAGAGCACGTTCGATCCGGTGAGTGCTCTCTTTGACGGCTGCTTCCGCCAGCCCGACCAGAATCGTCTTGGGCAGCGCGCCGGGCGAGATATCGACTTCGACTTCCACCGGCCTGGCATCGATGCCAAACAGGGAATAGGTATAAAGCTTGGCCAGCATATACGGTCTCTGTCATCAACGGGGATTACTTTTATTATGTCCAGTGTTCAATTAGTTCAGGCTATGCTACCGGAAAACGGAACACCAGTCCACATGCCCAGCCTGATATGCAGTCGATTTCGGGTTAAAAAACGGGTCAAAACCGGAGGATTTCGGTAAAGCGTCTCTGATTTTCAGTGGAATGGCTTTTTTTCATCCGATACTTTGACTAAAATACCCGACCCGTTACGAAAGAGATTCTGCAGACCTCATCAGTAATTGTGTGGTCTTAATTCATATAATTTGAAGACCATCGAAGGATAATGTCATGGCTAAAACACAGCGTAAACTGAAAAAAGCAAACCACGGTCGCCGTCCTGCCAGTGCCAAAGCACGCAAGGCTAAACGGAAGCACATCAAGTTCTAAGTTGATGTCGCAGCGTTAGTTGCGGACCCGAGAAACATGAAAACCTCGTCCGGGATGTTCGGATGAGGTTTTTTTGCTGCGCCCAGCGAGATTCAATTCAGCCCCAGTCCCTGCAGGTCGGCATCGAGAATCTGGGCGGTTTTGATGGCATCCTTCAGTTTGCCGACCACAAAATGCTTATGATTGGCAACCGCCTGCTCAGTAATCTGCAGCGTGGCAGCGACTTCTTTATTCGCTCTGCCCGAGACGAACAACTGCTCCATGCACTCCAGTCGCTCGAATTCGCCGTTCTTGATCCAGCCCTGAATCAGATCCGACAGGCTTTCGCTGATGACCTGCTCTTCTTTGCTTTTACGCTCCTTGCTCCGTGCCAGACTGGAAGCCACACGGGTCCGTCCTGCCGGTTCCCGGTAGCTTTCCCGCTCACCGTTTTCGTGGGGGAACAGGGGGATCGTCGGGCGTCGTCCCTGTTTTCGCAGCAGGTCTGTCAGCTTATGCGAGGCGATGGCGAACAGAAATGATTCCAGCGGCGTATTCGCATCGTAGTTGGGAATACTGATCAGAAAGCCCATGAACGTTTCCTGGACGACATCTTCGCTGCTGGCACGATTCCGCAGGCGGCTGTCGACGAATGCCAGCAGTCGACCTTCAAAACGCGCGATCAACTCGGCCCAGGCGTCAGAGTCGCCTTGCCTGATTTGTGACACGAGGAGTTGATCGGCTTCGTCAATCGGCATGAGAGCTTCGTCTATTTCCGCAGGAATGAAGAGAGTTCAGTCAGCCAGGATTGTAGCCTATTGATGCGAGGCTCTCAAATACACGGTCGTTCCCAGGCAGAGCAGCGTCACAAATGCAAAAGCGCCCCCCAGCCAGATCACCCGCTGATTTCCCGCCTGCAGTTTCCATTTCGTATAAAACGTCTGCTTCACTGAGGGAGAGAGTTCGACTTCCACATAAGCACGGTACATATCCTGCTTAAAAGATTCACCCGATTTCAAGACATCACCAAAGTCATGCTCGATCGTCTGGTAATAGCTCCGCCGCATGGCGACTTGTCTGACCAGTTCCGGGCTGAGCGTTCTGGCATCTGATGAGTACTGTGGATGCTCTGCACTAAGAGTTTCTTCGAATTTCACACGTGCTCTCCCCAGTGCATCCTGAAATGCTTCGGCCGGAGTCGCAAACAGTCCTGATTGAAAGACCTGCTTCATGCCTCCTGAACCTTCCTGACTGGAATTGACCCACTCGGGCAGCGGTTCCGCTTTTTTAGGCTGGTCAGCCTTGGGAGCGTCATGCGGCTTAGGTGCAACTAAAGGCAGTTCGGGCAGCGGAATCGATGACTCCTCTACCAGTGTCTCAGGTGCTTTGACGGCAACTGCTGTTGTCCCCTGTACCACAGTCGCTTGTGAATTACTTTCCATGCTGACGTAAGACACGGCCAGCACAGCGGGAATAAATGCCACGAGGCAAACGCCCACAATCGCAAGGAACCGGGCTTTGTATTTCACCATCAGGAAACTCAGAACTGCAATGATTACGGCAATGGAAATCAGAGCCATAAAACTCATGGATACACTGTCTTGGGGACTCATGTCTGTACCTCCTGCATTTCAATCGCACGCTGATCGGGATGGATCCAGGAAGCAGACAACTGGACGACACTGGAAATAATCGCGGCCCAGGTCAGCCCCATTACAACCGGGAAGGCCCAGATGGCTGTGATGACGTAAGCCACGAAAACCGTCAGCAGGACAGAACGGACTCTGAATTTTCGCGGGCGGAAGGCATCAGCGTGCCACCACCAGCGACGGAAACAGAACAGCAACCCGAAGAACACGACGTAGGAAATCAACGTAGGTTGTCCATTCGGCAGCACCAGAGAATAAGGTCCAATCACGTTGAACAGGGGTTTTAATCCCAGATACATTCCTCGAGAACTCGGCAGGTCGGTCAGTAACAGTTCGGTCTGCAACAGATAGATCAGTGAGCCGACGACGACGCCCGCACCCAGCCAGATAATCCGACGCGTACTCTGATCGAACGACTTGCCTTCCGTGAGCTTGGCTACCAGTAACGCACCCCAGGCAGCGATCAACGTACCGAAAGTAAGCAGTCCAAAGGGGGCCAGATCGGTGCCACTCCAGAAGCCGTTAGCGATACGTCCATCGGTGAAGCAGACCACTCCAGCTGTGATGACCAAAGTGCAGACGACTGCTTTGACGATGGAATTGCAGATATCATATGTTCGAGCGCGCCGGGACACCGAACGGGGCGTCAGCGGCGTCAGGTTTCTGGAAAAACGCGGTTTACGACGGTGCTGTTCGCGGACCCGCCGACGTTCTGCATCTGCCTTCTGTTGTTCCCGCTCGCGGATGATCTGTGTCTCCTGCAGAACCTGTTCGCGATAAGCCTGGGCTTCGGCCTGATTCTGCTGTGTGGGCTGTTTATCCCAGAGATCGCTGATCGGGGGAGGCCCTTTCACGATGGCGCTAAACAGTCCGGAGAAGAGCATTCGACTTGAACCCGCGGTAAGCAGAAGTCCGCCACAAAAAGCACAGATCAAAATTCCCGACGCGAAGAGCGGCGCACCGGCGAAAACTCCCACCACGGCCATGAGCAGTCCAAAAGCGAGCATCACGATCAGTAGAATGGCCGGCAGTAACAGCAGGCTGTATGCCCAGTGTTTGTCTGATTGCGCTATGTTAGAATCCGTGACTCTGGAAGGCTGCTCATTGACTGCTTCGTATTCGAAAGAGTCATTGGGAATTTCCGTAACAGTGTCGCGTTGGAACAGAGCTCGCTCGAATTCGCGTTTGAATTGTTTGATGTCAGAGATTCGCTGCTGTGGATCTTTTTCCAGAGCCCGTCCCACAACGGCTCTCAGGTGAGCAGGCAGACGACTGAGATCCGGCTTCTCAGAGAGATGTTTCATCAGAATCTCTGCCGTCGATTCCCCGTCGAAGGGAACGACGCCGGTTACCATCTCGTAAACCAGGACACCTGCCGCGTAGACATCGACTTCCTTCCCGTAACGCCCTCGTGCGACTTCAGGCGCCATGTAGTGCACTGTGCCCACGCTCTGCGTATTTGCGCTGCGGCGGCTGTGGGTAATAAACTTGGACAGACCCACGTCACCGACTTTGATGATCTCGCCATCCCGAAAAACGTTAGACGGTTTCAAATCCCGGTGTACGAGACCGCGGCTGTGCAGATACGACAGGCCTTCAGAAATTCCGGAGAGCCAATACCGGACCTGTTCCATCGGCATGCCGTCGGGATACTGTTGCAGGGCCTTGTCCAGTCCCTGGCCCGAGACGTATTCCATCACCACCCAGTGATCGCCGTCCCGGTCCGTTTTGACATCAAAGATGGTTACCAGGTTGGGATGTTTGAGATTCAGGCACTGTGTGACTCCCCGCAGTTCGACGTCCATGTTCTGCTGCAGCAGTTTTAAGGCAACCTCTTTACCGGAATCGGTCAGGGCGTAGTACACCTCACCAAATCCGCCCCGATCGATGGCGCGTTTGATCGTAAATCCTTCAAGAGGCTTTGATTCTGGTGCGAAGGTGAATTTCATGGCCGCTTCCATCCGTTAAACAACGTTGTTGTTGTACGGTACTGTTTCTAATGACTCTGTTTGAATAACGTTCACAAAGTCATCCTGGTTCATAGTTTTTCGTAAGTTTTACTGCCCCGTCTGCTTAATTCGTTCCGGTCGACGCACAATGTAGTACAGCAAGGCTCCCAGTGCCTGCAGGAGAATAATCACAACGGCCCAGATAATTTTATCATTTCCCTCTGAGGGCTCGTATTTCAGGCAGTCAATCAGCATCCAGATCCAGAACACAAAATAAAGGACCGTAAAGGCCAGTGAGAATAAAAATAGAATGAGACTTATGATTGAGAACATGATGCCGATTTCCATAGTACAAACTGTGTTGTTACGCGAGACAACCCCGAAGCAGATTAAACAATAACCTCCCAGCGAAAGCGAAGTTCAGGACCACTCACCAGGCAACCCGGGGTTAAAACGGCTCCCTGTGAGGCAGGCTCCTCATTCACATAGATCTCCTGTCGCGAACGACAGAGGACCTGGTCTCCCTGGCGGTAAATCACGACTGATCCCGGCCAGTTCTTACAGACAATATGATTTTCTCCGGTAGCGCCCAGCAGGCAGTTGTCGGCCATCAGTACGATTCCATCCAGCCGTTGCTGGGGCTGATGGAAACTGGTGAACTCCAGACAGGCAGATGTGCTGAGCGCGGTTGGCTGGGTAAATGACAGGATGGTGTCCTGATTCAGTTTAAGCGTCGCCCGGTCCGACAGCAAGACCCGGTCGTTGACGGGGTGTTCCTGGCACAGTACCGGCGCATGGGCTTCCAGATAGTAACTTTCTCCGGAACGGGTAATCGTTGCATGGTGTCGCGACAGGTTCGACAGTAAGGCCAGATCAGCCCATTCAGAACGTAGTGGGCTGCTGGAACCTGGTTTCCCCGGGCCCCCGATTCGCAGGGTCTCCTGCAGATAAACCAGCCAGGTGCCGACTCCGTCAATCCACAGCAGGTAATTCGTACCCGCATCAGTGGGGGCAGCAGACTGCCGGTCGTCTCTGGATGTGGGAGAAAAGAAGCCCAATGAAATTCCCCTGGGAAAGCGCGGATGTGTCAGGAACCGGCGGTCCGGTTACCCTCTCATTTTAACGGATTAGAAAACGAATTGTGCGAAAGAATCCTGTTTTTACTGCGGTATTTACTGTTTTTCAAACCAGGCAACGGGGGCAGGCAGTCTTGTTTTACAACAAATCCTGCCTGCCACCCCCTCGCGCCTATGGTTCGCTACGATCACACAGCGATTATTGTGCAACGACTTTGTCGCCGGACTTCAGTTTGAAGTATTCATCCATCTGCTTTACGACATCCCGTTTTTCTTCCACTTTAGTGTCGACGGGAATCAGACCGGTGAACTTGCCTTCGGCGTCCAGCAGCTTCTCTTTGACGTCCAGCTGCTTATTCAGATCGCGGATCAGACCTTTGGCTCGCGTGAGCTGTGAGTTGTCGATCTGAAGATTGCTGACCGTTTCCGCAGCCTGAACTGATTTGAGACGTGCTTCCAGCTGTTCGATCTGTACTTCCAGGTCCATCTTGGCAGACAGCATGTTTTCCAGCTTTTCGCGATTGGCATCCAGTGCTTTTTCGCGGGCTTTCAAAATCTGCTGGTTGCGTTTCAGGGTATCGGAAGCAACCTTAAAACGATCAAACCGTTGTGCCAGGTCATTGCGAATGTCATCCTTGGAATAAGTCCGACTCGCATAAACGAACTCTGTGTCGTTCGACTCCAGGTCAGACCGCAGCGTGAACATGGCCTCTTTCTGCTGTTTCATCGCCAGCTCTGAGTCATGCATTTCCTGTTGCAGGGTTTCTACATCCACCTGCTGCTCAGCGATCACGTGCATGCAACGCCGGATATCCGGGACCAGATCTTCTACCATCTTACGGGCACGTTCGACTTCAAAATCGACGGGAACTTCCGATTTCACAGCTTCCCGTACCGAATTGCCGGCCGTCTTCATGTAGCTCACAACATCACGGCCAAAGACGAAGGTTCCCAGCGTGGCCAGCACTGCAGCACCTATCAAGATTTTCTTGCCAAAAAATAACATTGTCCAGACTCCCTCACTCCAAGATATGTTCGATTCGGAACCGTAGGCCAAACCGATCGGCCACGTTACAAAGAGTGATTCGCTGGAGAAAATCGATTATTGACCGTTTTTCAAAAGTTTTGACGCGGTAAAAGAAAAACGCCGTATCCTGCTATGACATAGAGGGATACGGCGTCTTGTTTTGTTCGATTAATGTCGGAATTTAGCCGGCTGGCAGTGCTTTCAGGAAGAAATCGATAAAGTTCTGCGACATAATGCCTTTGACGTCCGCCTCGCTGTAGCCCCGCTTTTCCAGGATACTGGCGTACATCTCAAGGTCCGCAATCGTATCCAGATCGTGTGGCGTCTGTTCTTTGCCGAAACCACCGTCGAGGTCAGTTCCCATCCCGCAATGCTTTGCATTACCTGCCAGCTGACAGATGTGGTCGGTATGGTTGGCGATATCTTCGACGGAGGTCGTCTTGGGGTCAGAAACGCCGATTGTCCAGCCTGGTTTGATCATCCAGTTATCGAAAGCACAGCCAATGACGGCTCCACGTTCGATCAGGGCTTTGATCTGGTCATCGGTCAGCTGACGATCCGCATCCACCAGCGCACGGCAGTTATGATGACTGGCCAGCACAGGTCCCTGGAAAATCTCCAGAGCTTCCCAGAAGGACTGATCAGCCAGGTGGGTTACGTCCAGCAACATGCCGACCCGATCCATCTCTTTCAACAGTGCGGGGCCTTCCTCTTTGAGACCACCGGTACTGCCCGTTCCGTAGCAGTACGGACCAGGGCCATAATGTGCGGGGCCCAGAATCCGCAGGCCGGCATCGAACCAGTGTTCGATCTGACCGGGTGAGAGGATCGGCGGAGCCCCTTCCATACTCAGAATGAACCCGATGGGAATCGTGCTGCCTTCTTCGCGGGCAGCTGCCTCGTTGGCTTCCCACTCCTCGACGTGACTTTTCAGTGTATTACTGTCTGGAATTTCCCGCAGAACCCCCTTCTCCACCATGGCTCGATAATAGGCCAGCTGTCCCATGGCGACCCCATAGGCGGCTTCGCGGGACTGATAATGTGTCAGTGCCGCATCCTTGCGGTGCAGGCGGGGCAGCAACGTGGAGATGGTCATTCCCACGCCCCCTTTGCGAAGTGCATGCCAGGAAACCGTGGCTTCGCCGGGAATAATGTTTTCGAACTGTCGTTCAAATTTACGAATTTCGCTGACCGGTAGTTCCAGGTCACGGTTCCATTCACAGGCATTCCAGGCCATATCAAGGTGGGCGTCAAAAATCAGCATGAATGTTCTATCCTGAATGTAGGTAGGGATGACCAGGTTCGGTCATCATGATAAGTCAGAGCCACGCAGAGGCGGCTTCAGGTCGAGGCAGGAGTCTCAGGGCCGTCTGTTTCAATTGTTGAGCCACCGCCACAGGAACAGACGCCTGCCGCAAGTGAAAACCAGCCTACAATCAACAGTGTGCCCCCGATGGGCGCGATCGCTCCCCAGAAAGTTTGACCGCTTAAGGTTAAAACGTAAAGACTGCCGGAGAAAAAAATGATTCCCAGCAGAAAACACCAGCCGGCAATGTTGAGCAGCTTCTGTTTTCGCGAAGTCACACCTGCAAAACCAACGGCCAGCAGCGCCAGTGAATGGTACATCTGGTACTGTGCGCCGGTTTTGAAGTCGTTCAGGTATTTCTGGGCAGCGGGCACTTCGACGCCGGTCACCGTTTTTACCTGGCCCGCATATTTTTCTGCAAAGTAACCATCGATTCCATGCGCAGCGAAGGCGCCTAGAATGACGGCCAGTCCACCCAGGGCCGCGCCAATTGTCGACCAGTTAAGAGAGCAGCAGGACATCAGTTTGTCTCCAGAATTAATTGTATGATAGCCAGTTCGGCTGACGAACATCAGAGTTCGATTTTTGTTCCCAGTACCTTCAGGAAAGCAGCCAGCCACTGCGGATGAGCGGGCCAGGCAGGCGATGAAACCAGGTTTCCATCCACGTGCACGCCATCAATGGCTGTTTCCACATAAGTTCCACCTGCCAGATTCACTTCAGGTCCGCAGGCAGGATACGCAGTACAGCTGCGATCTTTGAGTACTCCCGCCGCTGCCAGCAGTTGCAGCCCGTGACAGACGGCGGCCACCGGTTTGTCGGCTTCGAAGAAGCTGCGCGTGATTTCAAGTACGCGCTCATTGAGACGAATGTATTCGGGAGCCCGTCCGCCGGGAATCAAGAGACCGGTGTAATCGTCGGGATTGACCTCTGAGAAAGTCGCATTCAGGGTGAAGTTGTGTCCCCGTTTTTCGGAATACGTCTGATCCCCTTCGAAGTCGTGGATCGAAGTCCGGATGATGTCCCCTGCTTTTTTATCCGGACAGACAACGTCGACCTGGTAACCGACCATCGTCAGCGCCTGGAAAGGCACCATGATTTCGTAGTCCTCGACATAATCGCCGGCTAAAAACAGAATTGATTTTGCTGCCATGAATACATCTCCCTCGTAAAAAACAGATCAGTGCCTGCGATCAGGAATGTACCTTTCCTGTCCGAGGGTCTCTGATGCTGTGAGATCAGGTTCGAATCGATTTCAGCTGACCAGCATATAGATCAGCCGTATTCCAATCATAAGAGCCACCGAAAGTAATAACCAGCCAAACTGCTGTCTCAACTGCAGGCCTTTGAGACGGGAGTTCAGGTCCGAGCCCAGTCGCGCGCCGATGGTCCCCCCCAGCAGGAGAGCGATTACAATTTCGATACTGACATTGCCGTGCAGGGCGTGGGCAATCGTCGATTGAAAAGCCACAATCCAGACAATCACCAGGCTGCAGGTGATGGCGCGATGTGTGGGAATTCCCAGGCCAAAAATCAGCATGGGCAGCAGCAGGATTCCCCCACTGATGCCCAGCAGGCCCGAAATCAGCCCGAGCGCCAATCCGAACCAGGCGATCACCGGAATGGAAAGCGTCCCCTCGAACAGGTTGGGGAAAGTAGCTACCGGCGGGATGAGAAAGCGGTTTTTGAAAATCGCGTCCTTCAATTCTGAGTCCGGTCGACGTGCGCTTCTCAGGGAGATGATGGCCAGTGTCAGCAGCATCAGAAAATAGACAACCAGCACCACGAGATCCGCTACAATAATCGGCTGTCCGTTCAACTGGATCTTTGCGGAATTCTTTGCTTTTTCCAGAATGCTGGTCCCGGCGATTACGCCGAGGAACAGTCCTCCCGTGATGACCAGGGGAAAAGCAAGGTCCCGGATTTTGATCTTCCGAGCAAGCAGAGAGGTGGTCGCCGGTCCCAGAATCTGGCAGGCACTGGAGCCGACAGCCAGTTCCATGGGGACACCCAGGACGATATTCAGAATCGGGACGAGCAGAAAACCGCCCCCGACACCGAACATGCCTGCCAGGAAGCCGATCGCGCCCCCGGCCAGCGAAATCAGCAGAAAATCAAACAATCCCACGCTCATTTTCGCACCGCCTCAAATCTGGTAGTCGGGGAAAATGTAGTCGTCATCAGAGTTATTGTTCGAGCGATCTTGCCATTGATTGAAAATCCAGTTCACGATCACTCCCCATAACACGGGGATAATGATGCAGGCGATGATAAAAAATATCTTATCCAGCATGTACCTGGCCTTCCTGGAAATTCAAAACGATGTGCTTCGTGTTTAGAGGCAAACGGCGGTTGCTGTCAAGTGTCAGACTCCCCTTCCCTGAGATTGAGCATTGATCTTAGTTGTTTTTTCATGACTTTTATGGGAACATGTACGCACGTTAATATAAATGTCTGCCTGTTCTCATCGAGTGTGATCCGCATATGCCAGCCGAATCCTCTGAATCAGACCAGTTACTGCTGGATCAGATCCAGCTTAATCTGATTCAGGGAGTCGGACCGCGCATTCGGCGTTCCCTGCTGGATCAGTTTGGAACACCCAGTCAAATCTTAAATGCCCCTCGACAGGATCTGCTGAACGTACCGGGAATCGGCGAAAAGCTGGCCAACGCCATCATCTATCGTACCTCCAAATCGACGGCTGAAGAAGAACTGCAGCGCTGTCGCGCCGCAGGATACCAGCTGCTGTTTGAAGAGTCAGATGCTTACCCATCCCTCTTAAGGGAGATGCCCGATCCCCCTGCCCTGCTCTACTGCCAAGGAGAGATCCTGCCCGAAGACGAACTGGCGGTTGCGATTGTCGGTTCACGAAAGTGTACGCATTACGGGTTGCAGCAGGCCGAAAAAATGGCAGCCGCCCTGGCCCGTGCTGGTGTGACAGTAGTGAGTGGACTGGCACGGGGCATTGATCAGGCCGCTCATCGGGGCGCTCTCAAAGCCGGAGGCCGAACGATCGCCGTTATGGCAACCGGGCTCTCCCATATTTATCCTCCCGAGCATCGCGAACTATCCGAGCAGGTCTCCGCACAAGGGGCCCTGGTAACCGAGTTTCCTCTCGACCAGGCTCCCGTGGCCGGACTGTTTCCACAGCGTAACCGGATTATCAGCGGACTGTCGATGGGCGTGCTGTTGATTGAAGCGGGCCGTAAAAGTGGCGCCCTGCATACAGCCCGACATGCTTACGAACAGGGGCGAGACGTATTCGCTGTTCCGGGACGAATAGATCACCCGGCGAGTGCCGGCTGTCATGATCTGATTCGCGATGGCGCCATGCTTGTCCGCAGCGTGGAGGATGTACTGGAAGGCTTGAGTCCCGCTAAAACTCCGGTGAAGGTCTCAGAAAACCGCGAAGTGCATACGCCGCGCGAACTCTCTCTGAGCGATTTTGAACGGGATGTGCTGAATTTGGTCACACTCGAGCCGCAGCATTTGAATGAAATCGTGCAATCCAGTAATCTCGACTCGTCCCGCATTCTCTCCACCTTGACGGTTCTGGAAATGCGGAAGGTCGTGAAACGTCTGCCGGGCGGGTTTCTTGTCAGAGCCACCGGCTGATCTGAACTCTGTCATTGCATCGAATGCCATCCTCTATGAACCAGGACTCTGCAGATACCGCCCCCGGACAGGCGGTCTACACGAGAAAAATGCTTTCTATCTACGATATCTGGGTTCTGGGAATTTCCAACTCCCTGATCTGGAAATGTCGCACCAAACAGATTTTGCACTGGATGAACCAGAGCCTGACGGCCAATCACCTCGATGTCGGCGTGGGCACCGGTTATTATCTGGAGCATTGCACCTTTCCGAGTTCTGAAGTCCGTCTGGGACTTCTGGATTTGAATCCCAACAGTCTGGCGGCCGCCGCCAGTCGGAGCGCACGCTACCAGCCGGAAGTCTATCAGGCCGATGTACTGGCTCCCCTGCCCCAGCAGTCACGCCCTTTCGATTCAGTCAGTCTGAATTATCTGCTGCATTGTCTACCCGGCGATCTGACATCAAAAGTAAAGTTGTTCGATCATCTGGGGCCCTGGTTAAACCCGGGCGCCATCATCTCCGGAGCTACGATTTTGAGTCAGGGAGTCCCGCGAGGCTTTTCGGCCCGACGTCTGATGAACTTTTATAACCGGAAAAAGATCTTCGCAAATACGTCGGACAGTCTGGATGAGTTACAATCCCAACTCGCAAGTCGCTATACTGACGTGGAAGTGAAAGTGACTGGCTGTGTTGCCCTCTTTCGCGCCCGCACACCTTCACCTGATTAACGATCATCGACATGGAAATACGCGCCTTCGCCGAACGGGTTCTTTTGAGTGAGACTCTGGAAGAGAAACTGCTTCCCGCCCCTGAAGTACTGACTGACGAACATCCAGGAGATCCTTTGCGTATTCAGGAACCAGGGCGACCGGCTAACCTGAAGTTCGCTCCCCCGCGAACCGCCCCCGGTATGCCGAAACCCTCTGCTCTGATGGAACAGGACAAGCGGGCCCTGGCACATCACATCATGGCGAATCATGAACTGCAGGCCCTGGAAGTGATGGCCTATATTCTGTGCGCCTTCCCTGATGCCCCGGCAGAGTTTCGCCAGGGAATGTGTAACATCATGGCAGATGAGCAAAGACACACGCGCATGCATAAGGAACGTGCCTCCGTGCTGGGGCTGGAGTTCGGAAGCCTCCCCGTGAACTGCTACATCTGGAAGAAAGCACTGAGTTACGAAAGTCTGCTGGACTATCTCGCCGGTCTGCCACTCACGTTCGAAGGTCGTAATCTGGATCATACCCTGGAATTCGAACAGTATTTTCTCGATGCAGGCGACCAACGAAGTGCCGCGTTAATGAAGGTCGTCTATCGCGATGAGATTCAGCACGTCGCCTTTGGCCTGCACTGGCTGCGACAGTTAAAACCCGACCACCTCTCTGACTGGGAGACCTACGAACAACATCTGCACTGGCCAGTGCGAGCTGCTCTGTCGGTCGGGGATACCTTCAACCGTGAGGGACGCAAGGAAACGGGAATGACTGACGAATTCATTGAGCAACTCTACCAGGCCGCTCAGACCGATCAGCCCCCCAATCAGAAGCCCAAGAAACTGGATTAGACTCACAAACCAGGAAAACCGAGCATGCCGCCACGATGCAAACCAGTCTGGGACAAAGTGATCTTTGTAGACTGGCATGGCGTGCTGTCCCGCGACCCCTTCTGGCTCTCTATCCTCCATAACAGCGACCATCCCCTGCACTTCCAACTGACGGAGGCAGCCGAAGTCCTGTTTCAAGACGAGTCGCTGATCCATGACTGGATGCGGGGAGATGTTTCTGCGAACCAGGTTATAGACAGATTAGATGTCAAACTGGATGACTCATTTCCCCCTGACTATCTGAGTCGCAAGCTGGTAGAGGACTGTCAGTTGATGCAGGTCAATCAACGGCTGGTTCAGATTTTGCGTGAGATCCGGCAGCAGGGAATTGGAATCGTCCTGGCGACCGACAATATGGACTGTTTTCGGGAGGCACTTCTAGACGCAAACGCGCAGAGACCGATAACAACTCAATCCGTGGAAGCGGAAACTCTCTCGTTCCGTCAAGTTTCTCAATTATTTGATGAAGTGCTTTGTTCCTGCAGCCAACGTGTGCTGAAACGCGAGAACCCAGAACGGTTTTACGGCAGCTGGCTGAGCTCGCATACGCTTGAATTCGCGGACACCTTGCTGCTGGATGACCTCGAGGTTAACTGCAGTGCATTTCAAAAAGCAGGGGGGAACGCCATCCCAATCACCGATCGGTTATCTGAAAACGATTTGTCTTTGTTAAAGACTCAAATTCAAAACTGGAATTCTGAGCACTGTCAGAGCTCACTCAGACAATGCTGAATCAAAGTTGAGACATTTGGATTAAAACAGCAGGCCTTCTATTTCACCGGATTCTGCTTTCGTTTTTTGCGTTTCTTTTCCAGGCTCGGGTGTTTCGGACCACCGCCCAGGTAGGGATGTTTTTCCAGTTCGTCTCCCTGTCCCAGTTCGCGGGGGTCATGAGTGGCAACCAGCTTTTGATGCAGTTCCTTCGCGAGCCTGGCTTTGATCATCTGATACATGGGATCCTGGGCTACGTTCTGTAGCTGATCGGGATCATTCCGCAGATCGTATAATTCTTCTGCAGGCAACTTGCCGAAGGCCAGTTCATACAGTCGGCGATGTTCCGCATCCTTATCTTTATGGGTAACCATATAGGTCTTGGTCGGGCCATTGTCACAATCCCCATACCAGGTGCCCGGAATGGCTGCTTTGGTGTAGTTGGGTGTTCCCGCAGGCCAGCGATCAGGCCGGTAATTGTGGATATAAAGAAAATCGTCCGTCCGAATCGCACGGCAGGGGTAGCCTCCCATGTCAGGTTCTTCCTGTGAGGGAACGTGTCGCTCCTTACCAAAGAAGATTTCAGCGTGGTCAGCTACGATGCGTCCCGACCCGGGCGCATCCAGAACAGGCATCAGACTCTTGCCGGTGACGTCCTGTGGAATTTCGACACCAGCGGCTTCATAGAATGTGGGGGCGAGGTCAATCAGACTGACGAAGTCCGTCACACTCCGATTGGGCTGAATGTGAGAGGGCCAGCGCGCCGCCAGGGGAACGCGGGTGCCGGTATCATACAGGCAGCTCTTGCCACGAGGGAAAGGCATACCGTGGTCGCCGGTCATGAAAATGATGGTATTGTCCAGTTCGCCTTTTTCTTCCAGCAGTTTCAGCGCGTCCCCCACGAGCTGGTCGAACCGTTGGACTTCAAAGTAATAGTCGGCGACGTCGCTACGGACTTCCTCTGCGTCAGGAAAACAGGCGGGCAGTTTGATTTTGCTCAAATCCATGCCACTTTCTACACCCGATCCTGGGGCGTACGGGCGGTGGGGATCACTACTGCCTAACCAGAAACAGAAGGGCTCAACTCCGTCCCGCTGATTGAGGAAGTCCTGAAAGTTTTTGAATCGTTTTCCGGCCAGTTCGCGGGAGCGGGTTTCGGTACGCCCCGGTCCCCAGGCTTTCCCCGTGTGTCCTACGGTGTAACCGTGTGACTTCAGAATCTCCGGATACGTCGTGAGACGATCCGGAAAAATACAGTGCAGGTTCGCTCCCGCATCGAGTTGCCAGTGATATTTGCCGGTTAGAATGGCACCACGGGAAGGCGTGCAGGACGGGGACGAGACGTAAGCATTCTGAAACAACACTCCTTCGCGGGCGAGCCGATCGAAGGTGGAAGTTTTAACGACAGGGTCGCCATAAGCACCGGCATGTGGCCAGCCCCAGTCGTCGGCAATCGCAAACAGAATATTGGGACGTTTCGAATTTTCTGCAGACTGAGCTGCGGAAGTTGGAATCAGATTAAATGCCAGCGTCAGACAGAACAACAGACGCAGCCAGAGAGAACCATTAAACATAGCGCACCTTTAACGGTAAGGAATTCAGAAAACGTTTCTGAGGTCCACTTTACTTGCGGTTCTGGAGGTAAGCAAGTAAATCCCGAATTTCCTGCGGGGTCAGGCGCTGTTCGAGGCCCTTAGGCATGATGGATGTCGGCGATTCCTTCATGACCTCGATTTCATCGCGGGCGATGCGCACTTCCGAGAGGTCAGCAGTGCGCAGGTAAACGGTGTCCGTCGATTCGCGGCTGATGACGCCTGTATAAATACGACCGGAATCTGTGACCACCAGGTAAGAACGATACCCGCGGGCAAAGCTGGCACTGGGGAGCGCAATTGCTTCCAGCAGATCAGTCCCGGTACGGATGGCACCGATACGCGTCAGGTCGGGGCCCACTTTCCCCCCCTGATCCTCGACAGCATGACAGCCGGAGCAGGCCGCTTTCTTGCCAAAGAAGATTTTTCGTCCCTCCTCAATGTGCCCCTGTGTCAACAGCGGCTTCAGTGATTCCAGATGTGCTTTCTGCTGAGCGAGGTCGACCCCCAGTTTTTTCAGCAGGGGATCTGCTGCTTTCTGGACCGGTTCCGGATACTTCTTGAGCAGACTGGCCAGCTCATCTGCAGAGAGGTTCGTGGCAGCGGATGAAGCGTTCAATGCATTGATCAGTGCCAGCCCAACCGGTTCAGCGTTACTTTTGGTGTAGGCTCTTAACAGAACGGGTAAGGCCAGGGGACCGGGGGCATCGAGCTGTTTTGATAATTGAATCAGCTGACCTTCAGATAATGGCAGACCCGCCAGGGCCCGGGCTGCCGCCAGTCGATCCAGGGGCGGATATTCTTCGCTCATGCGTGCAATCAGAAAATCGAAAGGTTCAGCCTCGACAGATTTTAATTGAGAACCGGCTGCCGACAATGCTTCAATTCTGAGTGTTGCTGGCTGCTGAGTGTCGAGCGCCAGAGATGTTAGCAGACCACTTAACTCGGGCAGATCATTAGTTTGTGCAATGCGAATCACCAAAATTTGCAGTTCTGGGTCCTGAGATTTCAGCGTCGATTCCAATGCCTGTCGCCAGGCTACGGGGAACTCTTTCAGAGCGGAACGTTGAATTACTTCCAGCAGGATACCCTTCGCGGAACGCGACGTGTTTGAATTCGTTAAAGCCTGGGCAATCAATGTCTGGACTTCCGGGTCAGCGGCTTGCGCGATCAGGAAGCCTCGCAGGACGGCGGCTCGTTCTGCACTCAAGGCGTCTTCACTCAGCCAGGTTTTCAGCAGGCTCAGTGTTTCACCAGCCCAGCCTTCATGTTCGCCAATAATGGTCAATGCTTCTTTCTGCAGCGCCGGATCGTCGGTGTCGAGCAGGGGGGTAACCAGATCGCGTGTCAGGTTGCCCGAGTTCATCTGATCCAGGGTGATCAGGGCCGCGCGACGAACAGCCGGGCTTGAGTCACTCAGGCCCGCCAGAATCAGATCACGTTGGTCAATGCGGATCAGTGCATAAATCAGGGCGTGTTCCAGCGTACGATCGGGAGTTCCTTTGATCGCCTGGAAAAGCGACTCGACAACGGTTTTCAGTTCTGCGTTGGAGATCGTATCGCCCCGCTGTCCCGCTTCACAGATGCGTCCCAGGGCGGTAGCCGCATTTCGTTGAATTGCTGGATTCTCAGATTTCAGGAGCTGAGTCAACTGGGTGACGGAACTCGCATCCCGCAGTGTGCCGAGACTCTTGGCCGCCGTCATCTGCACGGAAGCCGAGGAATTCAGACCGTTCTGAATCGCGGTTCGTGCTTTGTCGCTGCCTATACGAGTCAGGGTCCAGACCGCGTTGCGTTTACTGGTATCGTTATAGAAAGAGCCTGCGGGAGCAGCGACAACTTTGGACAACATCGGAACGGCACGATCGCCGGCTTTGGCCAGTTCATCGATGGCCTTTCGTTGCACGAACGGACGTGAGTCATTCAGGAGTTGAATTTTTCGTTCGGGAGATAATGATTTCCAGTCGAGCGCCAGACCGTAGGGATCCTGTACCGGGGGAGTACCCGATTTTCGAATGCGGTAGATGGCGCCATGGATATCTGGTTTCGAGATCTGTGACTGCGGACAGCCGATGCGGAACCAGCCTCCGGTATTGATCACCAGCAGACTGCCATCTGCGTCTTCGATGACATCGGTGGGATGGAAGTCGGGGTCATCAGAGACGAGGAAGTCTTCCTCTTTCGTTTCAAAGGTGGCCCCACTGCGCACCAGCTGCGTACGAATCACTTTATGAGTGTTGAAGATGGACGTGAAGATGTTTCCCTGGTATTCAGGGCCGAACTGAGGCGATCGATAACGCAGCATCCCCGAAACTGCGACATGTCCAAAGCGGGTGATCGGACCCAAGAGGTCCCCCGTGCGTTTGAACTCAGCCACACAGTCTTCAAAGTGGGGATATACCCCCCCTTCCAGCCAGTGAACCAGACAGTCGACACGCGGACGCGTGAGCAGGATATTGACAGAGCCGATCATTTCCCCTTCCGGCGTGAAGTCAATTTCCACCGGGTTATCCATACCACCGCCGCAGTGGACTTCAATATCAGAGCCATCCGGATTGCAGGAGAAGATTCGGGCAGCCAGTCCTTTGCTGGTGACTTTTCCCGACTTGTCTTTGAATTCGTGACCATGGCGGCCATCACACCAGTAGAGTCGTCCTTCCGGTCCGCGAAAGCAGCCATGAATACTGGCAGCGTTTCCGGAGAAGCCAAACGAATCGACGATGATCTTACGCTCATCGGCAACGCCATCGTCGTCATGGTCGGTGAGTTTCCAGATGTTAGGAGGGCTGGCAACATACAGTGATCCATCATGCCAGAGCGCACCCATGGGTAAGGTCAGCTTATCCGCAAAGACGGTGCTCTTGTCAAAACGTCCATCGCCGTCCAGGTCCTCCAGCATGCGGATCATGCTTTTGGGCTCTTTGATTAACTGAGGAGCCCGCGTATTTTCACCGGAACTCTCAGCAATGAACAGTCGGCCGCGATCGTCGAAGCCCGCCATCATCGGGTATTTGGTGAGCTCACTGTTGGTGACTCGTTCGATTGTGAAGCCTGCGGGCACGCGAGGCATTTCTTCGGCGTGGGTGACTGTATTGAGGGACAACACAATCAGAGACAGACAACTTAGAACGGAAATGCGAGTCATTTGAATCGTCACGGCTGGCACCTTAGTAGAGGCAGGAATGAAACGGTCGCACTCTGTTATTTAAGACATCAGAGTTAGAAGAGTTGATATTGTAAACAAAGTAAAGAATGTTCACAAACAGGAAATCCAAGTTTTCCTGATTTCTCCGTTTGTGAGAACGCGTGATTTTGTGAGTCCGCATGACAGCTTTTCTCATGTCCCCTTGCGATCTGAAGTTCCTACGCGAAAAAAATAAAAAATTGTGATCTTTTCTAAGCGAAAATTGGCGGGAAAGTTCGCCGGAAATCGTCAATCGGCGGCAGACGGCGGGATCTGACGTTCCCCTGTTTTGAGCCCTCCGCTGAAAAAATTTGATCGCTTTTTTACCGCTATAATTCCTCACGTAACGCACATCCAATCACCTCAAAACGGGAGACAGACACATGGAATCAGCAGGAGTCATTACACGTCAGAAACTGACTGAGAAACAGCACGCGATCTATTCCTTCATTAAACAGGAAATCACCGAACATCGACTCTCACCCACTGTGCGCGAAATTGCGGATCGCTTCGGTATTCGCTCCTCCAATGGTGTGATGTGTCACCTGCGTGCCTTGGAACGGAAGGGCTGGATCAAACGGGATTACTACCTCTCCCGCGGCATCACGCTGGTGGCAGAACCCGTCACGCAGTTTCTCACACTGACTCCTGGTGAAGCAGGGTGCCTGGGTGATGTCTATGTCGGTTGTGTGGGAGTCGAAGATCGCAGTGTGACTCTCGAGTTCATCGCTCCCGACACGATGGGAGAGGTTCAGAAAGATCTCTGAGGTATACGGTCAGTCAACTGAGTTAACGTATAATGAATAAAACAGGACTTGAGACCTTTGATTATGGATAAGGCAGGAATGAAACACGAAACGGAAAAGAATGATCACGCTTCTCTGTCGCAGGTAGATTTGCCCACTCAACTGCAACAGAGTTTCGCAAACCTGGTTCTGATTGAGGATGAGTACGATGGTCTGTCGTCTATCGAGGCGACCACCGATGTGCAGCATTGCCGTGACTTAATGGAGGACCAGGAGCGGCAGATCAATCAACTTATGCGAAAGCTGAATCAGGAAAAGTCTCGGCTCAAGCGTCTGCAGGGGGATCTGGAAGAGGCCGAGGTCTGTCTGTCGATGGCACAGTCCTATGAAGCGGCATTGGCTGGCTGGAGAGAATCACTCAATGCGTTTGATGCACTCCAACGCGAGTCTCTGAATCAGCAGCACAGTTTCTCGCTGGCCGAGCAGGCCTGGGAAGACTTGCAGCATGTCGAGCAGCAGGCTCTGAGGGAACTTGAATCCGCGACGACCTATGAAACGATTCATACTCCTTACGGATCAACGACGGTTCCCAGGCAGGAAGGTATGCTGCCTGATGAAATCTCAATCGAACTCTTGGGCGATTATCTACCTGTCTCAATCGAGACAGACGGCGCCCGTCTTTCCCTGGAACAGTGCACTGACGGGACGGCGACTTACACGGTGCACTGCTCCTGATTGAATCACGATGCTGATCACGGCTGCTTATTTTCAAAAACCTCTTTCTGCAGGAAGAATACGTAGATGAATCAATACCAGAGCCAACCAGACTATGTTTCGAACACATATCGTACCATCAGCGGACAACTGGCTGAGTGGGGCATCGAGTTCAGCCCCGATCGCGTTGCTGATCTGAACCCGGAGCAACAGAGTCATCTGCAAACCTGGATCAACGCTGGTGTCGACGCCGACGAAGAATGCCGGGCTGAGTTCGCGTCGTTACCCGAATTCATGGAAAGCGAAATACTGGAAATGAGGGGAATCCTGGCTACAGAACCCCGGGAAACGATTATCGAGCAGGGCATCAATGCCTGCGAGTCGCAGGCCCCGATTGCAGACAACCCTTATCTGTTTGATACCACAGGCTGGCACCTCTGGCGTCAGGCTTATTGTCGCTGGCACCATGGTGAGTCACTGGATTTCTCAGATGAAGAGTTGCCATCTGTTACTGATCAAGGGCAATCCGAAACTGACATTGACGTAGAGAGCGATGTGGAGAACTTGATTCGACTGGCACCAGAACTGGTCAAGGTGGAACGTTCATTGAAAAAATTGCGCCGCAAAGTCAAACAGGCTAAATCGCAACGCAAGCAGTTACTCTCACAGTTGTCGCATTCACTTGAAACGATCTCTCAAGAAGTGGAAGTTGAGCAAATGCAGCTTTCATCCGCTGTTTCAGATTGCGAGCAGACAAGATCCGTTCCGAAGCCTGCCAGAGTCATCACTGAGGGCGAGACAGAGGTCGTCCGTATTCCTGTGACCGGACCAGAAACGAATCGGATCGAAATCCTGTTGGCGCAGAATTCAGCGGGGGACTGGCGTTCTGGTTCTCGCTGGTCAGTCGAAACCGATACTCGGATCGGAAAGCGTTTGAGTGGTGGTGTGTCCCTCGATCAAAGTTCGCAGTCTTTCCCCTCACAAACAGCAGCTCTGCTCAATGCAGTACTGGTTCTCAGTCGTGGTCTGATTGGAAATGCCGAGGTTGAGGGGCAGGTGATTGACTATCTGAATCTGCTGGAAGAGTCACCCGGACAGATCGCGGTTTGCGGGAAATGTGGAAACCACTGGTTGCAAGACGACCTGGACGCACATGAGATCTGTCCGGATTGCCAGCCAGTGATTGATTCAGCACAGAACTGAGACTACTGTAGAAATTCTGTGAGCCCGTTGATTTGTCTTGCGATGCGTGATCGATCTTGCGATAGTTTAAGTAAGTTAATTAAACGCATTTCCAGCGGGATGGCCATATTCTTCAGAGGGGGAAGCCTACAGTGCAAGATAAATCCAGCCAAACAGACAAGACACATTCTACCATGAACCGCAGACGATTCCTGGCAACCTCTGCGTCTGCGGCTGCCGCCATCGGTTTTGGTGCCCCCGCCATCGTTCGTGGGACCAATTTGAACGAAAAACTGAATATCGCCATCATTGGATCCGGGGGCAGGGGGGGCAGTAATCTGCGCAATGTTTCCTCTGAAAACATTACCGTGCTGTGTGATGTCAATGAACAGAATCTGTTTCGAGCCTCACAGAGCCACCCCAAGGCTAAGAAGTTCAAAGATTTTCGGGAAGTCTATGATCACCCCGATCAGTTCGACGCAGTCGTGGTCAGCACGTGCGAGCATACCCATGCTTTCGCAACACTCCCGGCCCTGCAGATGAAAAAACATGTCTATTGTGAAAAGCCATTGACACACAGTGTCTGGGAAGCGCGTGTGATCCGGGATGCGGCGCGTGAAGCAGGTGTGGCGACACAAATGGGAACTCAGATTCATGCCGGTGAGAACTATCGGCGTGTGGTCGAGTTAATTGAGACCGGAGCCATTGGTCCTGTTCAGGAAGCGCATGTCTGGGTTTCCCGAGCCTGGGGCTGGCATCCGTCAGAAGAAGCTGCCCGGGCTGCGAAAGATCTCGTCTATTCAGAAAAACGTCCCAGTCATAGCGATGAGATTCCCAAGGGGCTGGACTGGGATCTCTGGTTGGGTCCCGCTCCGGAGCGGCCATTCAACAATATCTATTTCCCCGGTCCCAAATGGTATCGCTGGTGGGATTTTGGGAACGGGACCATGTCCGACCTGGGCAGCCACTGGATTGATCTACCCTTCTGGGCTTTAAAACTCGATTACCCGTTGACCATTGAAGCCGCTGGTCCACCCATCCAGAAAGAGATCGCACCTGCCTCTATGCAGGCGGTTTACGAGTATGGGCAGCGTGGAGATCTGCCACCCGTCACCGTGGGCTGGTACCAGGGAACCAATAAACCTAAACTCTGGGAAGAGGGGAAAATTCCCCAATGGGGAAATGGGGTCCTCTTTGTCGGCGAAAAAGGGATGTTGCTGTCTGACTACAGCAAACACGTTCTCCTGCCTGAGAATGAGTATGCCGACTTTAAACCGCCCGAACCCTACATCCCCAAGTCGCTGGGTCATCATGCTGAGTGGATCCATGCCTGTAAAACCGGCGCACCCACGACCTGCAATTTCGAATATGCAGGTCTGCTGACCGAGGCAAATCATCTGGGGAATGTCGCTTACCGCACGGGGAAAAAGCTGCATTGGGATACACAGACCATGCGTGCCACGAACGCTCCGGAATCAGATCAGTACATCCGTCGCGAATATCGCAAGGGGTGGAAGCTGATTTAGGTCTCATTTTGAAACAACCAGTAACAATGCTCGATCAGGAGATCTTCTGGATCGAGCATTTTTTTTCGGCAACAGAGTGCCAGGACTATATCAATTATAGTGAATACCTCGGCTATGAAACCGCAGACGTCGATGTCTATGGTGTCAGAAAGCAGATGGATCAGATTCGTACCAATGAGCGGGCGGACATCGAATCCCAGAAGACTGCTGACGATTTGTGGGAAAAACTCCAGCAGTACACATTACCAGAATCAGACCTGGGAACTGCCGTGGGTTTGAGTCCTTTCATTCGTTTCTACAGATACAGCGGGCCTCAAAAATTTAATATGCATAAGGACGGCACAAAACAGCTTCCGGGATGTGAATCCCGTTTTACTTTTCTGATCTATCTCAATACGGTTGAGCAGGGAGGAGAAACGGTATTTCGAAAAAATGATATTCGTGTCAAACCACAGGCAGGTTGCGGTTTATTATTTGCACACAAGTTGTGGCACTCCGGGACACCAGTGGCAGGAGAGGAAGCCAAGTATGTCCTGCGATCGGATCTACTTTATCATGTGTGACTGGTTGTCATTTAAATTCGAGACTGACCAACGCTTCTGAATTAGACAGCGCACGTAAATGAGTCTCTGTCAATCTGGTAGAAAGGGCTGTTTCATGTTTGGCTGGTTCCGTTCAAAGCCGACTTGTCCAGTTACTGCTGAGGAGAAATCCTGGATTGAAGAACGCTTTACCTGGCTCATTGACGAGTTTGGTATGCAACGTCTGACGAAAGGGACTTTTATTTTACCCACTGCTGAATTTTTTCCTGATCATTATGATCTCACACATGGAAGTATTCGCAGCCTGATGAATCGGGTCGCAGAGTATATGGACGTCGATCCCGTAGACTTACGATTGAGATTCTACGAAGAAGCCAGACCCGAGTTCGAAGGAATGATGACCGAGGGATCTGCAGGTCTGTACGACAAGGTGGGAAACAAGCATGAGATCTGGCTCGAATTGAATACTCTGGAAGACCCTCTCAGAGCAGTCGCAACACTCGCACACGAAATCGGGCATGTACTCCTGCTGGGAGAGCGACGGATTTCAGCTGATGAAGAAGATCACGAAATGCTGACGGATCTAATCACGGTTTATATGGGAATGGGGCTCTTTCCTGCCAATATGGTCATGCAGGAAAGCTACTGGGATGATGGTCCTTTGTCCGGTTGGAGTATGTCCCGTCAGGGATATTTGAGTATGAACATGTTCGGATATGCATTTGCTTTATATGCGATCGCACGAGGTGAGCTCTCTCCCAAATGGTTATCTCAGCTACGTCTGGATGTACGATCGGCGTGTAAACAGGGCATGCATTACATCAATGCAACTGGAGATTGCAGCTGTCCTTTTGTAACTCCCCGGTAAGTATTTTTCTTTGCATCAGTGATTTCAATCGCTGTCTGATTTGCTATTCTTTGGAACTATAGACACTCTGATCAAATCAGAGTTATTTATCAGCATGCCAATTCACAGGTCAGACGCGATGCCTACACCAACGGAAACTCTCTGGGGATTACCAGTCAAATTGCAATCTCTGATCCAGGCAGAACTCAATGAAAAAGAACGGATTTCCTGGGTCGGTACGCCGGATCCAAAACGTTTTGGCATGCGTGCCTGGCCGATGGTGCTGTTTGGAATTCCCTGGACTGCATTTGCTTTGTTCTGGATCGCAGGAGCGTCGGGTTTTAAAATTCCAGACTTCAACAAAGGGTTTGATTTCTTTCCACTATTTGGACTTCCTTTTGTGTTCATTGGGCTTGGGCTGCTTACTTCGCCTGTCTGGATGATGAAGAAAGCCAGGAATACAGCCTACGTGCTCACCACGGATCGCGCCATCATCTTTGAAAAAAAACTGGCTACTGCAATTCGATCTTTCGAACCGGAGCAACTCCGTAACCTGCGACGTACACAATGGGACGACGGTGGAGGAGATCTGATTTTTGAGCGTCAGGTCGCAGTCGACAATAACCAACAGCGGCAACAGACCGACATTGGTTTTTTGGCGATTCCGGATGTGAAAAAAGTAGAGACTTTGGTACGAGAACTTACTGAGTCTTCACTATGATCTTTCTGATTGAAATCAGGGATTTATAGTAGAACCTGGCCATGCTTTCTTACGGCCATTACTATCCCACCTTTTATCTTCGCGGCCTGTTCGTCGTCTATCAGTTCCGCGCCTGCTGTATTTGAAGTGTGGATAATTTCCCCGAACTGAGAAAACAGCCCTTTGAACTCCGACAGGCTACAGTCAAACACATTGTCCGCCGGCTTGTTCCCGGAGAAGTCCGTCCGGATCTGCAGCACGAACGTGCCGCCCGGCTTCAGGAATTCAAACAGTTTGCCCGTCTCCTCTTCGATGTCGATCCCCATGCGGGAAATGCCGCTCAGCTCGTAGTGATACCAGCTCATTCCCCGTACGAAAATCAGGTCGAAGTACCCGTGATCGAAGAACCTCCCGAGATCCAGGGCGTTGGCAGCGATGAATGTCGCACCAGAACCCCTCTCCTTCGCCGCCTCGATGCCTTTCTCGGAAAAGTCGACGCCATACACGCCCAGACCGAACGAAGCCAGTAGAACGGAATGGTGGCCTTCACCGCAACCCAGCTCTAACACCCTGTCGCCGGGAGTCAGCCCGAACCGGGATACTATGCTTTCCTGTAGCCAGCGCGTCACTTTGTCCGTGTTGTACTTCCAGCCATTACCCGATCCATACTTCTGGTCATAGAATGACGAATTGCGGGTTCTGCTGTGATCGATCTTGTTTGACATCATCTCCCTTTCAGGACTTCAAGTTCTTTATCGTTTCGGTGTTTGGCTAAACCACCGATCGAGTGATCCGGTCCCTTCTTCTGTCGTTCAATGCTTTCGACGGTCCATTGCTTGATCTGCTCGCGGAAATCTGAGCCGTGCCCGCTGGTCACCTGGTCGTTTGAAAGCGACGGATTGTGGAGTCTTCTCAGCGCTACTACATCGCTCAGAGCTGCCGCCTTGAACCCTGCCAGAATCGCCCGCTCATAGAATTCACTGTCAGCCCCTGCTTTCCAGGGGGCCATGCCGTTGCAACTTTCGTAGACAGACTTACTGATCAGAGCAGTTGAATTAACGATATTCCCCGAAGGGCTGCCGAACCGCACGATCCCCGAGTAATGATAGGGCTTCATCGAGAGTGCGTTTTTCATTTTTCGATTGTCGTCGCCATAAGTGACGAACTGTTCCATCGCACCACCGACGATCTGGTAGCCCTGGTCGACGGCCTGAAAGCTCTTGTAGAACCGCATCGGGAGCGAGATGTCGTCCGAGTCCTGGTTTGCAAAGTAATCGTGTTCCAGGTGGTCGAACAGGCGGTTCAATGTGACGTATGGCCCCACGGGGCCGTCGGCGTTTTTATAAAGCCTGACATTATTCAATCGAGAGTATTCCCGCCCGATGGGGTCTGACTCCATTCCGTCGTTGACTAAGTGAATTGTCGTCTCAACAAAGTTCTGATTGAGCACCGACTTGATTGAGTCTTCCAGATAATGGTAGTTCGGCAGGTTGTACGGCAGGATCACATCGCAGGAGAACGTTTCCCGGTGCCTTTTTGGCTCGATGCTCGCGGTGATTGTAGGGATCAGTTTCGGGAGAGCCTGCCCCTGAAGCTCCGATTTGGAATCACCCTCTGGCTTACATCCAGTTCGAGACTCGAAGAAATGCCGAGCGACTTTCATGACTTCGGAAACACCAGCGACAGCAGACCAGGTGAGCGGCTTGCCGGGGGGGCTGTCGATGTGCTTCTGGAAATCAAAGCCTGCCGTTTTCAGGACCTCATATCGACTCACCTGCTGACGATCTCCATGGTCGCCGTGATAGAGGTGCCGTACCACTCCGGGCACGCTGTCGATTCTAAGTCCGCTTTTCTCCCAGCGCCGCATCATCACGCTGTCGCCACCGCCGAGAATGTTCTCTTCGTGGAGTCCATCCTTCCCAAGGAGGGACCTCCGAAACGCCACCGCACCGCCCGGCATTCCCGGCCTGCCTTTGGATGACCTCGCGAAACTGGGGTAAGACTTCTCGACGCTCCCTGTCTCTGTCTCATATTCGACTGAGTCGAAGCATTGCACGACGTCGGCGGCCTCCAGTCTCCGGAGCGTGTCGCGAAACCAGTTGCAGTTCCGAAAGATCAGGTCGGCATCAACCACTGCCACTGCATCGACCGTTTCCGGCAGTTGATCGATCGCGATATTCAGCAGCCGCTCTTTCTGCCAAATGAAACGCGCGGATTCATCGCCGCTGATTTTGATCGAATCGTCAAACAGAAACTCGCCGTTAATCGACAGCTCGCAGAACTGCACCGGCACGTTGATCGATTCGCGGAAGCGACGCGCATTTTCCGCTACCCTGGGATCGGACAGGGGGTTGAAGCAACAGGAGATGACCACGAGGTTCTGAACCTGCTGCCGTCTGGCTTCAGGTCTCTCTGAGCGTTGCGGTCGCCGCGGCTCCGGGGCAGGGGGGGCAGGCACCGGCGGCGGTGCTTTCCCTTCCCATACCGGGCAGCTGTTGCTCTGCGGTTTTGCGAAGTCGGCACAGTTCGACCCGTGCGTCTGGCATCGCTGACCGCTCCGCCTGGGGCAATTATTACAGGCGAAGATCCGCTCGCTGAATTGTGCCGCCGCTACTTCACTGTTGTCAAATCGTCGAAACTGATTCAGGGCATGTAAGATGCCCGCGTCTTGTTGCATCGTCTGGGGTTTCTTTTTTCAAAATGTATTTTAGTAAGCAGCTGATCGTGTCGGCTCTGCGAGCGACTCCATGCTGCTGCGAACGCGGGCCATCTGCTGAGCCATCGCGTCCCTGGATTCCCACTCCCTGCGGATCGACTCCGCGAGCTTCGCCCGCTTTTTGCTTTCGTCCTCGCGGGCGTCGGCGACACTCTTTTCGGCATCCTTGAAGCCACCGAGTGCCCGGATCGTTTCGGCGTCACCGGCAGATCTGCCCGCCCGGTACTTCTGGGCGATCTCGGCACCGAAGGGCGTCTCTTCGAGCTGCTTGATCTCGCGGAAGGACAGCTCCTGATTGTTTTTGACTTTCTCCGCAATCGACCGCAGGTTGTTTTTCTTAACCTCGTCGAGGCGGTCGAACTCCGCGAGCTTCGATTCACGGTCTGACACAGCGGCTTTCTCGGCAACGGTCGTGCGCTCCTTCGCTGTCTTCAGTTCCTCGTGAGCCGTTTTCACGGCATCCTTGTGCTGCTGGTTCTGGGACTCCAGAAGTCCCAGCCGTGTCCGGGCGACATCGGCGAGCTGCGACTCTTTGTCTCGGACGTTCTCAAGGTGCATCAGCTGCAGCTCGTTGTTGTACGCCTCATTGCGATACATCGCTTCGAGCTGCTTCTGGTAGTTCTCCTGTGCGGCGGCGCGAGCCTGTTCCACTTCGTCAGCCGCCTGGATTTCCAGCTTCTTCGACTTCTCCAGATCGGTTCCCGAGCCCATCATAATTTTCTGGCGGCTGATCGACGAATACGCGGAATCCTGGGCGAGACGGAACGACAGCTGATCCCGCTGGCGGTCGCGAATCTCCTGATTGCGAACCTTGTTTTTCTCAAGTTCCCCCTGACGCCGTTCGGTGACGCTCTCTGCTGACCACATGTCGCGAAAAGCACCGTAAGTTGAAGTAGCTGCATGGATCGGTGACTCAGACGCACTGGAGGAAAATGGATTCAGACCTCGTAAGTACGCACCGAAGCCCATCTGCTGCGGACCAACCATACCTTCGCCGGACCCGATGAAGTTTCCGCCACGGACGAATCGGTTGACTCCGCCACGGAGTTCCATCAAACCTGTTCCTATGGCTGTACCCGCTGCCAGCAGTCCGCCAGCCCCGCCGAGTGACATACCACCGATTCGACCCAGCAGGCTTCCGCCCATCCGAAGAACACCTCTCCCAGCCCCGACAATGCCGCTACCAGCGCCACGCAGGGCGCCGCCGATCGTTGTTCTACCGATCCTGCTGAGGATACCTTTTCCAGTCTGACCTGCCGCACTGCCTGCACTGCCTGCACTGCCGAATCCACGTGCCCCGAAGTAATTCGCAGCAATATTACCGATGGTCTCCAGTATTCCACTACCAGCCTTTGTCGCAACCCGCTCGCCCGTTTCTTCAGCAGCTTCTTTCGCAACCCTCTTCATTGCAATGTGGTTTGCTACTACACCGCCTGCCACGGCAGTTTCACCTGCCGTTGCTGCAGCGATACCTGCGGGAACAGGAGCTGCTGCCAAAAGTGCTTGCGTCTTGGCCAGTGCCTCCTGTGATTCCCTCATCGCGACAATCGCGTCGCGGCCTTTAATGACAGCTCGCGCCGACATCAGTCGTACGTCTACGACTGGTTGAGTATGACAAAGGAGTGAGAGGTCAGACGACTGATCAGCGAAACTGCAGAAGGAACCGAATTTCTGTTCTCGGTCTTTAAGAATCGTCTGTAAAGGAATGTCCGAATTTGAAGTATTCACAGTTTGCCCCGTTGAGTAGAACTATTTATTTGCGACAGGGCAGTGTTTTAAGATTCGGCTCCACGGCGTCAATAAGATTCGATTCGATATTTTCTTTTTTTATTCCAAGACAGTTGGTGAATGATCAGTGTCTGGTTTGGCCTGCGCTGTGTGCAGGAATCGATAGACGAACGAGAGACATGACATTCGGAGAGTCTCTCTGGCAGTAAGATCATTATGAATCTGAATTCTTTCAATACGCAGAGAGAATTCAGAGTAGTCGTCTTGAATCTGAGAGTGCTGAATAAGATGGCTCAATCTGCAAATTAATCGGACTGAATAGCAGAGAGCCGGATGAAAGACTTAGCTTAATCGGGGCTGACGCACTTGGTAAAGCGAGGGAGTTGCGGAGCGATCAGGCAGCACGATTATGAGATTCAGAGTTGTCAGAGACTCCAACTGTATCAGCTGAGGTGTCCTCTTGGGTCTCCGAGGCAATTCGATTTGAATAAATACGGTCAATAAAATCTGGAAATTGATTCCATGCGCCGGGGGCCTGATTCCAGATCATAGCGATTTTACTGAAGAATGTCATTTCGTATCTGGCAATCACCAGGCTCTGGATCGTGTCATTGGGATCCAGGTCAGAAGCCGTCCATTGTCGAGAACAGAGGTCATAGGCAGGTTCGCCGTCTCGACCATTAGAAGGAATATCATACAGGATCGCCAGTTCATTAGAGGCATTCAATTTTGCCGGAAAGCAGCGGCACGTTTGAGGGCGATTTTGATAGATTCCACAGCGGCCCAGTCCTTTGGGATGCTCATCATCGGGAAGGCATTCCATCAGAAATCGGCATTTTGTAGTTCCGGGGAATGAACTGCTGGGGATGTGTTTCAAGCAAATCACGAAAGGAGTTTCGGGATCGTCTTCAAACAGAAAATGAGGTGCCAGGTTACGTGAGATGAGTCCTTCGGTGTCTTCCCAGCGGCAAGCGAAATCCCAGAAATTCAAGTTCTGGCGATGAGTGAAATGATGGATGTCTGCTCCGGAAATAGGAACTGCAAAAGAGCGACAACAACCAGAATGGCAGGAATCACAAATGCCCATTCGTTTTCTAACTTGCCAAGAAGGAGCTGGCGAAATTGAATAGCGACACAAGACGCATGTCTTTGAACTGAAAATAACGCTATCGCTATAATCGGCGTAATCGGTAAACTCGCTTGAGCTTATTCGTGATTCAGTACTCTTTGGGATAATAATCTGGCAAACGAATTACTTCATAACTGACATCAGGAAAGAGACTTAACGGCGTTGGACAGCCGCTGCATGCCTTCCCGAATACCTTCCGGGTTTTGAACACCAAACGTTAACCGCATGTGATTTTTTTGTGGAGCCAGCTGTTCTTCGAGCGGGAGACCTTGGTCATCAGCATAAAATAATTCGCCGGGAACATACATTACTTTCTCTGCATGTACAGCGCGTTCGAAGAGTGGACTTTGGAAGCCGGTTTCAATTGACTCGGGCAGGGTCATCCAGACGTAGAGTCCTCCATTTGGATGTACCCAATGGACGCCAGGAATATCTGAAAAATATTCATCAGCGGCTTCCAGCATGCAGTCTCGTTTTTCGCGATACACGTTTCTGAGGGCTGCAACATGGTCGTAGTATAAATGATCGCTCATTACACGAGTTAAAATATGCTGACTCAGATTCGTAGATCCAAAGTCATCATTTCCTTTCTTGTCGCGTATGGCAGCGCAGACTTCAAGCGGGGCAACCCCAAATCCCACTCTCAAGCCGGGGGAAAAACTTTTGGAAAATGTTTGCGTTAGAATTACATGATCTCCAGAAGGATCGAAGCTTCTTATACTTGGTGACACAGGACCGTCATAACAGAGTTCACGATAGGCGAGGTCTTCCAGGATGAAGATACGTTGCGACTTTGACCACTTGCGTGCGATTTCGACGATCTGTTGTCGGCGATCAATCGAAAGGGAGAGACCGGAAGGATTTTCATAGTCGCTTACTACGTAGATCATCTTGACTTTTGCTAGATCCCCCTGGGACTCCAACATATCGAGCGTTGATTCGAGTGAGTCCATTCGCATACCGAATTCATCTGTTTCGACAGAGACGATGCGCGCTCCCAGTCCCTGGAGTACACCCAGAAAGACAAAATAGGTCGGAGCTGCAACCAGGCAGATGTCATCGGGATCGAGCAATATCTCACCGATCAGAGACAGATACTGCTGTGAGCCTGTGGTGGCAATGATATTATCCACAGTGATTCCCAACTCGTCAGCTGGTTTTTGTTCCAGATTAGATAAATGAGACAGCAGCAATGTTCTTAAAGCGACTGATCCAGCTGTCGTTCCATACTGTAATGCTTCCAGTCCCTTTTGGGGGTTGGTGAACAGGCTATCCAGAGCCTGCCTGGTGGCTTCTATCGGGAGGCTACCCTGGTCGACCAGGCCTGCTGCCAGTGACAGAACCCCCGGATTTTCTACACCCTGCTGCATGAGAAAACTGATAGGTAAATCGTGGCTCCAGGTTCTTTTTTTACTGAAACTGATATCACTGTGCGTGGACATGGTGCATGGCCTCTGGGAAATGGAACTTGCTTTTACCTGCAAATAAAGTTTGAATCAGCGCATCGGTATAGAAATCAGCATAATCTCGATCCTCCCGATTTACCATGAACTTTGAGGTGACTGAATTGAAATCAGGGTTCATTGTCAGCATACTGAAATAGAAATTTGCCTGAAGCCAGGTCTACTGCGGCTCACTCTACCCACTGATGCTTAATTCGTATTCAGAGCAGGAAACCACATCTTGAAATTGTTTATTTCCATTGCGACTCTGTCCATCGTCTTTTCTCTGAATACTCCACTTTCGGCAGCAGAATCAACTGCTGAGCCCTTGCCACTAAACATGGGCCTGCATCCTGTCGACTGGATGATCATAGCCGTTTACGCAATTCTCACGATATTTCTGGGCTGGTACTTCAGTCGAGGGCAGGAAGATACTTCAGAATATTTTGTGGGCAGCGGTCAGATGAATCCGTTTCTGATCGGTGTTTCACTCTTTGCCACACTCCTTAGTACAATCACTTATCTCTCTACTCCAGGAGAAATTCTGGGAAAAGGGCCCGTCTATCTGGTCAAAGACCTGGCAATGCCTTTCATTTTCATCATTGTCGGTTACGTGATGTTGCCGGTATATATGAAAAGTCGGGTTACCAGTGCATATGAACTTCTGGAGGAAAAACTGGGGCTCGGCATTCGTATGCTGGGAGCGGTCATGTTCCTGGGCTTGCGATTAATCTGGATGTCGTTGCTGGTCTATTTGACAGCAAAAGCGATCACGACCATGTTGAATGTCGGAGAGGAGTGGATTCCCTATATTGTTCTGGGTACAGGGTTGGTGGCCATTATTTATACTTCCCTGGGGGGCTTACGTGCTGTGGTCATCACCGATTTGATCCAGACGATTCTATTGTTTGGTGGTGCTTTACTGGTGATTGCCACCATTACTTACCACTTGGGGGGCTTCAGCTGGTTTCCTACGCAGTGGGACTCTAACTGGGATACACAGCCATTTTTCAGTACTGACCCGGCGACACGCGTGACTTATGTCGGCACATTTTTGTCAATTCTGATCTGGTATGTCGCTACCATGTGTGGAGACCAGGTTTCCGTGCAGCGATTCATGTCGACCCGGGATGCAGTAGCAGCACGACGATCTCTGGCTATCCAACTGACCGTTTCAGTGGTTGTGTCATTGACTCTGGCGATGGTTGGTTTTGCGTTGCTGGGGTATTTCAATGCGTTTCCAAGTGAAATTCCTGCCGGTATGGAGCTCAAAAAAGACGCGGATAAATTTTTCCCGCATTACATTGCAAATCATCTTCCAGTTGGAATCTCAGGGTGTGTTGTTTCAGCGATGTTTGCAGCAGCCATGTCCAGCATTGATTCCGGCGTGAACTCTATCACAGCAGTCGTAATGACAGACTTTTTGGATCGATTTGGTTTCAAGCCTAAAACAGAACGGGGACATGTTTTATCAGCACGTCTGCTGGCCCTGGGAATTGGAGTCATCGTGGTTCTGTCCAGTTCATTGATGGGAAGTATTCCAGGAAACATCACTGCTGTGACGAATAAAACTGCGAACTTATTGACCACCCCTATTTTCTGTCTCTTCTTTTTCGCTCTTTTCATCCCTTTTTCCAGGCCCGCTGGCGTACTGGTCGGGGCAGTATTGGGAACGACGACTGCCGTGTTGATTGCTTTTTCGGGACCTATTTTTATCGAGAATTACACCTCTGATATGCCTGATCCGATCAGTTTTCAATGGATTGCACCGGCCGCGGTTTCGGTAAATATCGCCAGCGGTTGCCTGGTCAGTTATCTAATCGCCAGTGCGCAACAAAAGAAGGCGGGTGCGCAACGAGATCTGACTTCCGATTAATTTGCTCCATTCATCGATGCGGAATCGGCACGCAGGTGTAATGCATCCATCAGGCTTTTTCCCGGTGGTAGACTGGGGGCCGTAGTATAATCTTCTGTTTGTGATTCAGAATGAGCAGGTTGCTTTCGGTCGGCGTTGACAATTTGGTCCCCTCCATTTTCTGGACCAAGAGGTGGTAGTCCACGGATCGCCCGCAATTCGTCTACTTTGATAATCTGGGCTCGAATATCTGTCGCCAGACGTTTTTCGAGCAGATCTGGATCATCAATTTGGGTCGCTTCGATTTCAATGGTCAGGTGCCTCCCGAACTGAGGGGCAAGGTGCTCGGTATCATCTTCTGCCAGTAAATCCAGAATGGGTTGAACAGTCAGAGAAATGAACTGCTTTAAATTGGCGTAAAAAGCGGCATAGCTTCCACCGTCTGAGATTCCTGCAGCAATTCCTGGGACTCCATGCAAAGCCAGAATCGCATCTCTAAATTCGACGAATGAGGCGTTGTAGTCCATCTCCCGGGGAGTGGCCGTGAGTGAGACGACTTGCTCACCGGTTGTAAAGATCGCCTTACCTGTATTTTCAGTACCCCCATATTTTTGATCAAACATCGCAGCTGCGGCTTCAAGTTCTTCTCTGGTTGGGCGCATATCTTTTCCGCAGGTGACGACAATTGATGGGTCGGCTCCATTATTCATCTGAGCCCAACGAGCTGCATCGATCTGATTGGCTGAGTCGATCCAGCGGGCACCCGCACTGACAGGAGACTGTCCGTCGTCCTGGCAAAGCGGATGAGGCCACCGCGTGATCTGCAGCTGTGAGAGGGGGATGACTTTTCCCAATACCTGTTGCAGGATGCCGTGTGAACTTGAGTAACTTGAATAGGAATCGAGATCATAGCGCGACGAAGGGGTCTGTATTCTATATCCACCTTCAGGAAGGTCTGTTGAGGGGGCAACTGGCGATGCGATTGCGGTGGGAATTACATAGCGCTGGACAGTCTTCCCAAACTGATTGGGCACATTCCAGACGATACTTGTTCCAGTCAGTTGGAGTTGTAAGACACGCTCATAGCGGAAGGCTGCACCTGACTGAGTGGGATTAGGGTGCTTGAGAATCTGGCAAAGCGCATGATCGTTTGACAGAGGAATGGACGCACCAGTTTCACCGGCATACAGGCTTCGGGAAAGTCCGTATCCAGAGTCCATTTTCAAGTGGCGTCGGAACAATTTCTGATTGGAATGATTTACAGTGTCATCGTAGACAGCTACGGAAGCCTGCATGGCCTGCAGGCAAATTGCCCGAATCGCAACAAACGTCCAACCAGTGAACTGTTCTGACTCCTCTCGATGGTCACTGTGCCATCTGCCTGGTTGGCCAGTCCCTAGCGCGGTTCGCAGTGCGACTGCGAACCGGTTTGATTTGAATCGTGCGGCAAGCTGTTTGAAGGGGTTCCACATGTTTTTCTATCCTTGGATTGATAAAGGAGTATGTCTCATTTTGTCTGCTGAATTAATCAGACAACAATCAGTCTTCGACGGGATTGATCTCGTAGAGCACAGAGACAGTAGACGACTGCATCAGCCCGATCGGGAGAACGCCCCAACGTTTCCCTCAACGTTTTGCCCTGATAGTTTTCGTCAGAACCTCGCCGTCCTTTGGGGGTGATATAATATTTTTCGCCGTCATGCCCAGAGTATATTTTCTGAGGTGCTATCAGTTCTGCACGCAGACGCTCGTTATCTGGCAAAGCGAAAGGTATCATGCGGAAGTCCCCCGCCGGGTCAAGGCGTCTTGCAGCCTCTCCGTAGAGTTCGGCCCGTTTGTTCGCATATTTTTGAGTGTCGACATCACTTGCGGAATTACTGTGAATTTCGATCACATGCACGTTTCGTTTTTTTAAAGGGTCACCGACTGCGTTCCCATAACCTCCTCCCCAGTCGATGGCCAAAGGAACAATTCCCTGTTCTAGCTCTACTCCGTATGTAAGTGCGGTTTCGATTACCCACTCCAGCGTCTGCTGTGTATCTGCGAACTGACATTCATGGATGGCTCGGATACCGTACCTGCCACCAACGGCAAGGACTGAGGTATCTCCAAATCGGGAAGCGGCGACATCCAGTCCAAAGCCCTCGACCGGGATAATCTGATTCAAAAGATAAATTGCAGACTTGTGTTGTTTTTCCGTAGCACGTCGCCAGAGATGATTCCAGCGTGTCCAGAATGAGACAGGCTCTATCAGCCAGTCCGGGAGTATGACCTGTTTCTCAGGATCCTGATCCGGAAACTTTCCTAGTGCATATACATTACGAATGAGTGGATCCGGATCGTTTAATAACGACATAAATTCGTCGTAGCACGTCTGTCCGGGAATACGGGGCTTACATTGTTCGAAGTCTTCCATTTCAATCGACGTACCATGCGAATAGAACCTGCTTCCGATTTTGATACCACCCAAGGGGGCGACAGGTTGTTCGAGGCAGGTCTCTTTCACATTTGTGCATTCCCAGCCACTGACTGTGATACAGCGTGTTTTACCATATTGGTCCACAATCGTTTGGGTACGGTCTGGTTCTATACTCGGAAAGGCATCTCGAAATGATCCCGAAAGAGTGGATGGATTAGAGAGAGCCAGAAATTTTTTTGCCTGAGTGTTGGCTAGTTTATATTTGTCTTCAAGATTCGGGGCTGTTGCTTCATCAAACCAGAAAAGAACATGTGGCGAGTGTGCCCCTCTGAAACCTTCAATATGTTTCGGATTAGCCAGGGAAATCGAATGTTGTTGATGATCATAAATTCCTGAGTTCAATAATTTACCCGGTGGCTTTACCGTCATTCGTCTCCACCATTTATCCACTTCCCCGTAGGCGATTTTCTGAGCCATCCTGAGTGAGTCTCGCGTAATCACAATTTTGGCATCGTCCCAGATATGAAAGTAAGTGCAACAGGCAATTCCAGCAGCAGCTCCCTTACCACAACCGGTGTTCCCTTTGACGAATACGCGTCGAATAGTGGGATCGAATAAAGACTCCAGAATGTCCCATTGCCATCCATCGAGTTGGACACCAGGCCATTGTATTTCTACGTAGTAGCGAATCTGACCTCTTCGGGCTTTTTCCATGGCTGAATCCAAATTGGTGTCATCACCATTCTGTGTACGTTTTCTCTGTTGCTGCGCGCAGGCTGCAAACTGATTCTGCTCAGAAGAATTCAACCCGTCACCAATTATTTTCAGGTAAAATGAGACAAAGAGACGTGGTGAGAAACTGATTCTTTTTCATTCAGCCAGTAGCACAGCGATGAAAGCTCTCTGGAGAACAGCATATTGATCCACGAATTATTTCCGGAAATCCTTGCGATCTGCGGGGGTAAGTCAAGATAATCAAATAACACGTGGATAAAGTGAACTGCTGAAGTTTTACCTGATTCTTTTAAGGTTTAATCCAACTTCGCTTAGAGTGAAACAAGTGAAATTCACCTCAACCTCAAATGGGTATGAATTGCCTGAGGAAACCAACATATGAAAATCTTATTCGCTACCTTAGTACTCTTTTCACTAGTTATGCCTGCGCAGTCAGTTGCTCAGGCGGAAGAAGAAGTCAAAATCATTCCGGACGTCGTTTATGGGCATAAATTTGGAATGGCACTGACATTCGATGTGTTCCAACCCGAGAAGCCGAACGGCGCTGGCGTACTTTTCATGGTTAGTGGCGGATGGTATTCGCGCTGGACGGAGCCTCAAAATATGTTGTCGTGGTTTGAGCCATTATTAGATAGCGGTTTTACAGTATTTTGTGTCAGGCATGGCAGCAGCCCTAAATTCAAAATCCCGGAAGTGGTCGAGGATGTGAGAAGAAGTGTGCGGTTCATTCGTCTGCATGCGAAAGAATACGGTGTGGATCCCAACCGACTGGGGGTTTGGGGTGGAAGTGCCGGAGGGCATTTATCGCTGATCCTGGGGACGACATCGGATCAGGGAGAACCGGACGCAAAAGATAAGGTGTTACAACAGAGTGATCGTGTGGCTGCAGTTGCTGCCTATTATCCTCCTACTGACTTGCGTGAGTTCGTTGAAGAAACGTCTCCCTATTACCAACGGTTTCCTGCACTACAGTTTGACAAGGAACTCGCTGATGATTTCTCCCCACTACTGCAAGTCACTCCCGATGATTCGCCGACCCTGTTGATTCATGGTGACCAGGACAAACTGGTTCCCATCAGCCATAGTGAAAACATCATGCAGCAGTTTAAGGAGAAAAACGTCCCGGCTGAGTTACTTGTTATTGAAAAGGCGGCTCATGGTTTTAAAGGGGATGACCAGACGCGCGCCAGCCAGGCTGTCGTCGAGTGGTTCCAAAAACATCTAGGCTTGCAGGCTAAATGATTTCACTGGTTCAGAATTCCGCGTTTTTAGGAGTTCTAGGGAAGGGGATACAGTCACGGATATTAGTCATAGAGGTCAGTAGCTGAATCAAACGCTCAAACCCGAGTCCGAAGCCTGAATGAGGGACTGTACCGTACTTCCGTAAGTCGGTGTACCACCAGTAGTCTTCGGGGTTTAGATCGCCTTCCCGCATACGATCAATGAGAACATCGTAGCGTTCTTCGCGCTGACTTCCTCCGATTATCTCACCAACACCTGGAACAAGTACGTCCATAGCACAGACGGTTTTACCATCGTCATTGCAACGCATGTAGAAGGGTTTGATCGTTCGGGGGTAATTGTAAACGATGACGGGTTGTTTAAAGTGTTCCTCAGTTAAGTATCGTTCATGTTCGGACTGCATATCACTGCCCCAGTCGATGGGGAAGTCAAACTGCTTTCCACAGGATTTCAGAATTTCGATGGCCTCGGTATAAGAGAGCCGAATGAATTCGTTTTCGGTAATGTTGTGCAGTTTTTCTAATGTGGTCTGATCGATACGCTGGTTGAAAAACTCCATGTCTTCAGGACAGTTTTGCAGAACATCGCCAATGACAGTTCTGACAAAACTTTCTGCGAGTGCCATGTTGTCTTCAAGATCATAGAAGGGCATTTCAGGCTCAATCATCCAGAATTCAGCCAGATGACGGGATGTATTTGAATTCTCTGCTCGGAATGTTGGGCCGAAGGTATAACACTCACCGAGCGAGGTGGCAAAAATCTCTGCTTCCAGTTGACCGCTAACTGTCAGAGATGCAGGTTTACCGAAAAAGTCCTGAGAAAAGTCGATTTCTGTCTGAACTTGCGCCAGACGTTCCAGGTTGAGTGTCGTGACCTGAAACATTTCGCCTGCTCCCTCGCAGTCACTGGTGGTAATAATTGGAGTCTGAATATAGACAAACCCCCTGGACTGAAAGAAGCGATGAATTGCATACGCGGCTTCATTGCGGACGCGGGTAATGGCACCAAAAGTATTGGTGCGGGGGCGCAGGTGGGCAATTTCTCTGAGAAACTCGAAGCTGTGTCGTTTCTTCTGGAGAGGGTAACTTTCAGCGTCTGCAGTTCCATACAGAGTAAACGATTCAGCATGCAGCTCTATTCGCTGATTCTTACCCGGTGATTCATTCACTTTTCCAGTGACTGAGATACTGGAACCGGTAGTGACATCTTTGATCAACGTTTCATAGTCTGGAACGCTTTGATCGATGACGATTTGTAAATTAGACATGCAACTACCATCGTTGAGCTCGACAAAAGAAAAGCCACTCTTCGAATCACGGCGTGTGCGGACCCACCCGGATACCTTGATTGTTTCGCCGGGCTGGGAGGTATGCAGTGCTGCTTTAATTTTGGTACGAATCATGTGGAGGTCTTTCCGTAATACAAGCCTGTGAGCCGGCTGTCATCCTGATCGATATTTAATAACTCCAGAGCGGTCTGGAAGTTATTCCTCTTTGTAATCTGCAGTCTTCAATCTGTAAACTGTAATCGAGCCGGGTACTTGCTACCGTAAATCAGAATTATAGTGTTATGGGGGTTCCCAGAGACTCTGGTGACGGAAAATGGTGTATTTTCGATGTTTATAGACAAAATCCTTCAGAGACAGGGTCATCAGAAGGAAATAGGTCCGAGAAAGTTCTGACATTTCAGATGATTTGTTTTGATCACATCTGGCGGTCTGCGCTGGCAGGTCGGGCCATTTCAGCTTAAAATGGACACAAGAACACATGTTGTCGTAGTGGCCGGTGAGATAACAACATTCATGATGAATTCGAATCAACCCAAATCCCAGAGAGTTTCAACTGAAAGTCTGGCTGATCTCAATGATGAGTTGGCTGCGATGGTCCACACTGGAATTCCGTTAGATGAAGGGCTCAGAAATGCCGCAAAATATTTGAAAGCGGATTCGCAGGACTTCATCAGGCATCTACTGCAAAAAATCGAGGAAGGAGCTTCTCTGGATGAGGCTGTCCAGTCCGAAGCGATCCAGTTACCGTCTACCTACGTCGCGCTGATCAAATCAGGAATCAGAATGGGGCGTTTGCCGGAAGCACTGACATCCTTTGCTTCTTTTGCTCGGGCCAGGATGGATTTGCGACGCGAACTGGGAGCAGCATTGATCTATCCAGCGATAATTCTGATTATCGCTTTTATGCTTTCGCTCTTTGTCTGCTTCGTTATTTTTCCAGAACTGGTCAACGCGAATGAACTATTTCAGCTCAAAAATACTTTAGTGATGAACATGCTCAAGAGCCTGTTCGGATTTTACCAGAACTGGTTCATACTGATTCCTGCGATATTTCTGGCCTTGCTTTTCAGCTGGAAATTCAGTCGGCATTCATTCATGTTGTCTCGAGAAGTTAATCAGTCTGGTTTGAAATCTCTGGCAACCAACATCGCATATGGGTGGGTCCCCGGCTATCGCAGGTTGGTGCTCGATATGAACTATTCCACTTTTGCGGAAATGGCCGGTGTTTTGCTTTCATATCATATTCCTTTATCTGATTCACTCGTACTCGCAGCAGAGTGTACGGGCAATTCGAAAATGGTCAATCAGTTCCGTGCAGTGGCGGAAAAACTTGAACAGGGGGAGGGAATTGAAGGCAGTATTCAGTCTGCAGCAGAATTACCTGGATATATTCAATCCATGTTGATGAATCCCGCACATCAAAATCGCCTGCCGGACATCATGTCCGAAATTGCCCGTGTTTATCAGACGCGCGTATTAAACCGTATTGAATGGATCAAAAACATCGTACCTGTGGGATTAGTCGTATTAGTCGCAGGTGGTATTACAGTCTGTTATGCACTGCTCGTTTTTTTACCCTTCGTCGAGATTTTGAAAATGCTGGGAAGCCCTTCGGTCTAATGAAACAATATTCCTATCTCTGTATTAATTCTGATGGTCAGGAAGTCAGCGGCTTTGTGAATGCACGCAGCGATGAGTCTGCCCGTATCAAGCTGATGGAGCAGGGACTGAAAATTGTTCGAGTTGATTTGATAGAGTCAAATCAGACTCCAGATTTAGAATTCAGCGATGGCAATGCTGTTGATATTACTGAATTTGAGGGAGAGTCATTAGAGGACTACGGTAAAGCTGTTTGGGATGTTAGCACTGATTATCTGGACTCGATCCGAAACAAAAAACAGCCTCAAATAGAAGGATTACCATTGTCAGCCAGTTTGCGAACACTGGCGGAAGAATCGCCATCAATCAGCCTGGCACGAACTTTTCAGAGGATGGCATTAGACCTGGAGCAGGGAAGATCTCAAGAGGATACCTTCCAACGGCATTTGCAATCGGTACCACAAAACCTGGCTACTCTGATTCATGTCTCCGCAGGTACAGAAAAACTGGAGTCTGTGATTGAAGATTATATTGCCAGCGAGAGACAGCGTAGACAGGCAAGACATAAATTGCTGACATCTTTTTTCTATTCAATCGTATTAATTTTTGGTTCTTTGATTTTGTTCTACTTTCTGATGACGATCATCGTTGGAAATTTTAAATCACTTTTTGAAGACTTCGGCACTGAGCTTCCCGGGCTGACAGTTCTGATGATCAGCGTCGCTGATCTGTTAACCAAGCATGGAATTAAGATCGCGTTCATTGTTATTGGGGGGATGTCACTCATCTGGTTCAGTTTTGATTTTCTAAAGAAGCGTGCCTTGAGACGCCGGCTACTGAATCAGATACCCGTGTTTGGTTCTATTTTGAGTAATACTTCGATCTCTCAATTCTGCCGCATGCTGGCTGGCCTGATTGATGCCAGGATGAAATTACCCGAAGCACTTATGTTGGCGGCTCAGATGACGCGTGATCCGAACCTGATCGCAGGGTGTGAAGTTCTGATTAAACGAACCAATGCGGGGTTCAGCCTGATGGAATCCGCTCAAAGTTCTCCACATTTTACGAAAAGTTTTATTCATATATTTCGCTGGCAGGACCACCCACAGGTCTTCGTTGAGTCATTACGTGCCAGCAGTAACATCTATCAGACCAAAGCAGATTTGAAAACAGGCACACTGATATTCATCCTGCAGCCTGTGCTGATATCTGGAATGCTGCTTTTATTGGGCATTCCAATCGTGGCAATCTATTTACCAATGATCAAATTATTAAATGATCTCTCATAGTCCATTTTGAAAGTTTGACGACCGTGGAATTTCTGGGCGTGATATTCAGTCTGGCTTTCTTTGTCTATTTCCCAATAGCAGGAATTACTTCGGTCATGCTTGCGCGGCGGGTGCAGGATTTTGGTCATCAGGGAGTCAATCAGCTGATCAAAATCTGCTGGAAAGCATTTACTCTGTTCATGCTGGCTCTATGTGTGATATTGCTCCTGCTTAATATTATTGCTGTGGTAACCAATCAAGTAACTATTCTTGGAACTGCCCTGGTCGCTCTGCCAACAATCTTGATTTATATCTTCACAATCTATCTGGAATGGCAGTGCTTACAGTTACTGCGTTCTATCAACCAGGAAGATGAGTACAGTCTCTCAGAAGTTATGCAAAATCGCTTGCATATTATCCGGACGGGAGGTTGGATTTTGCTGGGTTTACCTCTACTGATTTTCATTCCAGTATTAATTTACATTATTCCTTTTTTTATCCTGATGATTGCTGTCTTCTGCTGTGTGTTAAATATCCTGTCATTAAACAAACGATCTCGGGAAACAGAACTGCTCTGGTTGATGACGTTTTGCGTTGAGAAGAATATTCCCCTGGCGGCAGAAATCGATCGTTATTCTCAAACGAAGAAAGGAAGATACCGGGACCGATTGTTAAGGTTCAGCAGCAGATTGCATTCCGGTGAATCCCTTTCCGAGGCACTGGCAGAAAATTCAGGTTTGCTACCCCAGTCAGCAATTGTGGCATTAAATATCGGTGAGAAGACTAACAATCCGGGGATTGCTTTACGGGATTCGGCGGTCAGAGCGACAAAAAAACTAGGTAACAGTTCTGATAAATCGAATTTTGCAAATCTGATTCTATACCTCACAATCATTCTTTCGCTGCAGTTTATTATCACTGGGTTTATCATGTACTGGATTGTTCCGAAGTTCAAAAAGATCTTCCTGGATTTCGGTTTTGAATTACCATCAATTACACAGTCACTCATGACTGCCAGCGATGTGATCTTCTCATACTTCTATCTGTTCTTTCCAATATTCTCATTGCCACTGGTAGTACTGGCAATTTTACATTTTGGTAATTACTTCGGTTGGTCGAACCTCAATATTCCATTTATTACGGGCTGGTTTCCCCGTCTGAATACACCCCAATGTTTACGGCAAATTGCGCAAACCGTGGTGATCGAGAGGCCTCCTCTTCTCGCCCTGGATTCTATTGGAAATTATCACCTCTGGTCTGATGTAAGAGTGCAGACGCAGTCAGCAGCGCAACGAGTTCGTCAGGGTAATGATTTCTGGGAATCTTTACGTGAGGCGAAAGTTCTCTCCAGTGCAGAGGCAGGTCTTTGTATGACTGCTGAAAAAGTGGGTAATCTTCCCACAGTATTGCGTTCCCTGGCTGATACGATTGAGCAGCGCAGATTTCGCAGAATCAGATACTTCACAGAAATCTGTAAACCCGTTCTGGTTTGTACTCTCGCGGTACTGGTCGGTTACTTTGTCATAGCTCTGTTTATGCCTTTAGTTTATCTGTTGTTCCAAATTTCCTGAGTCATTGTTCCAATGAGAAATTGCAATAAAAATCATCCAGAACGAAAGGTCCTCTTAAATCATCGAGGTGGATTTACCCTCTTCGAAGCCTTCATCTCGATGATTCTGGTGGGGGCAACTATGGCAGTGGCACTTCCCGCGTTTAAGGTTATTGGCCAGCAGAGGAAAGACATCGATCAAAGGTATCTGGTTGTCACAGCGGTTGGAAATCTGGCTGAACGAATTCGTGGAGAAAATTCCGGGAAGGACTTGAGTCAGGAGCGTCTTAATAATTATCAGTCAGCGCTGATTGGGGAGTTAGATCTCAATGATCCTCAAGTAGAACTTTCTGTAGTCAACACAGATGATGGCGAAGTATCAGGAGTCCGTCAGGTTGCTATCAAAGTCTCCTGGAGAAATATCTACGGGGAAAATGTTGATCCTGTTACGCTGACCCTCTGGTTATATGAATGAATATTTCATGATCATATCAGACAAAAGAAGAATACAACGACGTTCTTGTACGAAGTTTCGTCAGGGATTTTCGTTGATCGAAATGCTGGCAGTAATGTCAGCGATGTCGATTCTGTTCACTGCAGCAGTGACTACTCTGGCATTCCTGATGCGAGTGGAGATGAGGGGGACAGAACGCCTTGAGAATCAACTGGTGCTTCAAAAGATCGCGCACAAGTTCAGAGAAGATGTGTCTACAGCTCAGACCGCAGAGATAGCTAAACAGAATAGTCAGCAAATACTTAAGCTGGCACTGCGACAAAACACATCTATCACTTATTTGACAAATTCCCCGGGTGAAGGAATTCGTCGCGAATATCACAAGGAAGGTAAACTTGTCTCACAGGATGAATATTTACTCCCGCAGGCAGGTGTTACTTTTCAGGCAGAAAAAATGAATCAGCAGGAACTGGTTTCTATGGAGCTGAAAATTCCAGATGAGACAGGACATGAGAATAAAACTCTGCAAGCTTATTTCCAGTTATTCCGGTGTGAAGCACAGTTGAATCGAGTTGGTCAGATTCAGAAACAGTCAGAGCAGACAGAGTGAAGCATGAACTCATATCGAAAAACGACAAATCGGTATTTGAATAGAGTAAGAGCACAGAAGACACATGTGCGGCGTGGATCTTTTGTGCTCATTCCCATGCTGTGTCTGATTCTGGCATTAGCAGTCGTGGGGCAAATATTGCAGCAGAGTCAAGTCGAGGCCAAGCAGCTCAAGCAGCAACAATACCTGCTACAAGCTTCCTCATTGGGAGATGCTGCTGCTCAGAGAGCTGTCAGAAGAATGATTCAAGATACAGACTACGATGGCGAAACATGGAAAGTAGAGGTCGAGTCGATGGGAAAAGTTAATCCAGGTGAAGTAGTCATTGAAGTAGAGAAAAACAGACAAATGGAAGACTCATATATCATCACAACAAAGGCGAGTTATCCCGCTGATGATATTTATCGCGTGCGTGTCATCAGAGAATGGCCAATTACTGTTAAGAGTCAAAACTCAGAATAATAATACTGTATCCCCGCAGGAAAGTTTGATTTAAAGGGAAGATCATGCCACATTTAGATTTGTTGCCTAAGCTGAAGTTCACGCATAAAAAGTGTGGTTTCACCTTAATTGAGTTGCTGGTCGTGATTGCCATTATCGCAATTCTCATCGCATTACTCTTGCCAGCTGTGCAGCAGGCAAGGGAGGCGGCCCATCGGGCGTCCTGTAAAAATAATCTGATGCAGATCAATATCGCACTTCAGAATTATGAGATGGCGCACAACGTACTGCCTTCCGGGACAATCAATCCTACGGGGCCTGTGCGAAGTGAATCAAAGGGGTATCACGTCAGTTGGATCCTTCAGATTCTACCGTATCTGGACGAACGAGTTGCATTCAATAAGTTCAATTTTAAAGAGAGTGTTTATGCCCCGGTGAATAAGCAGGTTGCCGAGTATCAGATTCCGTTGCTCAGTTGCCCATCGAACCCTTCTCCGGGAAATACCTATGCAGGGATGCAGAATGACATCGAAGCACCAATCGATGTGAATAATAATGGAGTTCTGTTTCTCAACAGCAGCGTGCGGTACGACGAAATTCTGGATGGGTCTTCCAAAACAATCTTTGTCGGTGAATTCGCTGGCGGTAATCAACGAGGCTGGGTCTCAGGAACACGTTCCACATTGAGGAATGCTGGCACCAGTATTAACGCCAACGGGTTGAACTACTATCCTGGTAAAGCTCAGTTCGATGCACGAACTTCGGAAGGTGAGTCTACTGAGGCAGCTGGGGAATCGAAGGCAGCGGAAAACCCACTTAGTGTTGGTGGTTTCTCCAGTTATCATACAGGGGGCGCTCAGTTTGGACTGGGAGACGGAAGTGTTCGTTTCCTCAGTGAAAACATTGATGAGACCGTCTATCAGGCATTGGCCAACCGACATGATGGTCAATTGCTTCCGGAGTTTTAAGTCAGTTGATTCAAGGTGATGAAAGTTTTTCTTTGACGGGCATTTCCTGCTGATGGGTTCTTATCGATGATCTCTCTACCAGTTAAGAAATCAAAATCTGCTGGCTTTGTATTGATGGAGCTATGGTGTGTGATTGCTGTCATCGCGATACTGATTGCGCTCCTGCTTCCTGCGGTTCAGTCAGCTCGCGAAGCGGCACGAGCGACAACCTGTAAAAATAATCTGATGCAACTCGGAATTGCATTGCAGAATTATCAGATGGCACATCTGGTGCTTCCCTCAGGGACGGTTAATTCCCAGGGGCCCATTTTGAATCAGCCACAAGGCTATCATGTTGGTTGGGTGATTCAGATACTTCCTTTACTGGACGAGCGGGTGGCGTTCCAGCGTTATGATTTTGCGAAAGGTGTTTATGACCCGGTCAATTCAGAAATTGCGAACCATAGACTAGCCTGTTTTGTGTGTCCTTCCAGTTATCTGGGGGGATATAACTATGCAGGCTGTCAGAATGACGTTGAGACTCCGATCGACTCAGATAATCAGGGAGTCTTTTTTTTGAACAGCAGCATTCGAGAGAAGGACCTGAAAGATGGGCGTGCCTACACCATTTTTGTGGGAGAAACAGCCGATGGTGGTTTTTTAAGCTGGACTTCGGGAACATCCTCTACGCTGCGTAATATGGGCACCAAAATTAATCAGTCCCTGGCATCACGTATCTCATCAAGAGTTGCATTTCCCTATGGTGATTCACGTGAATATCAGTTCCAAAATGATCCGATGTCCGATAGTTACTATGACGAATATGAAGAGATGACAAACGGCAACCCGGATGGAATACGTGAAACGGAAGAACCGACGGCGGAGGAACGCAAATCTATGCTCCGTGTGGGAGGCTTTTCAAGTTTCCATGCTGAGGGAGCGCACTTTAGCCTGGGAGATGCATCCGTACGTTACATCAGCCAGAAAACCGATTACGAAATTTTAAAACGTCTGGCCAATCGCCAGGATGGAAATCTGGTTGGGGAGTATTAGATTTCCAGTATGAAGGCGCGAATTATTAAATTCAGATTCAGATGGAAGAACATTATAGTCCTTCCTCTGCTCTTGATTACTTCACAGGCTTTCGCTCTGGAAATACATGAAATTCGCTGGTCATTCCAGGACCGTCCTGTAGCGTATCATTTTAACCCTGTTACTTTTCTGATTGAAAATAATCAGGAATCTCCGTTTGAAGGGGAGTTGCGCTTTCAACCGGAGTCATTTCGGGGACAGCCGATCGGCTTGGCGATCTCAACTTCGGTTTACATTGCCCCCCATGATACGAAATGGGTGCAGCTCTATCCCTACTTTTCAGAATCGAATGCCAACTGGACAGCAACCTGGCAAGAGGGAGAAAAGCAGAATTCAAAATCATTTCTCGCGCCCATACCTGTCAAGACAAAGGCGATCGTACAGCTTATCAGTGCTGGAAGCCTGGAACGGGGACTACCTGGAATTAAGCAGTACCCGGAAGAAATATTTCCTCCACTGACTGATGCGGTAGGTTCTCTGGAAGCCGTAGTATTAGACCACGTTCCCAGGTGGGACAAAGCACGCAGAACGGCTTTTATACAATGGATCTATCTGGGGGGAACGCTTCATATATTTCAAAATACGCAAGGCGAAGATCAAGTATTTCCTGAAACGTTTTCTCCATTAGATCAGAACTCGTCTTTGATCAGATATGGGTTAGGTAGAATTATTCGACATCCACAAAAAATCAACCAGCTTTCATCGAACGATATTAATAAGTTGGTTCAGAGTACACAGAAGAAATCTAAGAATTTATCAGATCAGGCAGACAAATTAACTGAAGCATATTACTTCAATTCAGATAGTGGATACTACCCGCATGCAGATATATTTTATTACCAGATGAGTGATGAAGAGATACTGACCACCCTGACAGAAATGAGTAAACCGCATCGAATCTGGTATCTCAATTTTTTTCTCGCGTTTCTGTATTTACTTGTAGTTGGGCCGGGATATTACTTTGCAACTAGATTGTCCCGAAGAATTCACCAATATTATTTATGGTATTTTCTGGGCATTGTGGTTTTCAGTCTGATTTTCTATGTGAGTGGAAAATATAGTTCGAATCAGAACTCCCAGGTTCACTCCCTTATGCTGGCTTCAGTAATGCCAGATCAGGATATGATTCTGAGTGAATGGTCCAGTCTGGGAATGGTGACAGGAGGCACTTACGAGATTACACACGAGGGCGAGGAACATCTCTATGCAGCCTGTAATGAATTCTCTCCGGTCAACGGGATCAGCATGAGTGGATCGCAGGGAATGATGTACCTCGAAATCCCCCCCAATTCTTCACAAAGTTATTTACATAAATCCAGAACCAGTAAAACGGGATTTGCTGTCTCAGTTGAATCCGTACTAAAAAACGAATCAGGCCTGGAAGCGCTCGCGCTGAGAATCGATGATAAGTTTCCGACAAGAACTAAACAGATTTATTTTCTGGCTGGTTCGAAGTTATATGAACTCGAACAGGAACAGGATCGCTTGTTTTTTCGTGGCAGATCGCTGGATGTTGCCTCTGTGTTATATTCTTCTCCCCAATATCAATCTGGCGCCTGGGCAACTGTCAGTTTGACCGGGACCTTCAAGCTGAAAGAGAGGGAGGTAGATGATTCGCTTGACCAGTTGTTTCCTGTTCTATTAAGCCGTGTGACAGGATTTTCAGGAGAACAATATCTCAACGTGCAACGAGCCGTCGAGAGTACCGGGAAGCTGCTGGTTCTAGGTGAAACGCCGGAAACCCTCTTTTTAAAATCTCCGCAAGTTACGGAAAAAAAAGGTCACATTCTATATTCTCTCGATGTTCCGTTGAACGAACAGTTCGACTGAAAGAGGCTCTGTATGTTTCGCGGATCTTTGATCTTCACCAATTTTGCACTCAAGAAAGATGTACAACTCAGGAAAATACATCTATTTCGATTTGCTAGCATCGGCCTGGTATTTATCCTTTTTTTTTCTTCGTGGCTCAGCAGTGCACGTATTGGCTCTCCGGGGCTTGATTTTTTTACGAAAATTGTCTGGCTCAATTTCTGGCTGGTGACTCTTGCTGGAATTGGGATTTTTTCTACCGCGATTACTGAAGAAAAAGAAGAAGAAACACTGCCCTTGCTCAAGCTGGCTGGCATTAGTTCTCTGGGATTACTCCTGGGAAAATCGACTGTCAGAGCAGTCCGTATCATTTTACTGATCCTGGCACAGTTGCCATTTCTGATTCTGGCCGTCGCACTGGGAGGAATTACCCCCCTTCAGATATTTGCAACACTTTTGGCGATGGTGGCATATGTCATACTGATTTCAAATCTGGCACTACTTTGTTCTGTATATGCCAGACGTTCGGGGACTGCGATTGCCCTCGTAATGATCCTGCTTTTTTTCCTGTTCGTGCTACCAATACTGCTTTCAGAAACGTTTGCAAATCTGCAATCTCGTGGATTGATTGATTCTCAGGGGTTTATCGCTCAAGGGGTTGAGTCGATTCATCACCTGAGTCAGCAGATTTCCGTTATTGAACGTTTTCAAACTATACTGCAGGTGGGATTTAAAGAGTCGGTTCTCAGCATGCAGGTTGTTAGTAATATTTTTATAGCTGTAGTCGCTTTTTTTGCTGCCTGGGCCTGTTTTGAACCCTGGTCCCTTCGTATTGATGCAGGTCGGGTTAGCAATCCAAAGCCAAGTCTGAAAACGCGACTTCGTAACAGTCGTCCCGGGCAGATGGCATTTGTGTGGAAAGAGTTTGAGTTTAATTCTGGAGGCAAGCAGGCATTTATTCTCAAACTGGTTATCTATCCTCTACTGGTTGTGCTCATCACAGCGGGAGGGATGTTTCTGGATGGTTATTCTTCGGTATCATTTATCTCGTCATACAGTTGGCGAGGAATGATGAGTACTTCGCTGCTATTACTTAGTGCAGGGTTTATAGTCGAAAGTACTCTATATGTTTCACAGATGTTTCGAGATGAGCACAGACAAAAGATGCTGCCATTAATGCTTTTACTCCCCCATTCTCTCTCGAGGATTATTTATGAAAAAACTGTGGGGCTAAGTCTGGCACTCATTCCAGTTGTCAGTGGGATCCTTCTGATTCTAATACTGGCACCTGACAGTCTGCTGGAAATGGTTGACATCAGCTGGCAGATTTACATCCCACTGATCATGGTCCAATATGTCGTCTTTTTACATCTGCTGGCTTACTATTCCCTGGTAGTACGTTGGGGCGCGCTGGCGATTGCAATTGGTAGCTTGATCCTACTCCAGGCCTGTCTGACACCGTTTTTGCAGATAATGTATTTTTTCTTTCGTTTCTCAATTGGCGCAAACGGTATTATCATGCCAGCGTTTTATCTGAGTTTGATCAGTTGTGTAGTCTTGCAGTTTCTCATTTCAGGTAAACTGCGGCAGATCGCAGCAGAGGAATGAAAATAGATTGGCTGTTGCTTAATTGCGAGTAAAAACCTTTTTTAGGTGACGACCAGCCAACTGTACGGCTTCATACGCACGGTCGAAGACATCAGAGCGCCGGAAAAATCCATGGATCATATCTTCAAAATTGATATGGGTCACATCGACTCCAGAGGTCTGCATTTGTTCAACGTACTGTACCACTTCTGTGTAGAGAGGATCATATCCCGCAGTAATCACCAAGGCCTCGGGAAGTCCCTTCAACTCTTTGCAACGCAATGGAGAAGCATAGATTTCTCGCCCCGATGATTCGTCAGGCAGATATTGGTCCCAAAACCACTGCATTGCTTTTCTGGTCAGAAAATAATTTGTCGCATATTTATGATAGGACTCGGTGTCAAAGAAATAATTCGTTACGGGATAAACCAGTAACTGGTAATTTAAACTGATGTTCTCTGCTTCCCGAGCTTTGAGGGCGACTGCTGTGGCGAGGTTCCCGCCGGCACTATCACCTCCAATCGCAATTCGACTACGATCGAGATGTAAAGTATCTGCCTGATCTGTAATCCAATGTGTTGCTGTGAAAGCATCCTGAAAGGGAATAGGGTACGGGTATTCTGGAGCCATCCGGTAATCAACAGAGATCACTTTACAACCAGCGTTTCCAGCCAGATCCTGACATAGTCCATCATAGGCATCGAGGGTTCCCATGACCCAGCCCCCGCCGTGAAAATAAATCAGCGCGGGCCACTTATCCGGGGGAGTAGCATCAGGGGTATTTGCAGGAGTATATAATCGAGCTTCGATCTGGGAGTCACCGACGGGAATAAAAATGTTTTCAATCTGAGCTGCTGGTAAATGGGGGGCAGGTGAGGGAGTTAATGTTGAGCGGACGAACTCCGGAGTCATCTCTTCAAACGGAGGTAAATCTATCTGAGCAATTTCATCTAGGTAACGTGCAACCTGGGGATGGACTGGCATTAGAGGTTCCTGAAATTGATGGCAGTTAGAGGCAGTGCAACTCGATAAATGCAATATACATCATAATATAGTGCGGACTGATTATAGCGAATGGGCCGATTGGGCTGCCATGGATTGCTGAATAGATAAAAAAATAAAAGCCCCTTTCCAAGGGTGAGATTGTTTGTGACCTATTGTTATTACAGAGAAGCCCGTATCTATATCTAATTCTCCTCAATGCAGCAGGCTCATGCTCTCGCTGATATCCGCTGTACGAACAGGTAAGTCTAGTTATGTCCCCACAACCGATTCGTGTTTTAATCGTAGATGATTCAGCTGTCATTCGCGGCCTGATTTCCAAGTCTCTTGAGCAAGAGCCCGAAATCATCGTTGCTGGTACTGCGATGAACGGGGAACGGGCTTTGAGTTGGATGCGTACGAATCCTGTGGATGTCGTGATCCTCGATGTTGAGATGCCTGTCATGGATGGATTGACGGCATTACAGAGAATTCAGTGTGACTTTCCCGATGTTCCTGTGATCATGGCCAGTGGTCTGACCAGTCAGGGCGCGAAAACAACAGTCAAAGCGCTTTCGCTGGGGGCTGTAGGATGTGTGGCAAAACCACAGACGGCAAGCGCAGCGGAAAGTATTCGAGTACTCTCTCGCGAATTGGTCATGATGATCAAGGCGGTAGCTGGCAAACGCAGTTCCACAACTCAGACTGTCACTACTTCTGCTTCTTTAAGGACAGAGGCCCCTGCTGCTTCTCCTGCTTCAACACCTTTGTTCAAGAGAAATATCAAGTTTTACAAGCAACCAGAGGTGCTTGTGATTGGGACCAGCACAGGTGGGCCTAAGGCACTGGCTGAATTAATGCCACAGATACCCCTTGATTTCCCGATGCCGATTCTGATCGTACAGCACATGCCTCCCGGGTTTACAGAAATTCTGGCTTCTCACATTCAGAAGGATAGCGGGCGAATCACTGTAGAAGCAAAGCACGATCAACCATTGGAGTCGAATAAGACATACGTTGCCCCTGGAGGCAGTCATATGCTTATAGGTGAAAAGAATGGTCAGAAAGTAACATTGATCAATCAGGCGCCTCCAGAGCATTTCTGTCGTCCCTCTGTCAATCCCTTATTCCGAACAGCTGCAGAACACTATGGAAGTGCCACACTGGCTGTGATGCTGACAGGTATGGGGGAAGATGGAATCGAGGGAAGTCACGAGGTTGCTCGTGTCGGCGGAACGATCATCGCTCAAGACGAAGCTTCCAGTGTTGTCTGGGGTATGCCTGCAGCTGTCGTCATGGCAGGACTGGCAGACAAAGTATTGCCCCTCTCAGAGATTGCCGCAGAAATCAAATCTCATTGCCTGGTACGTGCCTGAGCTGAGCCTTGTTGAAAGGCTTCCAGCCACCTGGTGAAATATCGCCATAATCGGTATCTTTGCGACGATCCGTCCATCGTGGAGAATCACTTTAACAGTCGATTTTCAAATATGGTTACGGATTTGATCAGGTAGATTTCGATAACTAAAAATGACCTGATATAGGCTATAACCAACTTTAGTGCTAGCCGGTTATTATCAGATTCACGACTAGGTTACCGACCATGAGACAGCATCCCTGATCTTATCTGGTTAATGATGAAACAGGTAGCGGTCTGGTTCTCAGAATTCACTCTTGCCGAACTGAACCAGCTGTAACTTGATCGTTGCAGATTTCATTTTTAATTCAGATTTTGTTGATCGCCAGTATCGTTCACCCCCCTCTGAACGGTGCTGGCGTTTTTTATTGATCAGATCATCTCCTCTTGATCTCACTTCAGGTTGAATGGTTCGCTTTGTTCAAAGCTGACTGACTTGTCTGGTGAAACCTGTGGCGTCTTCCCTGCAACTGTCATCTTCGTTGAATTCCTCACTCTCCGAATCCTCTCGCACACATTCTTATAATCTCTTGAGTAATGGTGTTTCTTTGATGACCGGTTTTTATTTGGAAGATACATTTTTAAGGAGGTGAATGCCCCCGGTTTTAAGGCGGTGAATCTACTCTTCTCCAGTCATGATCACAGGCAGCTGACGCATCAGCGATTCATCTGCAGCTTCTCCATCGTAAACTGAACCAGCGCTGTCTGAATCTAATGCACACTTATAAGCCATTAACACGGGTCTCTGCTAAGCTGCGAAAGTGGTCAATCTCTGATCGCCTCAAGTGCGCGTTTGGACTACTGGTGCTGGTTCAGGTAGTCAGTGGAGCCGTGACTCTATATCAGCTGTCCAACATCAATCATGACATTTCTCAACTGGTGACCGTAGAAGAGCCTCTCGAAGCTTCAATTCTGGAGATGGAAATCGAAGCAGGCAAGATGGCGCGGGCGGTCCTCGACTATGTCCGTGACAGAGACAAAGAGCATCTAGAGAAACTGATCCTTGCCAGGGACCACTTTCAGGAAAATTACCGTCGCTATCAGAAACTGGCACAGTCCGATCTGGGGCCAGATCTAAACAGGCGGATCGAATCAGATTATGCGGAATACAATCGCATGTCCGCTGAACTTGTCAGGCTGGTAGACAAACGGGATGCATCCTTGCACGTCTTCGTAAATTATGTCAAGCAGATCGATCAACTAATTGGAAAAGAGCACAGAGAGACGAATCGGATTCCCTCTGAAGCAGAGCTGATAAAAGCGGATGCATCTCATAACATGGAGAAGTATCTCAATATTACGTTTGGCTCAATTGAAGAATATATCGTTCAGCGAAATCAGAATTTGCTGATGAGGATCTTTGATGCAGAACGTAAATTCCGGATGTTCGAAGCACAATATCTGCTCTCAATCTCCAACCAGTTGGAATTACAGCGAATGAATGAAATTGATTCGCTGTTTGAAAAGGCAACGACATTTGGTAATCAGATCGTAAATGTTACAGATGATATTGATCACCAGTTGGCGGGTTATGAACAGAAGCTGGAGACGATCAATGAGTTGTTGCACAATCAAATCCATCCGCTGATTCACGCAAATACTGTTAAGGCAACTTATCACGCAGATGCTTCCATCCAGTCAGCAATACTCGTCATCAGCATCCTCGCATTTATTGGGACAATTTTTGCCTTATTCTCGGTATGGATAATATCTCGAGGAATTGTATCTCCCATCTTAGAGCTCTCCCGAAGTGCAGAAAAAATCGCAGCAGGTGACGTGGACCATCGTATCCAGGTGGAATCACAAGATGAGGTCGGACGTCTGGCCAATACATTTAATCACATGGTAGAAGATCTGGTAATTGCACAACAGGAAGCAGAGAACGCCAGTAAGATTAAGACCGCATTCCTGGCAAATATGAGTCATGAAATTCGAACTCCTATGACTGCAATTTTGGGATTTGCAGAGATAATGAGGCAGCGTAATCAGGATTCGGAGACTTTACGTCATCTCGATACCATTAAAAAGAATGGCGAGTACCTGTTGGAATTGATAAATGACATTCTGGATGTTTCCAAAATCGAAGCCGATAAACTGGACGTCGAAGCGATCGAGTGTTCATTGACAGAGCTGGTGGATGATGTCAAAACCCTGATGGAAATCCGGGCCATCGATAAAGGACTTGATCTGAGTATTCAAGTGGAAGGTCAGGTTCCCAACTGGATTGAAAGTGATCCGGTTCGACTTCGACAGATTCTGATTAATCTCTTAAGTAACGCCATTAAATTCACCAGAGAAGGCACTGTTCAGCTGGTACTGAGAGCGGTCACCCTTGATTCAAACGAGCAAGGCTTGCAATTCGATGTAATAGATACGGGCATCGGCATGACAGAGACTCAGCTCTCGCGGTTATTTCAACCTTTTGTGCAGGCAGACTGTTCAACCACTCGTAAATTCGGAGGGACGGGACTCGGATTGACGATCTGTAAACGACTGACTCATATTCTGGGGGGCGAAATTTCGGTGTCGAGCGAATACAGTAAGGGAACCATATTTACTGTGACAGTAAAGACTGGCAATTTACAGACTGAAGAATATATAGATCAGACTGCATTCGCACGTCAGGGAAAACAGAACGTTCTCAGTCAGCCAAAATCAGAAGGCAGCGAAAGCTATCGAATTTTAGTCGCTGAAGACGGACCGGATAATCAGAGATTGATTCGCTATTTTCTGCAAAAAGCTGGCCATGATGTGACTCTGGCTGAAAATGGCCTCATTGCAGTCAAGCTCGCGCAGGAAGCAGTAGAAAAAGGAAACGCATTTGATGTGATCCTGATGGATATGCAGATGCCCGAACTGGATGGTTACGGGGCGACGAAGCAGCTCAGAGCGTCTGGTTATCGACTTCCAATTATTGCTTTAACGGCCCACTCCATGTCTGGATCACGGGAAGAATGCCTTGCAGCAGGTTGTGACAGTTTTGCTACGAAACCGATACAGCTGGAGCAATTGTCTTCAATCATGCATGAGTGCGTAATTAACTCTCAGGAACAGGCTCAGTTGAATCTATAGTTCAGTATGCGGCCCGTTCCAGCCGATTATTGATTGTCCTGCCCAGTCCTCTCTCAGGCAATCTTAGTGCAACTATGCATTCGACTCCGGATTGATCCAGGTTTCTTAAGGCCGCAAAAAGATTTGCGGCTGCCATTTTTAAATCTCCCGTGGGAGATAAGATTTCCTGAGCAGCAAATTCTCGTCCAGCCAGAATTGTCTCTGAAAGTGGATAGAGGCTTAGGACGCCAATCGTCTTGACATCGGGAATTTGATCTAACTGATCAATCAGATGCAACCGAGTTCCAGGGGCGTAATGGCGAGGAAGCATTCCAGGGCTGACCTGAGATTTCGTCTCTGCATAATCTTCAATTCTGGCAAGCCTCACTTTTCCTGCACAGGCTTCGATGTCTTCCAGTGAAATTCCTCCAGGACGCAAAAGTACTATGGAATCCTCATTACATTGGATGACAGTGGACTCGACGCCAACCTGGCAGGGGCCACCTTCCAAAATCATGGGAATTTCATCACCCAGTTGTTCTGCTACATGTTGAGCCTGAGTCGGGCTGAGGCATCCAAACTTATTAGCGCTGGGGGCAGCAATCGGCAGGCCCGCGGCGTTGAGCAGTTCCCGAGCCACAGGATGTGCGGGGATGCGGATTGCGACAGAATCCAGACCTGAAGTGACCAGATCGGGGATCATAGACTGTTTAGGTAAGACAAGAGTTAAAGGTCCTGGCCAGAATCTCTCGGCGAGTCTTTGTGCTTGAGGCGATAAACCTGTGGTAAATTCGGCGAGTGAATCGATCTCTGCGACATGAACGATCAGGGGATCAAAATGAGGCCTTTGTTTGACTTCGAAAATGCGGGCGACGGCGTTCGGGTCGAGCGCATTCGCCCCGAGTCCATAGACGGTTTCTGTCGCGAAAGCGACCAGTTCACCGTTTCGGATCAGTTCTGCAGCTGCAGAAACATCCTGCGTGATTCTACATTTCATGACGAGAGTATATGCAGTTTTACTGCCTGGTTAAATTCATGGCTGATAGGGGATTAATGGAAAAAGACTCTCGGATCATACCGTTCTCGACGCCGGGGCAACCGAAACAGCCTGGGGCTGTCTGTCGATTCGAGTATTAAACGAGAGTCTGTATTTTATCAGGATTAAGTCTAAACGTGATTCATTACCCGCTTGAATTTATCCTGAAAACTGAAATCGTTGTGGACTGGCCTGACGATCTGCTGGAATATTGTTTACGAGTTCACCAGGACGCTGGCTCATAATTGTATTGATGCCAGCTCGTAAGTCCTGATCAACGGGACCAATATTCTGCAGTTCTCGTTCAGACATGTTGACTGGGATATCGGGGGTCACACCCGCTCCCGCCATTTCTCTACCCGTTGGAGAGTAAAATTTCGCAGTCGTCAGCCAGAAAGTACCGGAAACGGACTGCAGAGGGAAGTGAGTCTGGACGGTTCCCTTCCCATAAGTCTTTCGGCCGACAATCAATCCGCGGCGGTTTTCCTGGACTGCTGCTGCAAAGATTTCACTGGCACTGGCACTGTCGCCATCAACCAGGACAACCAGAGGCATCTTCCAGGTCTGATCATGAGTTGCTGTTTCAACAGTGTTGTCACTCTGGTATCTACCGCGAGTCGAAACAATTTTCCCACTGGGTACGAAGCGGTTTGAGACACTGATCGCCTCAGTCAATAATCCTCCCGGGTTGCCCCGCAGGTCAAAAATCAGCGATTGCATTCCCTGCTGGTGCAGTTTCCACAATGCCTGATCCAGTTCCTGTGAAGTCCCTTCGCCGAATTTCTCCAGGCGGATCAAACCGATTTTCTGTTGGGAATCCACCATTTTTACTTCACTGATATTGGTGATACGAATCGCCTGACGGTTCAGGTTGACCCGGGCCGTTCGGCTTTCACGACGAACTTCGAGAGCGACGCTCGAACCTGCAGGACCGGTGATCAGATTGGCGACTTCGTCCAGAGAAAGACCTGCGAGACGTCTCTGATTGACACCGACGATAACATCACCACGTTGGAGTCCAGCCTGTGCTGCCGAGCCGCCATTCAGGGTTCGGAGGATAACTGCTCCGTCATCATGGGTTTTCAGTTGCACGCCAACACCGACAATATTATTTCCTCCCGCGTCAACACGTGGACCGGATGTAGTGGGAGTAAACTCAAACCGCGAGTGCTTATCCAGAGCTTCCAGTGAGCCGTACGCAAATTCGTATATGACTCCTGTCGCTGGCATCTGTAACTGGCTTCCTGCGATATCTGCAGCCTGACGCAGTACAGTTACTGCATCCTGAGCAGATCGTGCAGTATTTTGATCCATCAGCTGTTGCCAGCGATTCTGGGCCATGCGGATCTGATCTGGAGAAGCAGACACGCGGTTGATTCTCAGAAAGTTCTGATTTTCAACTGCAAAGATCAGGTTCTGTAACGATTTTTTAGTACGCACATCATAAGAAGGAGGTTGAACATGACGTGAGTCGATCATTCGGTTTACTTCCAGGTAGAAGGAGTAAGCCCGTTGGGGGTCCAGAGTCTGTAACGTTCCTACAACTGACTGGCTGTTATAGCGTTGCGAAATCTTTGCTCTCAGTTCCTGGTTTGGATCCAGTGGAACCTGTTCAGGAAACCGGGTGTCGTACCGTTCCCGGTCATATTGAGGGAGCGATTTCTGCTGTAATTCTCGAATCAGTTCCCGTAATCGCTGGCTGTCATAATCAGACTGAAACGAGTCTCGTGTTCGCCGATCTGGAACAGAATAATTTTGTTCGGGATACTGGTCACGCATCCGGATTCGAGGTCGGTCATTGGGGTATTCCTCTCCCGAAAGCAGTTGTTTTAATCTGGCATCATAATCATCCATGCTCAATTCATTGGAGACCGGACGAAATCTCCGATGTCGTTGAGCAGGTTGATAGTCTGAGTCTGATCGATGACGCGGAATGGGCGCGAAATCTGAATTTGAAGGGCTTCGATAGCGGTAATCCTCTTCATGATCAAGAGGCAGGTCGTAATTACTGCGGTAATCGTTCCCCTGGTATGGAGTGTATTCTGCGGCGTGAGAGAAGGTAGCACATCCTGACAGAAAAACTGCTGTCAGCAGAATTACCATTCCCCAGACCACAAGCCGAGCGGAATTAACAGTTTCAGTTTGATTGTATTTGCATTGTGATCGATTCATGATCCCCTCCGATTTCAGTCGTCTGGCGACTTTGAAGCCCGGCCTATCAACTTCCTCTATGATGGCTTAACGGAATAAAAATATGAAAATTAACAGCTCACCTAATGTGTGCCGTTCCACTCTTGCCTTTTCAGGCACATTGAGCATTTAAACCCTGGTTGACACTCTCTGAATTCATGGCACTCAGGTGTTCAGGTGAATTCTCGGTCTCCAGTAATTCACCCCGAATGACGCGAACGTTACCGGGAGCTTCAATTCCGATTTTGATTGCCCCTTTGCCGGTCTTCAAAATCTTGATGACAATGTCTTCACCAATCTGAATTACTTCATCTCGTTTTCTTGTTAATACCAACATTGAAATTCTCCTGTTCTGATGAAACATCATGTAGACACAAAGATCAGAATGATGTCATGTAGTTGATTAAAAGTGGCTGTTTATACTCTTAAGCATTCAGCGTGCCAATCAATTGTGCGACATGTTTATTTGTTTGTAACATGCTTAAATATAATGGTTTACCGAATGGGGTAAAAAATATGCTTCAATAATACTGACTGTTTGCCAGTGTAATATTGACAACAACAGAATATACGGTCCCAAAGTTACAATGGATCAAACTATAGTGCGTCCATTTTATGATTACAGGAAACTGATTTTACAAGCCTCTATATTCGACAAATGGGACGCAGGCAGGAGACTTTGTGTTGTTTTCCCAGCTTTACTGTGGGGCTTGTATGAGAGATGATGGTGGGCCATTTTGATAACAGTCAAAAGACGGGGAGCTAAACGCTGGTGGACTCAAAGCATGGTCTTGACGTAATTTCCAAAACCAGTAAACTTCGCCGCCTGATCAGTCTGGTTCAGTCGTCGAGGCCGATATGAAAATTTCAGGCTACCTCTCATCAGCAGTTCGTCCTATCTGGAGTTAAGCTGACTATCTGAACGGGCCCATATGGTTCAGATGTTGTCATCGGTGAAACAGACTGAAGTCTGATCAAGCGATTGTCATGGAAGGCACATGTTAACCAAGCCAAAGAATTCACGAGAAAGGATTGTGTGAATGTATTCCCGCTACCGCCACACTACTAATCACCACAAGAAACGTAAGGACATGTTGTCTTTTGGACCTCGCGTTCTGTTAATGCTGGTCCTCACCGGTTTCGTCGTAACCGGTACTTCTTCGAGTGCATTTGCACAATCACCGAATGGTGACAACAGTAAGCTGGTCAATGACCTGCTCCGTTTGCTGGAAAAATCTGAACTCGCAACTCGAGATCGGGAGTACAAGCCCTCTGGTCTTGATCTGCCTCCCACTCCACAGCTGAATCTCTCGCGTGTGAACATCAATGAAGTCAGAGATACTCTGAATCAGTTCGCGAGAGATTCTTCCGATCTGGCCATGCAACTGAACCGTGTGATGTATCAGGTGCCAGGAGTAAGAGAATATGTCGCCGATGTATTGAAAGTACGGGCACGTGCTTCAATTCTGGCTGACCGCGTCCGTCGGACAAATGATTTGAACCAGATTGCAGCTGAATATGGTGAAATCGATCAACTCTGGCGAGTTGTGTCTCTGCAGCTGGATCAGGTACGAGGTCTGGATCGTCAATCACAGAATCTGATTGCCAGCATGAATGCTGCTGATCGTAAACTGGGGGACCTGCTCCAGACTGGACCTCAGCTTAAAAGAACGGATCTCCTGCGGCAGACATCTGCTTTGAGTAACGCTCTCGGCATCTTGATTCAGGATGTAGAGTTCGAGCTGTCTCGCGAGCCGCAACGTCTGGAACTGGTAAGACAGGGACAGGAAATTGAACAGCGGATGATTCAGGTGACAAATCTGATCATTGATCGGCAGAGCTATGATTCGATCAAGCGTGAGTACCTGGCATTCCGCGATGCGTGGAATACATACGCAACCCGGTTGCGTTCTTACCACAACCGCATTTTGAGTCGTGGTATTCAGCGTGTTGTGCAACAGGATCGTTCGATTCAGGAACTGCTCTGGTTGCCGCAGGATGGCGCCAATCTGCAGGAAGTAGCACACTTGACAGAAGCACTGAAACGCGATGTTGACGAATTTTATCGTCGTGCAACTCTGCGTTTACTGATTAGCCTGCCACCTGCTAATTATCTGGCGACATCAGATGAATTCTACGGTACTGTCGAGAACCTGATCGACACTGTCAACCATAATGAGTCGACATCGAATCTGATTACTTCTTTCGGGTACATCGAATCTTCCTGGAAAGATTTCTCTGCGATGTTCCATTCCGTTGAAAGCCCTGCTGCACTGCAGTTGCTCGATAAGGTAGACAATTCGATCAATGCCTTGAGAATTGCACTGAGAATGGAGACTCCTTCGGACAGTATTGATATGGCGAAACTGGTTGTTGCCCTGGAAACACAGAGCACTCAGTTATCTCTGATTGCAGATCAGTGGCTGGCAACTGAGTCTCCCTCATTCAGACAGTCAACTCAAAATTCCATGCGTAATTTTTCAAACACTGCACACGAACTGCATCGTATCGTCCTGATGCAGCCCGTTTCTATGAATCTGGTTCGCTCCAAGAGTAACGAACTGTTCGAAAACTGGTTCCAGGTGCATGAAAAAATTTCGCGTTGCGAAACTCATGAAAAATATCAGTTGCAGGAAACAGCTGTCCGTATCACTCAGATGCTGATGGATCTGCGATATGCAACTAAATAAACTGAAGTAAAAGTTTTGAATTTCAAAGCAGGGCCCTCATTCCATGGGGGCCCTGCTCTTGCGCATTGAAAGTTCTAGGATGGCAGATAAGCAGGAATCCAGATGAGAGGGCTCGACCGATGAATTCGCCCCCCACACCAGAGGAACATCCCAGTGGTAAACCTGGCAGTCAGGATGAAACTGACTGGGTAGACTCGATCGTTGCCTTCTTTGAAGCAATACAGCGTTTCTTTCGGATTCGAATTCTGGTTCTGCATCGTGATCGGAAAGATCGCATTGAAACACGGAGTACGGCATTGCTCCCCCTGGCAGGATTTACGCTGGGGTTGGTAGTCACTGTACTGCTCGCTCTGCTACAGTTTCTCTGGCCCCTGGAAGTTGCCGTATTACTGGTTGCTTCACTGGAGTTATTGTTTTTACGCACTTTTGTGCCAGAATCAATTCCCCAGTGTCGCGAATTTCTGAGTCAGCGTGGGACTTCTGGTTCAGCTGGTAATCTTTTCGTGTTGACGATCGTGTTCATGCTGCTCCGTGTCACTTTGTTTTATCAGCTCTATGCCGAATCCGAGTCTTTGCTTCCACCTTCAATTCTGATTCTGATTTCCATTTCACTGGGGACCTGGATTATTCCGTTTTCCATCAGTGTTGTGCAGGCGCAGGATGATACTGCTCGGTGGGTGAACCCCAGATATCCGCTTTCTTTGAAACAGCTGGCTTATGGAAGCTGTTTTTTGATTATCGTGATTATGGCTGGGAGTTGGCTTGCGTTACGCGATCTGGCGCCTGCCCTGGTTGTATCCGGGGTGGTGATTTACTGGGTGATGCGAAAACTTGAAGATCATGATGCAACTGTGACCGACGTGCATCTGGAAGGGCTGGCCTCACTGTTCCAGATTCTTTTTTTGCTTGCGAGTACGATCGATTTTTCATTTCTGAAAACGGTTTCTGAGTGACTTGGCAATTGACTGAAATCAGACACGTCGTCTGAATTCGGCCCGCATTAAGCCATGTGCGAATTCCCTCTGGTGAATAACTCGAAAACCATGTGCTTCCAGGAGTGGTGCGGGATTGATCAGGGCAGTGGCCTGAATGTTTGAGACCACTTTAAAGAAAAGATACATGGTTTTCAGCCAGAGAGTTGCACGCAATTGTTTGAGCCTGCTACCTGCTACCTGAAAGTCTGCATATAACCAGATCGCATCATTGCAGCAGGAATCAGCGATTCTGGTAATGCCCTGACTGAGTGTCGGTTCGTTAAAGACATCGAGAAAGAAGTTCGTTACGACCAGATTATAATTATCTTCGGGCATGTTTTCTTTAGAGAGATCACATTTATAAAAGCGAACGCGTGGTCGTGCCTCGGGAAACTGTTTTTTAATGCGAGCTTGAGCTAAATCCAGCATGACTTGACTGGAATCGATGTAGTGCACTTGGGGACAGTTTGTCTGCTTCAGGAATTCCAGGAGAAACCGGCCATCGCCCTCACCAATCATTGCTACTTTTTCAAGGTGGGATAACTCTGTTAAAAACACGGTACGGCAGAGTTGCATCTGATTCCGAAATACGAGCTTCTCCAATCGCTCAAAGCAGGGAGCGATCCGATTAAAGTTCATGATAAAATACTCAGAATTAACCAGGGAGTCAGTAGTGCAAGATCTGCTAAAACTGGTTTTAAGCGTGAACTGACATTTCCGCGATCCAGTCCGATCAAGAGTAACGTGCTTAAGAGCAGGGATAGTTCAAAGACTGGTACCTGTTGATTCCACATCATTAATATAGAAATGACTGACTGAAGAATAAGAAAGACAATTAGAATATGATGAAACAGCTTCAGTCGTTCAGGATTGCTGGTAAAAAAAGTTACTTCCCGGGCGTCTAAATCGGAAGTAAACTCCCAGCGGGAGATTGCAAGGCAGTTCAAAGTGCAGATCGCAAAGAAACTGAAGCCGGTCCAGAATTGGTAAGGAGCCCAGGCTGGTTGTTGGACAACAATAAAAAAATGGGTTGCGATGGAAAAAAACATTCCAACCAGAAATTCTCTCGGCAGAAAACTTCTAGCAAGATGAGGAAAACAAAAGCAACTCCCGAAATACAATGCCAGTAATGATAACAGGCAAAAGCCCCACCTCAATTCTGTAGAGTTAAGTGCCATCAACAGGAAACAAACGGAAAACGTGGCTGTAAGTAACCAGAGTCCGAGTAAAGGTACGAAATGCTGAGAGGTGAACCGATGGCGCGGAGTATTTCTAATGCTCCCAGGGGTTCTCAGTGTGTCCAGCAGTCGATCTCCGGAATAGGCCAGCCAGGTGACACTAAATAATATGTAGTAGTGAGTTGGAATAATGTAGCAATTGTATATGTGAGAGAAGAACCAGAGCCAGGTAATGGCAACCAGGGGGGCATCCAGGCTGAGAGAATTGATCGATAATAACGCCTTCTTGAGTAGACGGCGGATAGAACCAGTCAGAGATAATGTGTTTTGCCCCTCATATGTAAGCTCATCGGGGTGTGAGAATTTGTCTGGACTGGTTAATATTTTACTTAACATGTTACCTGTAAGTGATTTCTGGAAATCGCCGCTTCCATCTTGAGCAGTTTCTGTAAAAAAAGACACGGAAACAGGAATCGGGGTATTAGAGTCAAGCAAATCAGATGACCCAAGTGGTAGTATGTATTGAAGAATCAGAAGCTCTCTGAAAATTCACCTGTTGAAACAAATATAACTCTTCGCATAAAGTATTAAAGACCATATCCGTGTGAATTCCGGGGTGAGAGTCCCTGTTTTCAAGGATCGTACAGCTTCGAACAGGAATCTGAAGATGCCGCTAAAAACGGGGACCGTTGAAGAGCCCAAGCTCGATTTAACCCCCATGATTGACATTGTATTTTTGCTGATCATCTTCTTTATGGTCGGTACACAGTTCACTGAAATGGAGCGTCAGTATGACATTCAACTCCCAACAGTGACTGATGCGAAGCCACTGACCAACCTTCCTGATGATATCATAGTCAATGTAAGTCAGAATGGTGAAGTCACACTTCAGGGAGAAAAGAAGACGCTAGCAGAGCTGGAGACAGCTTTGAAAGAGGCCGTTAAGAATTTTCCTGGACAGTCTGTAGTTATCAGAGGGGATTCTACGGGGCCTTACCAGAATGTGATGAATGTTCTGGATGTCTGTCATCGAGTTAATATCCGGTCTGTCTCCTTAGCAAATCGATTGAGTGACGAATCCTCAAAATGAACGATCGACTGCATAACCTCATCGAAAGAATTCTGTCAGGACGTGCCATCACGTTTGAGCAGATTCTGTGGGGTGTCCTCATCCTGGCAGCATTATTCGCATCCATCCATCTGCTTTCAATGCTGGTGACGCGCTGGGGAGACAGTAATGCATCATCCAAGGCACTCTTGTTTTCGATAATCGTGCATTTGTCTTTGTCCCTGGGGGTCGTCACACTCTGGCCTGAACAGGCCCCCCAGTCTCTGAGTAAAGCAGAGTTGGCTGAGGAACGTGAGCGAAAAGAAAAAGATCAGCAGAAATTCACGCTTCAGGCTGAAAGTACGGAGACCAACAAAAACAAGGAGCCCGGGAACACTCCTGTCTGGGATCAGTTACAGCAGCCTGAGAAACAGGAATTATCCCGTATCGAACTCACACGTCCCGAATTTGATCCTTTGATGGCACCACCTGAGAAAGATCTTCCCCGGGAAATCTCGGAAATGCCGATGCCTGATCTGATCTCGGAGGCCGATTTACCGATCACACCCGCCCGGGTAGAACGAGAGAGCGTCAGCCAAAAGAAAATTCAGGCGGTCGCACCCTTGGAGATCACTGACACAACGGCGGAATCCCGGGCAGAGGTCTCGGTGCCTTCGAACTCTCGTGATCGGAGTAGAATGATCCGAATTGGTCAGACGAATCAGGATGTCAAACGTCAATCAGCGCCCGGGGCCGTAGATCGAATTCAGCCATCGTTCAGCGGCGAAAAACAGACACTGGCCTTGAATGCGCAAGTTGATCCGCAATCGAAACTGGAACGGAATGCCAAAGATTCCATGGTTTCTCGCAGGACCGGACCTGCTCCGTCCAATCTGAAGATTGAACCGACGGGAGTAGAAACTGACGCGGCAAGTAAGACACAGGCGAACTCTGCACCTACCGAGCCAAGGTTTTCTCGTCGAAGAACTCGATCTACCCGGTCGGTATCGCAGGGGACCGTTAAACGCTCCTCACCGCAGGCAACAGCGGGTAAGGAAAACCCTGACACACAGCGATTGATGGCTGAACGTAGTTCGTTGCCGCTGACAATCAACAGACCGGGTTTACAACCAGATGCAATGCGTCCCAGTTTTGATGCGGTTTCAAATCGTACCAAAGCAAATATTCCTGCGACTTATCGATTGAGAAACCTTTCGAAACGCAAGGAAATCGCTCAACGCTTTGGTGGAACGGAAGAATCAGAACGCGCGGTGGAAGCGAGTTTGAAATGGCTGGCGACACATCAGGAACCAGCCGGATTCTGGGATGCAGATCGATTTGGCGCAGGTAAAGTGCGTATCGACGAACAGGGAATCGACCGTCGCAATGCAGGGATACAGGCCGACTCCGGACTGACGGCACTCGCGATTCTGGCCTTTCTCGGGGCCGGGTACACCCAGGAAGAGGGAGATTATTCAGATAATCTCAAGCGGGCGATTGGCTGGATGGTCGAGAATCAGCGGTCGAATGGTTTTCTGGGTGGAGAAGCGACACACTATGCACGCATGTATTCGCATGCGATGGCGACCTATGCTTTGGCCGAAGCATATGGATTACAGTCGGATCCGCGGTCTAACCCGCAACTGCGCGAAGCCGTGGGGCGTGCCATTGCCTATATCGTAGAAAATCAGAACCCCTACGATGGAGGCTGGCGTTATGTCAAAGGGCAGAAAAGTGACATGAGCATGTTTGGCTGGCAACTGATGGCGCTCAAGAGTGCAGAAATTGCCGGTATTCCAATCCCCTCCGATACCAAACGGCTGATGGTGAAATTTTTAAAGGAACGCAGTCTCGGCAAGAATAATGGGTTGGCTACCTATCGATTAATGGAGCCTGCCACTCCGCCAACATCGGCGATGACTGCAGAATCTTTATTTTGCAAACAGATGCTGGGAATCAGGAGGGATAACCCAGCCTGTAGAGAAGCAATTCAGTTTATTTCAGATCGCCCTCCACGCCTCTCAGAATACAATCTGTACTATTGGTACTACGGCACTCTGGCGATGTATCAATATGGAGGAGCACCCTGGCGGGACTGGAATGAAGACTTACGAGATCTATTAATTTCGGAGCAGGTCACACGGGGAGAAAATGCAGGTAGCTGGGATCCACGCCCCCCCTGGGGACCATATGGTGGACGGCTTTATTCCACAACCATCAGCACACTCTGTCTGGAAGTGTACTATCGATTTTTGCCTCTGTATCAGATGGGAGGCCGCTACGATGATGAACCATCTCAGGAATGAATTCGAATTTCCGAATGGCAGTGGTTGATTTCTACACCTGCATCTCCCATACAATGTGGTCAGGGTCCCTGATCTTTTAGCGTGTGCTTTATGCACGTTTATCAAAAAAATCTACTAGAAAGAGCATCTCCATGAATGCTTCCCAGAAAGCATACGATCAATTAATCGCACGACTCAAACAAGCAGCCCTGCTGAGTTCCTGTTCTGCTATTCTGGAATGGGATGAACAGACCTATCTCCCGGCAGATGGTGCGAGTCATCGAGCAGATCAGCTTTCCATGATGGCAGGAATGGTTCATCAGGAGGCTACCAGTCCGGAAACCGGGGACTTGCTGAACGAACTGGAAAGCGCTTCGGAGTGGGAAGAAGATTCGGTAGAGCAGGCCAACATTCGTGAGGCTCGACATGAATATGACCGGATGACAAAACTCCCCCGTCAACTTGTAGAAGAGTTGTCCCGGGTAGCGACTCTTTCACATCATGCGTGGGTAAAAGCCCGCAAGGAAAATCAGTTCAATGATTTCCTGCCCTGGCTCGAAAAGATGATTGGCCTCAAACGCGAACAGGCTGCCGCGCTCGGATCTGAAGGGCAGGCTGCTTACGATGCTCTGCTGGACGAGTACGAACCCGGTGCGACTTCAAAAATGATCGAGCAGGCCTTTACCCCGTTGCGCAATGAACTGGTCAAACTTGTTTCTGCAATCAAAGAATCCGGAATTGTTCCCGATGTCTCCCTCCTGACCAGAAAATATCCTGTTGAAAAGCAGCGAGAGTTCAGTCTCTCCGCTGCTGAAAAGATTGGATTTGATTTTAATGCCGGCAGGCTTGATATCGCGGCTCATCCTTTCTGCAGTGGAATTGGTCCGGGGGATTGCCGCCTGACGACCCGCTATGATGAACACCACTTTCCCGGTGCTTTTTTTGGAACGCTGCATGAAGCAGGTCACGGTATTTACGAGCAGGGGTTACTCAAGGAAAACTTTGGCACTCCCGCCGGAAGTTCAACCTCATTGGGCATCCATGAATCTCAATCTCGAATGTGGGAGAACCTGGTGGGGAGAAGCCGTCCGTTCTGGAACTGTTTCTATCAGTCTGCACAACAGCAGTTCCCGGAAGCCTTAGCTGATGTTGCCCAAGATGACTTTTATCGGGCGATCAATGACGTGCGCCCTTCGTATATTCGAGTTGAGGCAGATGAGGTAACCTACAATCTGCACATCATGCTGCGTTTTGAACTTGAGCAGGCGCTCATATCCGGAGACCTGCAACCTGCTGATGTTGAGTCTGCCTGGAATGAGAAATTTACGAGTTACTTTGGTATTACACCGGACACGCCTGCGAATGGCTGCCTGCAGGACGTGCACTGGAGTGCTGGTCTGATTGGTTATTTCCCGACATACGCCCTCGGAAACATGTATGCAGCTCACTTTTTCCATGCTGCAGACAGTGAACTGGGAGGCCTGGACGATCTCATTGCGCGGGGAGAATTCAGCCCGCTCAAGGAATGGTTGAATCAAAACATTCATCAGCACGGTAAACGCTATCGAGCGAATCGATTACTGGAAGTGGTGACGGGAGAAACTCTTTCACACGTTCCGCTTGTCGATCAGTTGAATCGCAAATATGGCGAGCTCTACAACCTCTAAAATATCAAAGTACAACGGCAGAGAGCAGGTATATGTCCAATTCCAGCGCTAAAAAAGATTTCCTGATTGCCCTGGCTCTGGTTGTCACCGGAGCTGTCATCTTTTCTTCCTGGTTCGCGTTCCGTTTGCCGGAGTCAACCTTACCCGAAGGGGGTATGGCCCAGTTGAAGGTGGGAACCGAGGCCCCTCCCATTCAAGCAGCAGGCTGGGTGAATGGTGACCCTCATCAGGACGACTACCTTAAGGGGAAAGTGATTGTTGTTGATGCATGGGCGACCTGGTGTGGTCCCTGTCGAATGGCAGCACCGCATCTGGTGGAGGTGCATGAGAAATTCAAAGATCAAAATGTGGCGTTTGTCGGTTTAACCTCCGATGGTGAAGATCTGCTTCCCGTAATTCAGGAGTGGCTGGACGAAACGGGAATCACGTGGCCCAATGGATACGGGGCAATTGATTCTCTGCTTGCTTTCAAGGCAGAATTTATCCCACAGGTCTGGGTGATCGGTACGGACGGAAAAGTGGTCTGGAATGTTGACTCAGAGAGAACTGAATCTCTGGAAGAGGGAATCGCACGCGCTTTAAAACTGGCGCAACAGTGATGAATACGCCTCCCAGTCACGCGGGCTGATCGCTGAATCGCCTCCAGGAAGGACAACAAAATGAGCCAGCAGAAGCTAGAGCAAAATGTAAATGGGATTCGCATGCAGGTTAGTATCGCCGGGGAAGGGCCACCTCTGCTGCTGGTGCATGGATTTCCGTTAAGTCATCGAATGTGGCAGGCTCAGATTGCCCATTTTCAGCAGCAGTATACTGTCATCGCTCCTGATCTGAGAGGCTTCGGCGGATCAGATGTCACGGTCGGAACGGTAAGTATGAAACAACACGCTGAAGATCTGAAGGAACTACTTGCGCAACTGGAAGTCGGTGAGCCTGTTAATTTCTGTGGCCTTTCCATGGGAGGGTATATTGCCTGGGAGTTCTGGAGGCACTTTCCGGAAAAACTGAAAACATTGATTCTCTGCGATACCCGTTCCGATGCAGATACCGAAGAGGGGATCAGCAATCGGTTAAAAATGGTCGATCTGGTGTTACGCCATGGCCCCGAAGCTGTCGCTTCAGCAATGATCCCCAATCTGTTGAGTAAGACATCACGAGACTTGTACCCGGAGATTGCGCAGGATCTGATTGCAGAAATCGAAGCAGCAGATCCTGAAGGGATTGCTGCCAGCCAGCGAGGTATGGCGGAGCGTGATGATTTTCTGGGTATACTTGATCAAATTCAGATTCCCGCATTACTCATCGTCGGCAGTGACGATGTCCTGACACCTCCGGATATCATGCAGGAAATGGCTGTAAGGCTCCCAGAGGCCAGCTGTCGTGAAATTCCACGAGTGGGGCATATGGCCCCTCTGGAAGCGGCAGAAGAGGTCAATCAGGCGATGGAAGAATTCTTAGCTGTTGCCAGGTAGACTTCGATGTTGCGAAATGCGATTATCTAGAAGTCTTCATGGCTGAGAGCCGGGATGACCAAATTTGTTTTACTCAGAATATGAAGGGATCCACAATGGGTAAAAATCATTCTCAACGTTTTCTGGATATCGTGAATGATGCGAAATCAAGAGTGACCGAGTGCACTGTGCAAGATGTGCAGACACGTAAGCAAGCGGGCGATGAGTTTCACCTCATTGATGTACGTGAAGATCATGAATTTCAGGCAGCACGCATTCCTGGCGCTATTCATCTCGGGAAGGGGATCATCGAACGCGATATCGAGCGGGCATTCCCAGATACCTCTACCACATTGATTTTGTACTGTGGTGGCGGCTTTCGCTCTGCTCTGGCTGCAGATAACCTGCAAAAAATGGGATACACTCAAGTGATCTCAATGGACGGTGGGTTCAGCGGATGGAAGAATGCCGGTTATGCGATCGAGTCAGGTTCATAAAGAGAGTAGAAACCAGTTTGGGAATAAACAGAGCCCGTTACCGGAAGAGGTGACGGGCTCTGAGTCTATACTGGTTATATCTGGCTGCTGCCGTTAACCGAGCTCCCAGTTATAAGCGGAGAGCTGCATGAGCAGGAAAATAATTCCTGTCACTAAAGCGGCAAGGGAGACAAACAGTAAGCCGACATAAATGTTCGGGCCACCTGATTCTGCAGTGGCTGCTTTTCCTTTAGACTTAGAGCTTCGAGTTGACATGATCACCTTTCTCAATCACACCGTTCTTGGCGGCGTCTATCACAGTCCCGACTGCTGTATCAGGATCAACATATACTAATTCAATTTTACCCAGGTACTTGGGACGATTACCATTTTCCTTGTTACCAAAACGGTAGACATACAGTTGATGGCCTTTGCTGAGCCCGTCATCACTGCCTAGCGAAACTTCTACAAACCTGGTTCCGTTCCGTTTGTCTTTCTTGGTATTGATGATAACACCTTCAACTGCCGGCGGTGGCGTCTGCATGCCTGCAATCGCGGGGTCATTCGGGTCGATGCCCAGATTGGAGACAATTTTATTCAGATAATTCAGTTCTTCGAGAACCTTGTTATGTTTGGCAGTCAGAGTTTTTTCCTGAATACTCTTGGTGAAAATCGTATCTTCCAGGCTCTTGATGTTAGCCCGCAGGTCATTGATTGTGTCATGCAGGGTTTTGTTAACTACGCGCTGGCGATCTGATTCCTGACGGCGAAAGTTCGCTTCTTCACCCGTAGTTTCAGCCTGGGCTACCGAAGTGTCTCTTTCAGCACGCACAGTTTCCAACTGATTCTGATAAGATTTGTTCTGTGCTTTCAGGGCATCATTCGCGGCTTTAGCCGTTTGCGCCTGACTCAGGGCATCATTCATTTTCTGAGTCATTTCCGTTTTGTAATTGCTGTACTCGGACTCAAGCTCGTTCATGCTTTTCTGCATGCTGGCTACATTGTCCTTGAGCTTCAGGCTTTCGTTACGCCAGTTCGTCTGTGCTGTAAAGACTGCTCCGGCGAAACCCATAAAGCAGACGCTGAGGACAACTTGAACGACGACCAGTACCTTGCCGACAAACGACATCTAATCGCTCCTGATATTGATAAAAATGGAAGTTTGTATCTGGTGAAATCTGAAACCAGTCTGAGACTGAAATCAGAGGGATTTATTTTTTAGTGAACTCTTGGGTGTCAGATCCCTTGACTGCTTTTTCCAGCAGCGTTTTCTGTCTCTGGAGCCGATGTACTTTTCCTTCGATTCTTGCAATGTAATCACGCAGTGTTTTCTGCTGTTCCTGGGTCAGGTATTTCTCGTTGCGGATTTCATCGATCTGGTCCTGGAGCCGGAAGACGTCTGCACGTCGTTCGGCAGCTTCCTGATTAATTTCCAGGGTCTGCTGGCTGATCTTGATACCTTCATTGGCCAACTGGGTGATCTGTGTATCCAGTGCCGCGATCTGCTGCTGCAGTTCTGCAGCCTTGGTATCCATGGCCTGTCGATCAACCTGATTGATTTGTTCCCAGTTCTTGATCGCCTTCTCCATGGGAGCAATGGGTTTCGTGATCTCTGAGAGTTGTTCGTTTTGTTGTTGGATCTGGTGTTTCTGAGCAGCGACGATCACTTTTGCCAGAACGGGGGAGGAGGAAATCTGTTCGCCACCTCTTCTGGTTTTGACGGTCCAGGTCGGATTTTCACCGGGCTGATATTCAAACAGGTAGTTTGTCAGCTTATCTTTTTCCTGAAGCCAGTTAGGGCCACCAACAGCTGAGGCCGCGGCAAATCCCATAAAGGCGATACTGGATACCAGTACCAGGACCAACAGGATTTTACTGAAACGAGTCATGGGGTTTTCCTGAGTCTATTTTGAAAGACTTCAATCTGTTCGGGTAGAGATTGCTCTCTTACTTAATATTATTATGTGCTAAGTTTTCGGCCGAATCTATCCACTTTATTCCTGGAAGAAAATAAGTTGGAAAATTCTCCGGAGTGGCCCTTACAGATGTGTCTTTGGAGCCTGTCAGATCCTGCTGAGTTGAAGCTTTTGATACTAACGAGAGCTTGTGCGCAAAAACAACCTATTTTGTCAAATCGGTTGTTTCCCTATTATAAATACGCTCAAAAAGCAGAGTCAAACTGAAATTCAGCTAACCATCTGGCATTTAACTGTTTGACCTTTCTAACTTGGTTGGCAGACATAATCGCTACCTTCGGAAAACTTGACATAACAGCAACCTGTCAGCATATACTAAGTGCTTATGGCCTTAGAGATTCCGGAGGGCAGACGACGGTTTCCTTCCAGCACTCCAGATTCTTCATGCTATGTGATCGCAAGTGCACTGAAAAGTGCTGGTCGTATAAAGATGATTATCCCAATCTGTTAACTTGTCGTGAAGCAAAGTCGTTTCTCTGAAAATACTTAGTAAATCACGTAGTTTGGTCCAAATTGCAATAGGTAAAATCAGGGCACAATGGTATTTTGAAAGTAAGACGACCATTACTTCAAACTAAGCAATCAATGTGGAAGCATTGAGCTGATACTGGGCCCTCCGATACCAGACGTATCGTAAACAATGGAGATTGGTTCATGGCTACCGAAGAAGTTCCCTATCATATCACTGCCGTCAATGACCATCTCAAGGTGCAATTGTTACCGGAATTGAACGAGTCCGCCTGGGATGAGCTGGAATCTCTCGGTGACACATTGCTGACGGAAGTCAAAAATCAGCAGTCCCCCAGCGTCATCATTGATCTGACCAGATTGGATTTTATTAATAGTTCTTTGGTGGCAATCGTGATCCAGGTTTGGAAGCTGGTAGATGAGCAGGGGGGAAAAACCGCCATCCTTAATACCAGTGAGATGGTCGAAGAGGTTTTAAATATCTCCGGTCTCAAGAAGGTCTGGTTCATCACCCCTTCTGAAGAGGATGCTGTCGCGCATCTGAGCCAGGCTGTTAAACAAGAGCGAATCGAGCGTCGCCGTACATTTTCAATGCCGATACTGCTGGGCATTGTCGCAGTGCTTTCCGCTGTGGCCTGTTTTGCGTTATACATCAGCGACACCCTGACCCTGGATCCGAAAATCGCGTTAGGGGCCACGATCTCCTTTTCTCTGGCAGGATTGCTCCTGGGGGCAACAGCACTCAAAGATCGTCGAAAGAATTTACGGATTCTCGGGGTGGTTGTCTTGATCAGCAGTCTGGTTTTGGGAGGACTTGGCCTCTTTAAACTGATTTAATGAGCTGGATTTTAGCCATTCCCAGTCATATTTCTCTCACCGAAGCTTATTGTTAGGACAGAAAGAGTCGAGTCATGTCAGATACTCCTGCGAATACCGAGAACAAAAATGAAGGGCGGCAACAGGCACTCCAGGCCGAGCTGCGGGAACTGATTGACGTTGTAGGGCCCGGCCCGCTGGTTGACTTACTGATGGAGCGTGCTTTTCAACTCCAGGCGACCGACATTCATTTAGATCCCCTCGAAGACGGATTAAGACTTCGATTAAGGGTCGACGGGATGTTGCACGATATCATCCAGCTTCCCAAGGAAGCGGCAGCATCCGTGATTTCCCGTCTCAAGCTGGCTGCCAATATGGATATTACAGAACGGCGGCTGGCCCAGGACGGACACATTAATAACCAGACTCTGCAGAACCGTCGCGATATTCGTGTCGGTTCTGGTCCCACCATCCACGGGGAGCGGCTGGTGCTACGACTCATGCCGGATCACAAACGTTTTACACATTTTAACGAACTCGGTCTCAGTGAAGCTCAGACTTCTGAAATCACCAAATATTGTACAGCTCCGTATGGGATGATTCTGAGTGTCGGACCGGTCGGTTCCGGAAAAAGCACCTCCATTTACAGTTGCCTGGATTATCTTAACCAGACCGAAATGAGTCTGGCGACGATTGAAGATCCGGTCGAACGACGTATTGAAGGGGTGAACCAGATTCAGATAGATCCCAAAATCGGGTTCAGTTTTGCCGAGGCGCTCCGTGGGGTTTTGCGTCAGGATCCGAATGTGATCATGGTGGGAGAAATTCGAGATTCCGAGACTGCACATATTGCTGTGCGGGCAGGGCTGACGGGGATTCGTGTCCTCTCGACTTTGCATTCCAACGACGCCGTGGCGGCGATCGATGTTTTCCGAGAATTCGGGATTCCTTCCATGTTCATCACTGACAGTTTGCAGGGAATTATTTCTCAAAGACTTGTTCGTTGCATCTGCGAGAAATGTCGGGCTCCCTACCAGCCGGACTCAGGAGCATGTGAATATCTGGGGGTCAATTCGGATCAGCTGGCCGAATCCAAAATCGCAATGGGAGCGGGCTGTGATCATTGTTTCCAGACGGGGTACCTGGGGCGAACGGGGATCTTTGAAACTCTGGGAGTGCGTGGAGAACTGAGAGAAGCGATCCTGAGGGGGGCGACACAGACTGAAATCTTGCGACTTGCTTCCGAGAATGGCATGACGACGATGGAAGAATCTGGAAAAGCCAAGGTTCTGGAAGGGATTACCACGGTCCAGGAACTGCACCGGGTCCTCGTTTGAACCGCCGATTTAAGGCTCGGCTAGATAGCAGATCGATAAGCTCACGCTCTGTCTGTACACTATCTGTTTTCGGGCTTGTCGGTCCCGCGACTGTCAGTCAAGGTGGCGTTCTGCAGAAAAAATCATTCAAATCTAGTAGTTCTACTATATAATTTGACGTAGAGAGTCTCAGTGAAAAGTTAGCTGAGACTGGCCGTCTGCATATAATATCGTTAAATCATGCAAGACAGAGCCCATGAACATTAGAAATACTCAGCCATCTGACAATCTGCTATCACGCGAGAGTCAGACTGGTTTTTCCTATTCGGCGACGTCGTCCATGTCGAACCAGATCCGGTCCACGAAATCACCAATGAAGGACACAGCTCTAGTCAATCAACTCAGAGAGCGGTCATCATCCGCCGCAGAGCATCAGACTTCGGAAGAGGAAGAACCGGTTCTGTCCGTTAAGGAAAAGATATTTGTCTGGCTCGCCAGCTTCATGGCAACGGGTTACCTGTTTTCTCTCCTGTTACACTCAACGATCTTAACCGTCATGGCAATTGTGATTGTGGGCGGGATGCAGGGCAACGATCATCTCTCTACGGTAGTCACCCTGGACGATGAAGATCAATTTGCATTTAACGGTCCTCTGGATACGCGTGTCGAGGAAGAGGCGGGAGGCAAAACGACTGAGTTCGATGTAATGCAGCCCGTCAAGACGCTGACCGGTGAGGCGGAAGAAGCCTTGAAAGAAATGGAAGCGGATGTTTCCCTGCATCTGGGGAAAGGAGATGGTGATGCTGATGGGGACGGCTCAGGCAGTGGTGGAGGTGAATTCAAATTCAAACCGATGGGTAATGCCGTCACGGCGGGGAGCTTTACTGCCTGGACCGTACCCAAAGACCCTGATCTGAACGAAGATTATCTGATCATCATCCAGGTTAAGTTGCCAACCAGTTATAAGTCGACGCGGTATCGTGCTTCAGACCTGATGGGGCTGGTGCTGGGGACAGACAGTCATCGGCAGGCAATCCCCTGGGATGTGCGCTGGCCCAATTCAACGTTCACTTCCACGGCTACAGGCGATATCCGCCCGGTGGATAAAGGGGACTATCTACCACTAAAGAAACGTGTAGCTCAGCTGATCGTCAAAGTTCCGGGTTCCAAAATACCTGCGACACGCGACACGATCAGGATTCAGTCCAAAGTTCTCAAAGAAAAGCAGACTCTGGAAATCGAATTTTAATCGGGTGAGTCAGGTGAGGATTAGTCGGCCATCCCTCTGACGCAGTCCAGCCAGCCTCTTTCGTAGATCTCACCCAGACCGGCCCAGTGTGCGGGTGGCTCGCTCAGATTGCCTTTACATGAGGGGCAGGGAAGGTCTGGTTGTTTTGGGAACACAGGGCTCACTGATGTGTCACTGGAGATCCACAGTGCATCGCATTCATCACAAAGGATCACGAGGTCCAACTGACTGCTACAGATTCTGAGTCCCAGAGCCCCCTGTTCGCAAGCGGGGCAGATTCCGGTGTAATACATTATCGCGTGATCCTGTTTCACAAGTCGTTACATGGGGAATGCTGTAATTACACTGGAGCCTTCCAGTACGAGTCGGATCTTACTGGCGGGAGGTTTTCCCATCCTGTTTCCTACCTGGCCACCGACGTATCCAACCGGACGTTGCATGTCGACTGTGTAAACAGTGCGTTGCCCCTCCTGCTTTTTTTGTACGGTTCTGCCTCCCTGTAATGCTTTCAGGTAAGCTTCATCGATCAACGCCAGAACTATAGTCTGTTCGCCATTTCCTGCAAAGACGCCATGCTTGCCCGGGCGGCGAGGCTGGTCGGTTGCGTGACGCATGACATGCTTCAGACGATGCTTTTCCTGGCTGCCAGGACCATAGGTCAATCCTGCCGTAGATTCCCAGACTTGATTTCCGGACTTCTCTAGCTGTCCAAGTTCAGGACGAGATTCTTTTGAGTCGCTGCTGGAGCCCGGAGGAGGACGATTCGAACTCGCTGGAGTCCGTACCGTCTTTCCAGCGGGAGCAGCAGCTTTTCCTGAGGCGGTGGTCTGTGACTTTGGAAGTTCTCGATCGCTTGCATATCGAGGCAGGAGTTCTGCATCGATTTCGGGCGGCTGTGAACCCTGATCTAATCCATCTGTCGCGACAGACACAGAATGGTTGCTGCCGGGGACTTCTGGCTGTTTCCCCCGCTGCTGTTGTTGGAGTATCAGATAGATCACCAGAAAAACAGCGACAGAGATGACCCAGGCAGGTGACTTGCGCCTACCCGGTGTCTGTCGATCAGATGGTTGTTGCATCTTGAGTGTCCATTCCAGAATAGAAATCAGTCAGTCAGGGATAGTAGATAGTTCTCGTAGATCTGTTTGAGTTGTTCAACCTTCTCCGGATACTGTTTGGCCAGATTCTTTTTTTCGCCGATATCCTGGGAGAGATTTACCAGGAAGAGCTGATCTTCCTTGCTTAAGGGAGCCTGATTACTGGTGTCTCGGGGATGGCCCAGCAGTTTCCAGTCTCCGTCGCGGATGGCCCAGCTTTTGCCAATCTGCCAGTAGAAATTGTCGTGCGGGCTGGGAGCTTCAGCCGATTCGATTACAGCTTTCAGGCTTTTTCCATCTAGTTTGTGCCTGGGGAGTGAGGCACCGGTCAGGTCAGCAATTGTTGGTAACCAGTCACAGCCAGTTGCCAGTTGAGAACGAACTTCTCCTTCCGCAATCGTACCCGGCCAGGAAATCATGGCGGGTACCCGGATGCCACCTTCGAACAGACTGAACTTGGCCCCTCGATACGGGCCCGCATTACCACCCCCTCCGAATGTGCGCTCTTCAGTAGAATGTCCATGATCGGATTGAAAAATAACAATCGTGTTTTCACGCAATCCGTTTTCTTTCAGAGTCTGTAACACCTCGCCGATGCAGTCGTCCATGGTGGAAACGAAGGCCGCGTATTTATCACGGGGGGATTCGAGGTGTGCGTATTTTTTACGCCATTTGTCTTTCCCCTGTAACGGGTAGTGGGGCACATTAATGGCCCAGTATAGAAAGAACGGTTTTTCGTGCGGTTCTTTGATGATATTCTGACATTGTTTGACCATCAGATCGGGAAAGAATTCGCCGTCGTGCCAGACCTCTTTGCCGTTTTCCCAGAGATCGTGTCGGTTCGGACCATTCCAGTAGAAGAAGTGAGAATAATTGTCGATACAGCCACCCATGTGTCCGAATGAACGGTCAAAGCCCTGTCCGTTGGGCATGGTTTCGGGAGTATATCCCAGGTGCCACTTGCCGACATGGGCCGTCTGATATCCCGCCTGCCGCATCATTTCTGCAATCGTCACCTGTTCCGGCGGCATACCGCTCTTGCCATGATGTGAAGAGACATTTCCTGGAACTCCGGCTCGTCTTGGGAATCGGCCGGTCAGCATACCTGCCCGGGAGGGAGAACAGACAGGGGCCGAGGCATAGAACTGGGTGAAGCGAATTCCCTGATTGGCAATAGAATCCATGTGGGGAGTGATCAGGTCCTTGGAGCCATAGCAGTTTACATCAATTGATCCCTGATCATCGGTAAAGATGAGGATGACATTGGGCTTTTGTGACTTTGGCTCGGTGGCCGATGCACTTTCAATGAGCAGACTGAAGTTGGCAGCCGGCAGACAAACCAGAAACAGCCACAGACGAATGATTTTTGCTGTGTCTATCTTCGCTGAGCGCATGGGAAATCCTGATCTATTTAGAAAATTGAAATTGATCTGGTAACTGATTAATGATTGAAGAGTTATTCGTGAGGAGTCTCATCCCAGGCATTTTGAAAGACTTTCTCGCCATGGACCGTATAGGGATTTTGCATGCTGTCCTGATAGACTCCAAGCCCCGCGGTGACGCAGTGAGCGCCGGCAATGGCGACGTCGGCAATCTGTCGACCATTGCGAATTGCAGCTGCAATGATTTCTGATTCGTACTCGTGACGCTCCAGCATTTCGGCAACTTCCATAATGAAGGTAGTTGCTGAGTCACCATAGGTTTCTTTCCAGCCCATAAAGGGGCTGATAAAAGAAGCTCCGGCCCGGGCTGCATGCCAGGCCTGCGCCACGGAAAAGATCAGGGTGGCGTTCGTTCGAATGTTCTGGCTCGTCAATTCACGAATCGCTTTAAATCCACCTTCACTGGCCCCCACTTTAATTACGAAGTTGGGGGACATTTGCGCCAGCTTAGTGCCTTCTTCGACAATCTGTTCCCAATCAGTGATATGTGGATTGACTTCGACACTGACCGGTTTATCAGTGCCGGCAAAAAGCTCTGCGATTTCCTCGATCACCTTTAAAAACGGTTTGCCCGAACTTTTGATATGTTTGGGGTTGGTTGTCAGGCCATCCAGATCCCAGTATTCGAGTCCGTGTCTGATCTCCTCAGTGATGGCGCTGTCCAGAAACAATTTCATTGTGAATTCCTCAGGGGTAGATAAAATGACTAAAACTGCGATTGCGATTGATATAAATTGAAAGCTGTCACATGGAAGCATCTCTCAAGAATGTCTGTTATTATAAAGTGATCAGAATCCATTATTCCATGCTGCGTTTTTGGATTCTGCCAGAAACCATACCTTCGTAACAACCCAAGTGAACCTCGAGTTAAAGAACCTTCCCCATCATGTCCGCACAATTTCCGGATTACCTGCAGGTTACCCCTGATGAAATAGCCCAGGGAACAAATGTTAAATTCTCCGTGGTCAAAGATATGCCTGCCGTAGCTGAGCATATGGCCCATGCGATGTTGAGTGTGATCGAGCGGGCCCGGGAAGCGGGCCGTCAGCCAACATTGATTGTACCCGTTGGTCCCGTTGATCAGTATCCCGTGCTGGCCGAGATTCTGAATCAGCGGCAGTATTCCATTCAGGATGTGATGCTGATCAATATGGATGAATATCTGACCGATGATGATCAGTGGGTCGACATCACACACCCCCTGAGCTTTCGCGGTTATATGAATCGGAAGTTTTATGATCTGGTGAATCCTGAACTCGCGCCACTACCCGAGAATCGTATCTGTCCGGATCCGAATGATGTGGGTGCCATCCAGCGGGCTATCGACCAGCGGGGTGGTGTGGATGCCTGTTTTGGTGGAATCGGAATTAATGGCCACATGGCTTTCAACGAACCTCCAGAACCGGGTGAAGAGATTTCTGCTGAAGAATTTGCTGCCTATCCCACACGGAATCTGAATCTGACACGAGAGACGAGAACCATCAATTCGGTTACGGTAGGGGGCGAGATTTCAATTATTCCCTGGCGTGCCGTCACCGTCGGGATGAAAGAAATCCTGGCGGCCCGGGAACTGCACTTTTACTGCAACCGTCTCTGGCAGAGTTCGGTTGTCCGCCGTGTTTTACATGGCCCTGTCAGCAGTGCCTGTCCCGCATCACTGCTGAGAACGCACTCGGATGTATCAATGACGGTCGCGGAGTATGTGTCAGAGTTGCCTGATATCCGTTTGCGATAAATTTCTCACGTATTCATAGATTGAGTTTTTTCAGATGAAGATTGATTTTGATCAGGAACGGATTCTGGCCGTGGTGGCGCATCCTGACGATGCAGAACTGCTCTGTGCAGGCACTCTGGCACGGGCCAATCAGGAGGGGGCCGCAGTTGGCATCTGTGTCATGTGCCAGGGTGACAAAGGTCAGCCTGATCCTCCTGTAGAGAATCTGACTGAAGTACGTCAGCATGAAATGCGAGCGGCTGCGGAGTTGATTGGGGCAGAGCTGTTTTTCGGAGGCAGTCCGGACGGGGCTCTGTTCGACAGTCTGGAACAACGTCGTCAACTGACTGAAATAATCCGCCAGTTTACACCAACCCTGGTGCTTGCTCACTCACAGAGTGACTATCATGCAGATCATCGAGCTGCTTCTGTGATTACCGAGGCAGCGACCTGGTTCAGTGCATCGGCGGGATACAAAACCGAGTCTCCTGCTTTAATGCAACCACCGGTTCTCTGGTGGATGGATACTGTGAATATGTCTCAGTTTGATCCTCATTTTTATATCGATGTCAGTTCTTTTGTTGAAACCAAGGTCGCGATGTTGAATTGTCATCAGAGTCAGCTGCAGCGAGGCAAAGATGCCAGCTTTTCACCTCTGCAGGACCTCATGTTGCAGCAGTGCGTTGCCCGCGGCGCACAGTCCGGTGTCGCGTCTGCGGAAGCGTTTCGCAGTCATACGGCCTGGAAACGTTGTGCTGCCTGGTGAGTTCTGGTACTTGATCAAATTAGCCCGAAGCGTTGTGCATCTCTCTGCCGTGAAGGGCCAATGTACTGAAAGCTGGCGGTCAACCTGCCACGACTTGAAGTGATGACTTGTTTTCGCTGCTTCTCAAAACCAGTCTGCCTCTGAACCGTGGATGGTCTCCTGGTCATTTTCCAAAGGGGAGAGCGGGCCCGGTGACGGATCATTGCGGGATGGCCGGTGACACTTGTGTAACTGTGCTTGCAACTGTATAGCGATGCCACATACTCGCTCAAAGCATTTCCGATGCCCACTCCCTGAAAATCCGGTAGACAGACCGTGCGGTGCTCCCGGTAGGAAGGGGATTTTGGGTGTGGAAAATACATCACAGCTGTGAAAGCAGCTGGTTGTTCTTCAACAAGTGCCACAAAACAATTGGCAGCCTGATGAAGGGAAGCGTCTAAATAGTGATGTTTGCGGAACAGGTGCCACGCATCTCGATGCACGTTAACAATTCTAAGGGAGATTGAGGGCCGTGATTGCCTTTCGCACCTCCATTGGAAATCATCCAGTGCCGGCTGGTAAATCCAGTCAGGATTCAGCCAGTCGATAATATCATAATGGCAGGCCACCGCGACCAGTTGTTGATCACGACGACGAACTGTTTTGGCGATCGCACAGCTGCCAGTGCGTGCGATCGTGCGATCGATGACGGAAGTGAATTCATCAATTACGACCAGTTGGGAGAGTTCCGCCAGGGCCCGAGCCATTCTGACACGAAATTGCTCTCCGTTGGACAACACATGATACGGACGAAGCCAACCGGGAGGAGATGAGAATCCAACTGATGAGAGCAGACTGGTGATTTCTTTGATGCCCATCTTTTGCGGGAAGCCATCGATAATGCACTTCTCGCTGGGCCAGTCGAAATCATCGACGAACTGATCTTGAAACAGTTCCCTGGCGATGGTCGTCTTGCCACACCCGGAGGGGCCTACGATCAGACCGATGTTCCAGGGACGCTCGGAAAGTGGAAGTTCCACAGACCACTGTTCACGACTGCGGGTTTCTGCTGCGAGTCCGAACATCCCTTCCAGCTGCATTACACGCGGAGTTCGAACAATCGGTGATTCTCTTATGAGATCCAGGCGCGACATTGATAACCTGCTGATTTCAAATAGTCCAGAAGTGTGAGTTGCTCCGCTTCAGCTTTGCAATCAACCAGTACTGAGAATCGTTCGGTGAGCAGTTCGGTTTCATCGACTCCGGATTCCTGCTCAGGTATTTCCGGGGATGAGGATTTGAGATTCTGAAGCAACCCCTGCAGGTCTTCTGATTCTGTTGTAATTGACTCAAGCAGTGCATTGAGTGCGGATTGATCAGTCTCTGCCAGGCTGGTAATCGAGTCAAACGTCGCCAGAACCTGATCTGCCTCTGAGACTGTCAGATCTGAAATCAGGCAGGGGATTTTTGTATCTTCGGCGATATTGGCCCGCAGATGACCGTCGATTAATTCGTATGTTCCGTCACCACAATCCCGAACCAGACAGGCAGCTGCGAATCCAATCTCATTTAAGATGGTTCGCAGCGCTGTTTCCTGGGCTGCGGGATGGGTTCGCCAGTTTCGGGAGTTAGGGATCAATTGGGATGCTTTAATTCGCCTGAAACTTTTGATGCGATCTTTGATTTTCATGGGCCGGGCCTTTAGTCATGCTATAGACAATCCAGACAGCGATTAGAATCGTTTCGCTGTCGAATCTGATCTTTGTGATAGTCAGCTTTAAAAATGGGGCCACCACAACGGGCACAGAATGAGATGAGTTCGTGTTTGACCAGCACCGAATTGACGACCAGTTCCGGGTATTCTGCTTGCGCGATTTTGGCCGCCAGCACATGAGTTTGTGCTTCCCGATCCAGACGTTTCACCGGGTGTCCATTTTTTTCTCGTGCCAGATAGACAGTGAATTGAGGCATAAGTGGTACCTTTACCTTTCTGAATTTAGATGATTCCAAGACAGTCCATACCGATTATTTTAGACTTGATTGGTTTCCTGTCTTGGGGTGCATTCAGTCAGGAGTGTTGATTGAGAACTACCGGGATAACTTACTCTACCAGTTCCAGATTGAAGAGCGTGTCCTGATCGGCGGGTATCACGATCTCATCTGTTTTGGGTGGTTTTTGTCGTAACGCATCCGCGATCAAATAACCGCCGACCGGCACACCGATTCCGGTTGCCAGCAGTCCAGCTCCCACAGCCAGCCTGGCGAGTGTTCCAGCCGCATTGCCTGTTGGGGGAAGATATTGATGTGTGACGCTGCTGTAATCTCCGATGTGCATGTCTTCGCCCTCAGGACGATTGTTATCTACAATTTCTTTGCCCAGCAGTTTTTCCCGAGTGGACATCACCAGGGAATCGACGCTGTCAAAGCGTCTCGCTGTCTGTCTCAGGTTTTCCGCTCGTTCCCCCACTTTCACGCCCCACCACATCTGCGCCAGTTTCTCCTTCCAGCTTGTCGGCTGCGTGGTTTCGTTTGTCATTAAATTCGCTCCAGGAATCGATGAGCTCGCCGAACGTTCCGTTCTGGAACGCCCGGTCGAGCTCATTGTTTTCGTTAATCAGGCGATCATGAAACAGCGTTGTTTGCCTGATGAGTTCTTCCAATGGGTCGGTCATCAGCTGGCCTGCGACGGACCTGCGGGGGTGACTTTGCTGGCGACTTCACGAATACCGACCGCTTCATCGAGGGTTACCATGCGTTTGTTTTCCAGGTAATCGTAATCCACGATTTTCTGCACCGTCACAAAGTTATTCTGCGCGACGGTTCCGGTCTGCATGAGTTGCGTCAGCATGTGATTGGCAACATTGTCGGATAAATCCACAGCCATCTCCTTTTCTCCTTTTTCCTGAATGGGAAGTTCTACTTCTAAAATATCGCCGTCCGGCATGAATTCGCCTCACTTGCTAACGGCCTTGAAACGTAATTTGATTGGTTGACCGAGTTGATATCGCTGTTCCTGTTTGACCGATCCGTCTGCACCGATGAGCTGTACGGGAATCTGAGTCTGTTTCAGTTGGGTGAGCTGTTGTTTCAGTCTGGTAATCTCGGACTCCAGTGCAGCAAACTGTTCGTTGCGATTGCTTTCTGGTTGTTGCTGGGGTGAAGCGGGATCTGCTTTCCGATTCACGGGTGGGTGACAGTGCGGTAGTCTGCCATATAAATCGATGAGTTTATTTCGAATCAGCATACTGTCCGTGTAGATGGTGTGAGTCTGGTCATGCCCTTTGATGATGCCTACGATCTGTCCATTGACAAGAATAGGACCTCCGGAATCTCCTTTTGCGACCAGTCTGGAAAAGCAGTGCCCGCGGCGCGTTACCCGGATGCGGGCTCGCAGGGATTTGAGGTTGTAAACTCCGTTTGAGTATCCGTACGCGATTGCCTCCATTCCATCTATCGGTTGAGTGTCGGAAAGTATGAAACAGTGTGACGCGGGAATTCTTTGAGTTTCCAGGATGGCATAGTCAATCTCCTCTTCATATCGCTTGAAAACAACCCGGGCTTCCCACCAGGTTCCACCATAGCCGACATGAATGGTTCGTGCCTGAATGACATTGTGCGCAGCAGTAATGTAAACGGAGCGGTCCGCGATATTTCCTATGAATGCACATGCGCCGGTGCCGATGAGCTGGCGACAGCCTTGGGGAGTGCAGTTTGTTTCTGTTGTTCTGACAGCGAGTGCCTGAGCGTGCAGGCAGGATGTAGACAGCATGACGAGCAGGAAGAGGATGAATCTCACCATTGGATGTACCTGTTAAAAAACAAGAGAAAGTAGTGCCAGGGGTTGAGTGGAACTTTACCTGGCGCCCAGTGAAAGGCGGCGACTCCGAACAGCCTGACGCGACGGTAATAGATATTTGCCATAAACTTGCCAAGATCGCAGCGGCGCAGATTACGATACAGGGCCGCATCAGCGCGTGCCCGGTCTCGTTTACATCTTCCCAACTGGTAGGCGTAATCGTGCCAGTGACAGGCGGGTCTGAGATCAACGCCTCCCCACTGGTCAGGAGAATAATTACAGCCATTCGAGACAAATTCGGCAGGAGGTGTCGGGCCTTCCATCTGTTTTGTCAGTGATTCAGGCAGATCTGAGAGATGAATCTCGGGCATTAGTGCTCCCCAAATACGCGGTCTTCCATGCGGCTGATCCGTCGTTCGTGTGAATTGACCATTTCTATTAACAGCTCTTTATTCGCATCCAGTTTTTCGTCGATCTGTATCAACTGGTGACTGTGTTCGATGAGTGTCTTGGCGGTCCAGGTGATTGCTCCCACTCCCCCTGCCACTATGGGAGAAAACACACAAGCGATGACCCAGGCAGGAATAAACAGTCCTTTTTGAGGTTGTACGGGCATTCGTCTCTCTAAGATTCAAAAGTCAGTGAATGGGTAATTGTCAAAGAGAGCGTATCATCCGGATCGGCGTGGCGCAGACAAGCTTGATCTACATAAAAAAAGCACCTGTTGTTGCTCAGAACAACAGGTGCAGATCGTTCACGGTATGAAAGAAGAATGGCTGTAGAAAATGTGGCAGACGAATTCGGTCAGCTGTCGTTTGTTTCCCGCTTCAGTGGGAATTCACTGACAGAAAGTTGCTCCTGTTTCACTGTTTGCAGTCGATGCCAGCCTTCTGTAACCAGAGCTTCCCGCTGTCGGGCTTCGTCAGGATCCAGCTCGCGTTTATCGAATGGTCCCTCTACGGTGACAGGAGTAAATTGCTCATTGACGATAAATTGTGCGAGAGCGGGATTGCAGCGGATGTGATACTCTGGTTGCTCTTGAAGTTCTGCTTCTTGAACTTCGCCGATAATATAGCGCAGATAGAGCCCGCTGTCCTCGATATTCTCGACTTCTTCACCACAAACTATGCAGAGATAACCCTGATCGCATCTGGCCATGATGTTGACTTACACATTGATTAAATAAAACGGAGAACATTCAGTAACCACCGTCTGGCTGCTGACATTTCCGTTTTATTGTAAGCGGACTTCGTGTGCTGAGTGAAGAGTGGTCAGGAGGTTTTGAGATATTCTTTCAGGTTGGCGATCTCTTCCAGAAGTATTTCTAAGAATTCTGAGGCGGCTTCTTTATTGTCAGTCGCCATGATATCTCTTACCGACTGCCTGATTTTTTGAGTGGGTGAATAGAGGTCGAGAGTTACTTCAGTATTGGAAGAATGAATGACATTCAGTGACATGTCATTCAGCTCTTGCTTAAGCTCATCCTGGTCCAGGGGTTTGAACATGATCCGAGAGAATCCCAGTTCCTTGGCCAGCTTGATCCGTTGCAGATTTCGATCCTGGGCATTGTTCTCGGGACGTACAGCGGTCATCAGGATAAATTGTGGTGCAGGGACGACGCCATGGTCAGAGTAACGTTCCAGCTGCAGTGCTTTCTGAAACAGGTCGACACCATCCATGCCGCTCATCACAAGGTCTGTCAGAACGACATGAATCTCATTATCAGATTGTAGTAATTTAATCGCTTCAAAACCGGACGAAGCCATCACCGCTGTGAAGCCAATTTTCTCTACCAGCCGCGCATAATAATGACAAGAGTATCCAATATCATCGACAACAAGAACTTTCATCGACCTGCCTGAACGGTTGGGAGAATGAAAAATGTTTCACCCGTCAATCGACAAAACAGATGAGCATTTCCCTGTGAACAAAATATGAATGAAATTCAATGTTTACATATAAATCAAAAGTTTGAATCGTCATTTGAAGGTTTTTCCCTGCATGAGAATTACCGAATTACCACTCACGGGTCTAAGAAACCCCCTGATTTTACGGTAAAATGCTATAAATGCGTCACGATCTCATTCATCGAACCTGTATGTCTGACTAAAACAAAAAATACTACATCGAGGTCCTGAATTATGTTGATAAATTGACACACAACTCCACTCTATTAGATTCAGATTTGCCGTCGGTTGAGATTCTTAATCGGAGTATTTTGTCGCAATTGATTTCCTATAGAGGTATCGAGTGTGGTGTCTGCAGCGAACAGATTTGATCAATTACGATTCACGCTGTTTCTGACTGATCCAGAAGTCGTGTGCATCAACGATCACGTTACTGCCGAATTTGAAGTAGGGAATTCCGGATTCTTTCAGTAGCTCTTTGAAATTCTTCTCCGTCATCCCGAACAGCTGCGCCCAGATTCTACTGCTGAACTTTCCAGTTTGCGGAAAGGCTCCAGGTGATTGCGCGAGGTTGTTTACGAGGTCGAAAGCGAACCGATCAGATTCAATGTACTTGTTTGATTCCGTCATGAGATCAAAGCCTGACATTTTTTATCGCGTCATATTCCTGACAATGACATAGTTGATGGCGCATATCTCTCACGCAGTGAATGACAAGCACGTAATGCGAAAGAGTGAGTGAAAGCGAGGATGCTGCGATCAGATACGCATCTAAGAGATCACGCGATAAAATTAGCGACACCTACAGCGGTCGCTCCGCGGCTGCCCCCAGGCAGAAATGGAAGTGTGGATTTACCACTCTCAGACAATGAAAGCATTGTACCAGCGGATCCTGTACAAAGCAATATACAGAGTTGAATTTTTGGGGAATTATATCAGGCAGATTAGTATTAAAAATGCCTGAAAAACAGGGGTGAAACGGCTGTGGGAACCTGCCCGTTGCAATAAGGTCAGAATTCCAGATGAAACATGGGCTAACTCTTATATAATCGGTCTGAACCAGCTTGAATTGACTGTTCCCGATTGGATGAGCTTACTATGTTGCACCCGGATTTTCTGAATTCGCTTTCGCGTCGTGCCTTCTTTTCTGCTTCTCTAGCAGCGGTGTCCTGCAGTCGACTTTCTTCTCTGCAGGCGCGACTCAACAAGGCTCCCAAGGCACAAATTGCGATCACATTTGATCTTGAAATGAGTCGCATGTATCCCAGCAGAGAGATGCTGGAGTGGGATTACCAGAAAGGAAATCTGAATCAGGAAACGAAAGACTATTCGCTGAAAGCAGCTCAGATTGCTAGCGAGCTGGGAGGTGCTATCCATTATTTCTGTGTCGGACGCGTACTGGAACAGAAGGATGTGCAGTGGATCAAACAGATTTCAGAGCTGGGACACCCGATTGGCAATCATACCTATGACCACGTCAACGTCTGGGCAACGGAACCTGCTAAAACGCAATTTCGCTTTTCACGATCTCCCTGGCTACTGGGAGGCAAAACTGCAGCCGAGGTAATACAGCACAACGTTCGGATTACGACCGAAGCGATGCAGCAACGGTTGAATGTCAAGCCAGACGGCTTTCGAACACCCGGCGGTTCCAGTGCCGGGCTCGATCAACGGGAAGATTTACAGAAGCTGCTGCAGTCTGAAGGATTTCAATGGGTCAGTTCTAAATATCCCCGTCACAAATATAGTGAGCCGGGGACTGAGCCCCAGCAGGAAATCTTTTATTCTATTCTGGAAGCGCAGCGGTCTGCACAACCTTATGTCTATCCAACGGGGCTCGTCGAAATACCCATGAGCCCGATCAGTGATGTAGGGGCCTTCCGAACAAGCCGCTGGAAGAGAAAGAACTTTTTGAAATCAGTCGAGTTATGTGTACAGCAGGCGATTGAACAGAAGCTCGTTTTCGATTTTCTGTGCCATCCTTCCATTATGTATGTTGAAGACCCCGATTTCGAAACGGTGAAGCTGATCTGCAAACTGGTGCAGCAGGCGGGAGACCAGGCAGAAATTGTGGGACTGAGTGAAATTGCCGGGCGCTACCGGGAACAGCAACGCTGAGGTTATAACAAGGAGTCATCCTGATATGAAGTTTCTATCCCTCATGGCTTTGAGCCTTATCAGTTACAGTCTGGTAATACACCCGGTGTGGGCTGGTGACGAGCCACGTATATATCAAAACACATTGCAGCCGATCAAAAATGCAAAACCCTTGCTTGCGGATCATCCCGAATTCGTACAGCCCATCGAAGAATTACGCCGATTCGAATCTCCACTGCTGGTCGATGATGCCGATGCAGATCTTTCGGTCCGCGCGTGGCGTTTTTCTTACAATGCCCGGGGAATAATCGAAATGCCGAATCGGATTTCGATTAAGAGGACCGCAGTGATCATGGTTCATCCCTGGGGGATTGATGACGGTCAGGGGTGGCAGACACCAGAACCAGCGGGCGCCGCGGATTTCTGTACTCCCGAAAAGAATCATTTAGCAGGTCGGCACACGCGGGAAGTGATAGATCCCTTTCTGAAGCGAATGAGAAAGCAGAATGCGCTGATCATGTACAGCCTGATTGGAAAAGTCGATCCGATCCGAAAAAAGTTGTATCGCACATTCGATTATAATCCAACATCAGAAGAACGAGCACAGGCACGGAAGGATCTGGCACAACAACTGAAAAGTCTACCTTATCGGGGGAAACCGTTGCCTGCGCAAATAACGCTCTCGCAGGAACAGCCAGTGATTGATTACTTCAAACAGTTTTCAGGTTTGAGTGCAGGTGACCACTTTAACGGCAAAGGGTTCTGGGCAGTACCGGTGCCCGTTACTGCCGACATTACGGTCCACGATGATGATGTGCTGATCTTCGATCGGGAAGGATATGCACCGCTGAAGGATTTTTTAAAGCAGCAGGGGATCCGCCATGTGCTGTTAACCGGTTATGCGACAGACATGTGTTTCTGTAAGACAACGGCCGGCTATGAAAATCTATCACAAGACTTCAATGTCTTTCTGGTAGGTGATGCGACGTTGGCGACCTTCCCGGCGAATTCTTCACCTCGCTATGCAACTAATGCCCACATTTCATTTGCCTCTCTGAATCATCTGATAACGCAGGTCTCCTGGATCAAACCGATCAAATCGGATTGAGAGAATGCGAAATCTGTTTTCTGGAATCTCTGAATCTGATCGAAGTTCTCAGCGAGAGTGGCGGTCTGATCGGGTTCATTTTAGAATGATCTGCTTCTGAATTTCGCTCGCCATTCAAGAAAGACGTTCTACATGTCAGACGATAGTGCCGTTGTTGAGGAAGAACTGGTTCCCGATGATGTCATCCCACACCAGTCCCTGCCCCCGTTGAAGTATCGCGATCTGCCTGCCGCGATTTCCTGGAAAAAGATGATTGGTCCCAGCATCATGCTGGCTGGTTTGTCATTGGGGTCCGGCGAGTTTGTGCTCTGGCCTTATATCACTTACAAAACCGGTTTCATATTTTTCTGGGCCTGTCTGCTGGGAGTGATGACTCAGTTTTTTATGAATATGGAAATCGAACGCTGGACGCTGGTGACTGGCGAAAGTGCGATCACCGGGTTTTGTCGATTAAATAAAAACTGGGCCTGGATCATGCTGCTGTTGAATATTGTCCCGTGGGCCTGGCCCGGTTGGGCCACGGGAGCGGGAACCATGCTGAGCTGGACATTTCTGGGACCGGAGACTATCGCAGTCGCGCAACTGGATCCTGCGCCAGCGCAATTCGATCTGTCGAAGGTCTCTGAGAAGGCGAGTTATTCTTCGGATTCAGGCACTCTACAGTGGCGCGGACCCATGAGTGAGCCGGAACGTGACGAATTAAGTCTGGCTTTTCAACAGAATCAGATTCCGGATCAGTCGGCGCTAATCTTTCAGAACATTCAGCAGGGAACGGATCTCAATTACGAGGCGAAGTATAGCGCGTTTTTGGGGATTGCGGGACTGTTGCTGGTGGGGGTTGTCCTGACCACCGGACCTGTGGTTTACAATACGGTAGAAAAGATTCAGATCTTTCTGGTGGGCATGATTTTCGTGATTGCCGTCGTCCTGGGGATCTATCTCATCCAGCCTTATGCAGTGACCGCCATGCTGGAAGGAGCCGTCAGTATCGGCAAAATGCCTGACCCTTCCAGCGGCCTGGGAACGATGGCACTGCTGGGAGCATTGGCTTTCGCGGGTGCCGGGGGAACGATGAATCTGGGGCAGAGCAACTTTATCAAAGATAAAGGCTATGGAATGGGGAAGTACATTGGCCGCATTACGAGTCCGATTACCGGACAGGAAGAGGCGGTCAGTGAAGTCGGCTATCATTTCAAGCATACGCCGGAAAATCAGGAACGTTGGAAACAGTGGTGGCGGGCAGCCAACATCGAACACTTTTTCAGTTTCTTTTTGACTTGTCTAGCCTGCCTCGTGTTGCTGTCCCTGATTTCGTATTCCCTGTTCTATGAGGCCAATGGCCAGATACGGGAGGGTATGGGTAAGTTTGGAGAAGGGCTGAATTTTATCTGGGGCCAGGCGACATTGCTGGAAGCAAAATTAGGGAATACCTTCAAACTGCTGTTTTTGTTGATGGGGGTGGCGATTCTGCTGACTACGGAACTGGGGGTACTGGATGCGACGGCCCGCATCTCTGCGGACATTCTCAAAGTCAATTACTTGCGGGAAAACGAGCACTGGTCTCTGAGTAAACTCTACTATTTTTTCCTGTGGGGAGAGATTCTGTTAGGCTCAGCGATCCTGCTCTACGGATCGATTAATCCGCATTTCAGTCAGCCTTTGTTTTTGATTAAAACTTCCGCTGCCATGAATGGCGGCGTGATGTTCCTTTATTCGATGATCCTGTTGTACATGAATTCGAAAATTCTGAGTCGCAGTATCAGTACCAGCCCACTAAGATTTGTCACAATGGTCTGGGCTGCCGCTTTTTTTGGTTATTTCAGTCTACAGGCATTTCAGATGCAGATCATTCCTTACTTCTTCCCGCACAGTTGACCCCTGAATTCCTCACGTAACACCCACCATTGATTTCGGATTCCTGATCATGTCAGATCATATTAAATCTTGTGTCCTTTTTCTGTTGATGAGAGTTCCCTGTTTCGCTTTGCTCTGCACTTCGATCATCGCTGGAGTTGTGAGCGTTTCCGAGACTCAGGCTGCCACTTACTATGTCAATAACCAGACGGGCAGCGATGAGTATGATGGACTTTCAGAGAAAACCGCTGTGGCAACGATTGCCCGGGCGATCGCACTTTCCAAAACCAGCGACCGAATCGAACTGGCGAATACAGGCACCGTCTACCGGGAATCGATGCTGTTTCGCAAGCTGGGCGGGATTCCTGATCGACCGTTTTTGATCGAGGGAAATGGTGCGGTTATTTCAGGCCTCAGGTCTCTCCCGGCGGAACAATGGAAATCGACGGGAGAGGGAGTCTACGTCTTACAACTGGATAAGACTCCGTACGGAAATCCGTTTCTGGTATCAGCAGGGAAACGTCTGCCTGCTGCCAGAAATCGAGAAGCTCTTAAAGAGGGGGAGCATTTCTGGGATCGAGAGTCTCACCGGATCTATCTGCATTGCGCAGCAGGAAAGCGACCTGTCGATTATAAACTGGAGGCGACGTTGAAGGTCAGTGGATTGACTCTGACCAGTGCCAGCTACATTTCCTGCCAGAATCTGATTGCGGAACATTTTACGAATGATGGGTTCAATATCCATGGGGACTGTCGCGGCATTCGACTGGAGAATGTAGTCGCGCGACACAACGGCGATGATGGTATTTCCATTCATGAAGCGGGGGGACTCATTGTTCAAAACGCTTACGTCCATGGCAACTTCTATGGCATCCAGGATGTCAACGCGTCCCGTTCCGTTTATAACGGTGTGCTGGCAGAAAAGAATCAGGTGGGCGTCAGTCTGGTGGGTGGTTACCATTCACTGGTGGACTGTCAGGTCCGCAACAATACACAGAAGGAAATTGATATCGCCGGTGCGGTGCCACGCCATCTGATTGGTGGAGAACAGAATCTTCTGGCCCGAACGATTCTGTTTGCTCAGAATGTGTCCGTGTTTGGAGAGGGAAGCGCGGTGGGTCTCAGTGTCCGCAATGGTGCTCATGCTATTGTTGAGCATACCGTGATCACAGGCACCAGAACCGGCGTATTCTTAGATGCGCAAAGCCATGGTCACCTGACACTGACGGCAGTCAGCAAGTGTGACACGATTCTGGATCTGCAGTCCAAAGACTGTTTCCTGGATTATAATCTCTATGGAGTTGGTCGGTTCCGCTGGATGGAAACTGATTACAGTGCCGATCAGTGGGCGGCATACCAAGCCGCTTCGCAACAGGACCAGCACTCCCGAATCGAGCAAATATCGATCGCAGCAGACGGGATGGTCAGCGCTCCAGGAGAAGCATTGCTTTTTTCAGAGCGGAAGCAGACCGTCGGCCCCACGGCCCCGTTCACGCTTTCATTTTTCCAGGATTAGCCGCATTCCAGATATCGGGCGCCGCTGACACCTGATCTGCAGGCGTAATTGCCTGCATTTGCCCCAACTTCGCTATTTGGAGGGGGTTGAGATAGGGATTGCCTCATTTTCAGCGATCTTACATAATACAGGCGAGCTGACGAGGATTGTCAAATTCCAGTCCCTTAACTGTTTACGCCAAGACTGGCAATCTTTCAGTCACAGGTCCGTATTTGAACATTCATCTGGAAGTTCCCCTCATTGAAAGAGCGTTAATATGCCCATTTATCAAGATAACTCTGAAACAATCGGTCGGACCCCTCTGGTTAAGGTCAACCATTTGACGGAAGGGTTGAAGGCGACAATCCTGGCCAAAGTCGAAGGTCGAAATCCGGCGTACAGCGTTAAGTGCCGCATCGGTGCGAACATGATCTGGGATGCGGAAAAGAGCGGGAAACTGAAGCCTGGAATGCAGGTGGTGGAGCCGACCAGTGGTAACACCGGCATTGCACTTTCTTTCGTTTGTGCAGCCCGCGGATACCAGTTAACCCTGACCATGCCTGATTCGATGTCCGTAGAACGACGTCTGATGTTGAAAGGCTTCGGTGCCAACCTAGTACTGACACCCGGGGCTGACGGTATGAAAGGCGCGATTCAGAAAGCAGAAGAGCTGGCTGCCAGCCCGGAATTCTTCATGCCACAACAGTTCGAAAACCCGGCGAATCCGGAAATTCACTTCAAAACCACGGGGCCTGAAATTCTGAAGGATACCGAGGGCAAAGTCGATTACATTGTCGCTGGGGTGGGGACCGGTGGAACAATTACCGGTATTTCACGGTTTCTGAAGACGGATCAGGGGCTCGATGTGAAATCGGTGGCAGTCGAGCCGACGAGCAGTCCGGTTCTGTCTGGCGGTGAGCCTGGAAAACATAAGATTCAAGGGATCGGAGCCGGGTTTATTCCCGGTAACTGCGATACCTCATTGATCGATGAAGTGATCCAGGTTACCGACGATGAAGCCTTCGAAATGGCTGGTCTGATCGCCAAAAAAGAAGGGATCACCTGCGGCATCAGTTGTGGTGCAGCGATGCATGCTGCCCTGGAGATTGCCAAACGCCCTGAAGCAGAAGGTAAAACCATTGTTGTGATTCTGCCCGATTCGGGTGAGCGTTACCTGTCGACGCCATTATTTGATGAGGCGCGTTAATCTACGGGCCAGTTGGCAAGTGGTTGTCAGACCATGGGTTCGTGGATTGCTAAGGTTACGTGAACCCTGTACAGATCAATTCGTGCGCAGTTGAGGTGTCTGTTGAGTGGCAGCCAGCGGTTCAGGTCTGTATTCTTCACTAAACCTGCAGCGGCCAGAACCTGAATCAGTATCTGGTGTCTAGCGGACAGAACCTGCAGTTTCGGGTCATCGTGCGGGACCTTTTACATCGACAAATCATGATATTGGATGGTTAGCTATGCGTTTTGAAACAAAGTGTGTTCATACCGGAGTCGACAAGGACAGTACCTTTAACAGCTGTACGACTCCGATCTATACTTCCTCGACTTTCTACTGGGACAGCCTGGAGAGTCACAAAGGATTCGATTACACACGTAGCGGAAACCCGACGCGAAGTGCGATGGAAGAGAACATCGCGGCTCTGGAGGGGGGCGTCAGCTGTCGCGCTACTGCCACCGGTATGGCTGCCATCACACTGGCCCTGCATCTGTTTAAACCCGGCGATCACATCATCGCCGGCGATGACATTTACGGTGGTACCTACCGCCTGTTCGCAGACGTCTTCACCAAATGGGGAATTAAATTCTCCTTCGTCAAGATGGGTGACATTGAAAACGTCCGTGCGGCCATTACTCCGGAAACCAAGGCAATCTGGATCGAGACACCCAGCAATCCTCTGTTGAATCTGGTCGACATCCAGGCTGTGACGAAAGTAGCAGCCGAGACAGGCTCGGGAATCATTACGATCGCCGATAATACTTTCTGCTCTCCTTATCTGCAGCGGCCCATTGAATATGGAGTCGACATTGTTCTGCACTCGACGACGAAGTATTTGAACGGCCATTCCGATGTGGTGGGAGGCTGTGTGATTTCGCGGACAGACGAGCTGGCTGAACGGGTCGCCTATATTTCCAATGCACTGGGACTGGGATGTTCTCCCTTTGATGCCTGGCTGGTGTTGCGTGGGGTGAAGACCCTGGGAGCACGTATGGAAGCGCATCAGCGGGGAGCGATGGCTCTGGCACAGATGCTGGAAGCGCATCCCAAAGTCGAACGCGTCTATTATCCGGGACTGGAATCGCACCCGCATCATGAGCTGGCTAAGCGTCAGCAGAGTGGCTTTGGTGGGATGCTGAGTTTCGATGTTAAAGACGGGCGTCCGGTTGCCGAGAAAGTGATGCTGAACTCCAAGCTGTTTCTGCTGGCTGAATCACTGGGTGGCGTCGAGTCTCTCATCGAATATCCGGAGAGCATGAGCCACGCTTCCATGACAGAAGCGGCACGCCGTGAGGCAGGGATCACTGAAAAGACCGTTCGTGTATCTGTAGGGATTGAAAACCCGGACGATCTGGTGGCAGATTTGAAGCAGGCTTTGGACAGCTGATAATCGCTCATTTCTGCTCGAACTGGGATCAGGCGGCAGGCTGCTCTGCGCTCCTGTGAGAGTCTGCATTTTCTTAGAGAAGTGTATCGACAGCGCGTGTCATGCGCGTTTCTGATATGATATGATGACCTGCTGAATTCTGATGGTCATTCAGCAGACACTCTACTTCGAACCTGTATCAGTACGCTGTTTTCCGAGAGAGCTGCCCGTCCGCCAAATACCCATCCTGGAAACCAAGAAGGCCGAGGTTATGAGTATTGATCCCTATGATCCCTGTCCCTGCAACAGCGGGAAAAAATATAAGTTTTGCTGTCACTCGATTGGAGACGAGGTCAGCAAAATATCGCATCTGCATGAGACTCATCAGACGGCGACAGCATTGCAACTTCTGGATCGACTGAAAAAGAAATATCCCGAACAACCTTTGAGCTACATTACTGAAGCTCAGATCCTGATGGCTGAGCGGCGTTTTGAAGACGCACTGGTTCCATTGAATGAATGCCTGGAGCGAGAACCGGATCATCCGGCCGCCCATTCTCTGCTGGCGACTTCTTCGTTTCTGGCACATGGATACAAGCAGTCCCAAAAAACCATTTATACGGCGTTTCAGAAGTGTGCCGCCGTCGATGTCAGTCTGGCGACTCCTCTGGCGATCAGTATCGCGATTGCCCTGCAGATGCGCGGTTATTACCTGGCGGCCCGGGAACATTTCGCCTTGGCGATGCGAGTGGCTTCACAGGAATATCAGCAGAACCTGTTTATGAACCTGCTGGAGTTTGACGGGGATGATCAAATCCCGTATCAGTTCCGGGGAGTGCATGTCCTGGAACGCTGTCCCCTCGAAGAGAGCGAACAGCAGACCACTTTTGAGAAAGCACAGCGCCTGGCAAATCTGGGATGTTATCGTTCCGCTGCAGGTCTGTTTAAACAGCTGGCAGAAGCGACCGGGCTGGTCATCCTCTGGAAAAACGCAGCCTTCTGTTATGCCTGGGCGACAGATGAAGTCAAGGCCGCCGAACTGTTTCATCAGGCTGCGAAACTGGAATCGGAATTTGCTGAAGCTGTTGAGCTGGAAACACTGGCTCAACTGCTGGATCTGAATAATACGGCTGAAGTTGTCAATTCGATCGAAAAGATTTACGAGGTCGAATCACTTGCGAAATTCCTGGGCCTGCTGGATCAGCACCCGCAGGTTTTAAGAGGGAATGTTCCACCGCCACAGGATCAGGAGGAGACGACTCCTGTTGCGTATTATCAAATCCTCAACACCGAACTTGATGCCGAATCCCGCGGCGAGGCGATCACTCTCGAAAATGTCCCCACGGTAATTGGTGATATTGATGTCTTTGATGCAGATCGCCAGCTGGGGCATAAAGCGAACATTCGATTGTACGCCTACGAGGGTGATCAACTGACACAAGCGGAAGAAATTTTCGCAGACGCTCTCGGGAAAGACGGGAAAACTGAGTGTGGCCTGCAGGAAGTGGAGCCGGAAAGTGAAGATGCGGGGACTCCGCTTTCACCCGTGCCTACTGAGCAGTGGCCTCTCTTTTTCCGCTGGAGCTTCCCTCAGAAAATGCCCATTCTCAAACGACGGGAACTGGAAGCGGAGCAGTGGAAAGTACTGCTTTCCAAGACGTGGCCGGAAACTCCCCTGGCAGGACTGGACGGGAAAACGCCTGTTGAAGCGGCGAAGGATGAGAGTCTCAAAGTATCACTGACCGCGGCCGTGTATGTTCTGGACGCACAGACGCTTTCGCTGGGCCATTTCCTGGACTTCACAGAGCTGTCTCCCGCGCTGGAAGTTTCCGAGCTGCCTGCACTGGAGATTGACGAGTCGTCCCAGTTCAATACCTGTTCCTCAATGACACAGAACCGGATTCCGGTTAAGGAATTGAGCGATCGGCAATTGATGTATATCTTTAATCGGGCTTTATTGATTCGGCATCCCCGTTTTCTGTATGACGTGTTGATCGAAGTTCTCAGCCGGGATGAATGCAAAAAAGAAGTCGACCTGGATCGCGTCTACACTACGCTGACAGAGATCTGTCATAAGAAGAATCAGCGTGAAGAGATGCTGTCCTGGATTCACAAAGGTCAGGAAAACGCGCAGGCGAGTCAGGCGTTTGAGAATGAACTCCAGTGGAAGATGCGTGAGTTGTCTTTCCGGCTGGAAGACACTTCGGATCCAGGGCTCTCTGATTTCATGAAAGAGATCTGGGACAAGTACGGGAAAAAGATGCCTCAGATCAGAGAATACCTGAAGGCATTCGCACAGGCCTTTGATCTGGATCTTCCCTGGATGAAAGAATCATCCCTGTTAGATACCGGTGATCTGGCAGGCAATGTTTCCAGCGAAGGGATCTGGTCGCCTGGTGAAGCGACGCCCGAGACGGATTCCGGTTCGGGGTCGAAACTCTGGCTGCCGGGCCAATCGTAATCATCCAGAGTTGATTCTGCGGGACAGGATCAACTCAATGCTCTCACCTGAAGAAAAGTGATTTAGGCCGTGGATCCGATCAGTCAGTTTTCCAGTCCTGAAGCTGTCATGCAGCGTGCCCTGGAACTGGCCCACCTGGGGCAAGGTTTTGTAGAACCCAACCCCGCTGTGGGCTCGGTGATCGTAGATGATCGGCTACAGCTCCTGGGGGAAGGCTATCATCAAAAGTGTGGTGGTCCCCATGCTGAGATCCACGCGCTTCAAATGGCAAAGGACAAGGCCAGGGGGGCGACTGTTTATGTGACCCTGGAACCCTGTTGCCATCAGGGGAAGACCGGCCCCTGTTCCCAGGCATTGATACAGGCGGGTGTGAAAAAAGTTGTGATTGCGATGCGCGATCCCGCTCCGCATGTGGACGGTGGTGGAATCGCTGATCTCAAAGCAGCCGGGATTGAAGTCGAAGTCGGACTTTTAGAAGCAGAAGCACAGCGACTGGTGAGGCCTTTTGTTAAGCGGGTAACACAGGGGTTGCCCTGGGTACATGCCAAATGGGCCATGACGTTCGACGGAAAGATAGCCAGCCGCACAGGGCATTCGCAGTGGATCTCCAACAGCAGGTCACGTGAAATCGTGCATGAGCTGCGGGGACGTATGGATGCAATCATGGTGGGGCATCAAACGGCACTATCGGACGATCCCCTGCTGACTGCGCGACCTGCAGGAAAAAGAACACTCACGCGAATTGTCGTTGATTCTCAGGCGACGCTCTCATGTGAGTCAAAGCTGGTTCGTACCATCTCTGAGGCTCCGGTACTCGTGGTGGCTCATCCATCAGCGCCAGCGGAAAATATTCAACGGCTGGAACAGGCTGGGGTCGAAGTGTGTCTGATAGCAGGAGACGCTGGTTCAACCCGCCCTGACCTCACATCATTCATGAGGGAGCTGGGGCGTAGAGAGATGACAAACGTGCTGATCGAAGGAGGCGGAGGGTTGCTCGGATCTGGTTTCGATGCAGGGCTGATAGACGAGGTGCACGTATTCCTCGCTCCGAAGCTTGTTGGTGGAGCGGCCGCGATCACACCCATGGCGGGAATCGGCCTTGATCAGATTCCCTCATTTGAAAACATCACAGAACTGGAAGTGCAGCAGCTGGAGTCCGATCTCTACTTGCACGGACGGGTGGTGTATCAGGCTTCAGAGTGTGAAGGTTCTGTGGAACCAAAATCAGTTTAGCGATCGTGAGAGCGTATCCAGCAGGGTACGCAGTTCCGGACGTTGTCTGATCACACCGACCAGGGCGTATTTGCTCAGGTTGCTGCCATACATCTGGCGGTTCAAGGTGGGGCGTACTTCGTCTTTGAAGTAGCGATCCTGGCGGAAGCGGATTGCGGCATAGCAGACTGCCATGGCGACCAGGCCCAGTCCCAGATCCAGGTACCAGCCATCCCAGCTCAGTTCCATTTGGCGATGGATGAGAACGCAGGCCCAGAACCAGGTCAATAGCGCGATCCAGACCGGACGGGCGACCAGGGCATTGAGCCGTTCGTTGGCGTGTACCAGATGCCCGTAGAATTCGGGACTGGCCATTTCATCCAGTGGACGCTCTTTCTGGAAATTTTCACAGACCAGTTCACCATGATTCCGTGAAACAATTACTGACTCTCCTTCCTCGGGTAGAAAGTCAGCCAAGTATTCCAATTCCTCAAAGGGTGTGCTCATTCCTTTTCCCTTATCTTAATTCTCACCGGTTAAAGTATCGCTTTGTTATGAAGCTGAAACACACTGATGTGCATTAAGATTTCGTTTCAATTACAGGAATCTTCCAGCGCGTTGTTATGATTAGAAAGATCGAATCACATTTATTATTTTATCTAAATCATTCTCGACGACAATAGGTCCGTTCGAAAAAGGCGTTTTGTTTACGCCATGATTCATCAGTTTTTCATCCAGATGTTCATCAGTCGCAGAGTGGTATGCTACGGTCGCGTTGGGATCTTTCAGCTGATGCCCGGTCAGAATGCAGACGACGCGATCGCCGGCGGCAATGACGCCTTCTTCTTTAAGGAGTCGGGCTCCAGCGACGCTTGCTGCACTGGCAGGTTCGCAGCCGAGACCACCAGCGCCGACCTGGGCTTTGGCATCCAGTATCTGCTGATCACTGACTTCACGCACGATGCCGTCACAGACATCGAGGGCACGGAGTGATTTAGAGAAATTGACGGGGCGATTGATTTCGATCGCACTGGCCAGAGTGGATGCCCGGCGATCTTCCTGATCCATTTTCGTGAAGAAATCGGTAGAGCGATCGCGGTCGTAGCGGCCACCGTTCCAGCGGAGCCCCTCTTTTTCATAGAGCTGATACAGAGTGTTGGCGCCCTGGGCGTTGATGATCGCCAGACGCGGAATCCGATCGATCAGACCGAGTGCCTTGAGTTCCATGAACGCTTTGCCGAATGCGCTGGAGTTCCCCAGGTTTCCGCCGGGAACAACGATCCAGTCCGGCACCTGCCAGTCGAGTCCTTCCAGGACGCGATACATGATCGACTTCTGGCCTTCGAGACGGAAGGGATTGACGCTGTTGCAGAGGTAGATGCCTTCGGTCTGACAGACTTCTCGCACGCGTGCGAGAGCATCGTCGAAGTCTCCCTGGATCTGAATGGTCTTCGCACCATAATCCAGTGCCTGTGACAGTTTGCCAAACGCGATTTTTCCACTGCCAACGAAAACGACGACTTTGAATTTCTGAGCGACACTGGCATAGACGGCCAGTGAGGCGCTGGTGTTTCCGGTAGAAGCACAGGCGGCGACTTTTGCGCCAACCATGGTCGCATGGGTAGACGCGGCTGTCATCCCGTTATCTTTAAAGCTGCCGGAAGGGTTCAGTCCTTCGTATTGCAGGAACAGGCCATCATCGTTGACACCAACATAGCGAGCGACAGGCTGAGAGGTTTTGAGCATCGTCTGGCCTTCGCCGATCGTGACGATCTGTTCGTCGCTGGCAAAGGGGAGTAGTTCGCGGAACCGCCAGACACCACTGAAATCGAGTGGTCGATTGCGATGGCTCCAGCGTTTTTCGAAATCACGTAATGACTGAGGCAGCGGTACCTGGTCCCACTGATAAGTGACATCAAGCAGCTCGCCACATTTGGGGCAACCGGTTAATACTTCATCCAGAGAATAGGTGGCCTCACAATCAGGTGAAATACACTTCTGGAATGCAAGTTCAGTCGATACAGTGGAAATCGTAATTTCTCCTCAGTCTCAGATTAAAAATAAGAAATGTCTGATTTGTTGCAATTTAGATCGGGGAATCTCAAAACCGGCGTTTATTGTCCAGACCACTACGAGGATACGCAACAGAAAGCACCGGCAAACAGAGGGTTTTTCCCGGAAGTTCGTTCAGTTTGAGGGATGCCGCTGCGGATCTCTTCTTGAAATAATATTTCTAAGGTCTTACATTGATTTGGGTAACGGCAAATATGTTCCGTATCTACCACTCGCTTACTCTGAATCAGCAGGCAATGAGACGATGTTCGATCTTTCCCGGGTACAGGCTGCGTTAGACCAGTTTCAGATGGACGGCTGGCTATTTTACGATTTTCGTGGCAGTAACGTGTTGGCCCTGCGGATCCTGGATATTCCCGAAGCAGCCATCGGCTCTCGTCGCTTTTTTTACTTTGTTCCCCGAGTGGGGACACCCCTGAAACTGGTCCACCGAATTGAATCGGGAGTACTCGATCATCTGCCGGGGGACAAGGTTGTTTACCTCAAGTGGCAGGAGCTGGAAGCGGGCCTTGCGTCGATTCTGAAAGGAACCGGTCAGGTTGCGATGGAGTATTCACCGCGCAATGCCAATCCTTACATTTCCCGAGTGGATGCTGGAACGGTGGAACTGGTGCGCGAATCGGTCGACTCCATAGTGCCCTCTGGAGATCTGGTGCAACTGTTTGAAGCGGTCTGGGATCAGGAGCAATGGGAACTGCATCAGCGTGCAGGCGTCAGTACCGACAAAGCGTTTGAGGTTGCCTGGTCATTCATCGCCCGTCAGATTCGCGAGCATGGGAGTATCGAAGAACAGGCCGTCTGTGATGTGATCATGGCACACTTTGAAGAGACGGGCCTGACGACGTATCACCCTCCGATTGTAGCGCGTGAAGCACACAGTGGAAATCCACATTATGAAACGGGTACCGGCACAGATACGGCGATCCGTGAAGGGGATTTTGTTCTGGTTGACCTGTGGGCCAAGTGTGATGTCCCCCGTGGTGTTTACAGTGACATGACCCGCGTTGGCTTTGCAGGAACTGAAGTTCCGGAAGCGTACTCGAAGATCTTTCAGATCGTGGCGGAAGCACGTGATGCCGGCATTACCATAGTGGAAGAAGCTTTTGCTTCTGGTAAGCCACTTCAAGGCTGGGAAGTGGATCAGGCCTGTCGCGATGTCATCGAAGCAGCGGGGTATGGCGAGTACTTCGTGCACCGCACTGGTCACAGCATTGGACAGGAGACCCACGGGAATGGTGCCAACATGGATAACCTGGAAACTCATGAGGAACGGCTCATCCTGCCTCAGACCTGCTTTTCGATCGAGCCGGGAATCTATCTACCCGAGTTCGGGGTACGCAGTGAGATCAATGTCTTTGTAGATGAAGCCTGCAAAGTCCATGTTACAGCCGGGGAGCGCCAGACAGAGATTCTTCCGATACTGAAGGAATACTGAGCCAGACGCTCCAGAAGATTCAGAGTTACTCCTGGTCAATGCGAAGCATTTCGTCCAGGATGACAGGGTGCCAGAGATCGTCGCGCTGCGATACTTCGGTGTAGTTCTTTCGTGCCCAGGTGCGCAGCTTAATCTCCTCAATCGCATCGACTGATAACTGATCTGTCTGATGTGCTGAAAAAGGAATGGTAGCTGAATTACCCAACGGTCTTCTCCTCACTACAAATGGTTTGAGAATGAAACTCGGCGAACCAGCTTCCTGCAGCCGCACGACCCGATTTGTTAAAGAACGTACCTGAAAATCTCTCACGGAAAAGGGGGCGCCTGTGGTGGTTTCCCCAAGCATGTGAGAGAGAAAAGATCAGGCTCCAGTGAAAAGTTACTCCTGACAAGAATCACTGGAATGGACAAATATTGTAGTCTTTTTGTTTGGAATGCAAGCCGAAATTCACTCAACTGCAGCGCATCTGACGCAAGGCATGGCTTTATCTGAGGTTAGGATTTCACTGCATCTGGAATGAAATTCCGATTCTGCAGCCTGGGTCGATTATTTCTCCAGGGAGATGTCGACGGTTGTTCCCATAGGCAGTTCAGGCCAGAGTGGACCTGCCGGCTCGACATGTACCAGAATCAGACTTTCGTTGGAACCGGTTTTACGAACGGCCTGCTCTGAGATTTTCCGAACAACGCCCTTCCCCTTGAGATCTCCCGAGAAAAGAATTTTGACCTGAGTCCCTTCTTCAAACAGGCTGATCTTGCGAGAGGGGACTTCAACCAGCAGATAGGGGTGGTCTTTATCGAACAGTTCAACGATAGGAGCCCCCTTCTGGATGGTATCGCCGACTTCTTTTTCAAGCATGCCGACGGTGCCGTAGCGACCAGCTTTGAGCTGCAGGTCTTCGCGCTGGGTTTCGAGTTGTTTCAACTCGTTTTTCACCTGTTCGAGTCGATTCTTGATCACTTCGACTCCCATCGCCAGGCGAATCTGCTGAGGAAGTTTTCTTTGCAGTGCTTTTAATTCGGCCATCTGTTCTTCACAGAGTTTGACACGCGCTGCAAACACTTCGGCCGAGTTACGAGCAGATTCCTGTCGCAGCATGGCGGTGATCCGATTCTCATCAGGAAGACGGCTTTCATAAACCAGTGAGCGAAATACTTCTTCGTTCGAGCCACTACTGGAGATCGAATCGTAATCCTGCAGGAAGTCCTGCCAGGCCAAATTGGTAATCTGATGAATGTACTGCTCTTTGAGGTACTGAGATGATTTGAGTTTGGCCTGGAAGACTTCGGACTCGATTTCTTTATTGCGTAACGCCAGTTCAACTTCAGTTTTTGCCTGGGACTGTTCCAACTCTGCTTCCAGAGCCGCTAACTGCTGTTGTTTGACCTGCCAGGTTTTTTCGAGCGAGCGATCAAAGAGTGTTACAACAATATCCTCGCTGTCTACTGTCTGTCCTTCTGTGACATGCATTTTCTGGATCACCGCATCGGTTCGCGCAGTGACGATCGTTTTCGGGGCTTGAAGCGAGCCGACGTAACTGTCAACGCGGAGTCCTCTGACCCATTGAGCGCAACTGACGCCCCCGACCAGTGCAATCATTAATATGACCAGCGCCCGGAAACCGAGCGAGGAGTGATGTTCGTTCAGATGGTGCTGCACCTGATAGTCATCGATAGTTTCAGCAGGCATTTCTGGCTGTCCTGTCAATCATCCAGAGTCAAACAGTTTTCCTTTGCGTACAGAGCACGCCATTAATCGAATCGGAATCCGGAAGATCAGAATTTACCTCAAAACCGTCAAATTCCACACTGCCGGGCTCTTGGGTGTTAAACTTTAACGTTTACGAAGACTTCTGGTGGGATGTGCGGAGATCATCTAAAATGAATGTGTACGTAATGCCATGTTTATTCTGGGGCCTGTGGCTTGGATTTGGGGAGCGTTCTGGAGAGCAGGTCCGCCCGGAATAAGAGGCTCTGTTCCGGATCGGAGCCTCAGCAGTCGCATTTCTGAAATCCTTTGGTTAGGATGAAATCGAGTCTACTTTGAAGTGATTTACAGAGATGAACAGATCATCTTTTTTTAAGACGCTTACCGCTACAGACACAGAAAGTGAAATGAATTTATGAAGCCGATCGTACAGATTTCACTGGATCTGACCAATATTGAAGAGGCGCTCGAAACGGCAGCGATGGCGATGCGGGCAGGAGTGGACTGGCTGGAAGCCGGCACTCCCCTGATTCTGGCAGAGGGTTTGAACTGTGTCAGGGAGTTGCGGAAAGCGTTTCCGGAAACTCCGATCGTGGCGGATCTCAAGACCATGGATGGTGGTTACCTGGAAGCGGAAATGATGGCCAAGGCAGGTGCGACGCACGTTGTTGTGATGTCACGGGCACATGCAGAAACGATTCATTGCGTGGTCAAGGCCGGGAAAGATCATGGCGTCGAAGTCATGGGAGATAATCTCGCAGATGACATGGTCTCTGCCGCGAAAAAACTGGAAGACCTGGGATGCGACTATGTGATTCATCATGTCGGCTATGATGAACGTCGGGGAATCGCTGCCCGTGGCGAGCGGATGCCCAGTCCCCTGGATCAATTAAAAGAAGTCGTCGAAGCTGTCAGCATTCCCGTGCAGGCTGTGGGTGGGCTTTCGCTCGAACAGGCGATTCGCACTCCCGAATATGGGGCGCCGCTGGTCGTACTGGGAGCACCGCTGACCATTGATGCCGATTCCTTTAAGACCGCCAGTGGAGATCTGGAAGATTCACTGCGGCTGATTTGTGAAAAAGTACACGCTTACGGTGATGTTGCGATTGGAGGTCAGAAATGAGTCAGGTGGAATCAATGCAGACGGCAGTCGTGAATTATGCTCCCGAGGCAGACTCGGTTGAATTACAGGAGATTCCGGTTCCCGAGATTGGACCGGATGAAGTGCTGTTGGAAGTGGCAGCCGTGGGTGTCTGTGGCAGTGACCTGCATCAATGGACGGCAGACCATAGTTGGCCGGTCAACTATCCCGTTGTGCTGGGGCATGAATTTGCTGGTACGATTTCCAGGACGGGTGAACTGGTTCGTAACTGGTCGATCGGAGATCGCGTCGTCAGTGAAACAGCGGCCATCATCGATCCCGACAATCCGCTCTCTCGCGAGGGACGCTACAATCTGGATCCGACTCGAAAAGGCTTCGGCTACGGTGTGAATGGTGCCATGACCAGTTTTGTCCGGGTGCCGGCACGTTGTCTGCATCATGTGCCTGACAGTCTGCCTCTGGAAAAAGCGGCTCTCACGGAACCTTGCTGCGTGGCCTTTAATGCAGTCGTCATGAATGGAGATATTCAACCGGGTGATCGGGTCGTCGTGTTCGGGCCGGGGCCCATTGGTTTGCTGTGTGCTGCAATGGCTCGCCTGCAGGGAGCGGAAGTTGCAGTTGTTGGTCTGGAACGGGATCAGGGCCGTCTGGAAATCGCTGCTCGCGAGTATGGCTGTGAACCGATCATTGCCGGTCTGGATGATTGGAGCCTGGCGGTAGATGGTCTTGGCGTGAATGGTGTGGTCGATGCTGCCGGCGTGTCAGTGACATTGAAGAAGTCACTGGAGATCGTTCGTCCTGGGGGCTGGATCAGTAAGGTGGGCTGGGGGCCTCAACCTCTGGGCTTCTCGCTGGATCCTCTCGTACAGAAGAATATTCGCCTGCAAGGCAGCTTCAGCCATAACTGGCCGATCTGGGAGCGGGTGATTCGGTTATTAACGACCGGGCAATTGAACATCGATCCGATTATCGGTGGTACCTGGTCTCTGAGTGACTGGCATACTGCTTTCGAGACGATGCACTCTGGCGAGATCGTCAAAGCGGTTCTCACGCCCTGATGTTGAGCACCCTGCTAATGTAAAACATTTCCTGCAACGTTGAATATAAAAACTGGAACCTTCGATGCCCAAACTAGCCGCGTTTCCTAAAGCCTTTATGGATGAACTGTGTCTGTCCGGTGAAATGACACTCCAGCAGTGGATTGAACTGGCAGCGACACTCGATATTGATGGACTTGAATTCTATGCCGGTTTCCTGGAGATGAAGGATCAGAATTTCTGGCCGGAAGCCAAAAAGATGGCAACGGATCAGGGATTGGAAATTCCCATGATGTGCTGCTCGCCGGACTTTACTCATCCTGATGAAGCATTTCGTAAAGAGCAGGTCGAGCATGAAAAATTCTGGATGGAAATGACGGCTGCATTGGGGGGAAAATATTGTCGAGTCCTATCCGGGCAGAGACGCCCCGAAGTTTCCCGGGAAGAGGGCATCCAGTATACGGTCTCTTCCATCGAAGCCTGCCTGCCGCTGGCAGAGCAGCTTGGGCTCACCCTGATCATTGAGAATCACTACAAAGACAATTACTGGGACTATCCGGAATTTGCTCAGATGGCGGATGTCTTCTGCGATCTGGTGTCTCGGATTGATTCTCCCTACTTCGGGGTCAACTATGATCCGAGCAACACGATTCTGGCGGGAGAGGATCCACTGGAACTCCTGGCACGGATCAAGGAGCGGGTCGTTACGATGCACGCCAGCGATCGTTATCTGATTGAAGGGACCATTGAGGACCTGCGCAAAGAAGAAAACAGCCTGGGATATGCCAGTCGTCTCAGCCATGGTGTGATCGGCAAGGGGCTGAATGATTACGACGAGATCTTCTCACAGTTAAAAGAAGTTGGATTCGACAGCTGGATCAGCATCGAAGATGGCGTCAACGGGATGGAAGAACTCCAGGAAAGCGTGGCATTTCTGCGGGCCAAAATGGCTCAATATTGGGGATAATACCCGGTTTATTAATAATTGGCGAAGATTTGGGGGAATGGAGAGGCAAACGGCTGTTGCACATACGTCCAATTTGGGGTATGGTGTATACATCTGACACGAGATGCGTCATGCGCTGTGTTAATACGTCTATATTTATTACACATTTTTGTGTCACTCCCTCCTGTGCGTGAAGTACAATTGATCATTCAGTAATTGTCACACGTACTTAGCAGGCACCTTCCTCATCAACAGAACCGATACGCCATGCTGGTTACAACTCAGAAAACAACTTTACTGGTAGTACTTCTCACCGGAACACTGTGCTTCAGTGGATGCGGCAGTTCCAATTCGCCTGAGCAGCGGCGCGTGAGTTCCAATCCATTTGCGCCTTCGAGTAATAAGAGCACTTCCTCGTCACGCTCCCGTTCTGTACAACAGTCGCCTCCAAGGTCGACATCGAGTAACGCATTGTCGAGCGATGAGAGAAATGGGACGCAGGTAACAAGCTCAAAGTCAGAAACGACAACGATGCAACCGGGAGCGCAGTCACCCGCTTCCGGAACGGGCTCTTCCCAGGTTGATCTCATCGCAGAGACGAGTAAGTACACCCTCGATGCACAGAATCCGGGAGTCGCTGTGATCGTGCGCGGCATTAGTGATAACATGCCCGAAGCGATGCCCTTGATTATACAAACGCTTGCTCCGGTTGTGGGAAATCAGCAGCCTGGCAGTGCGAAGCCAATTCAACTGGAACAACACCTGATTGATAAGCAACTGGTGTTGATTATGCGGCCAGCTCCTGCAGATCTGTTTGCATTTGCTCAGAAGTTGAAATGTGGGGCGATCAAAGAGATCGACATTCAAAAACGAATCATCACTGTCGATACAGAATTACCTCAACTGAAGGTACTCGCGCAGAACGTCCAGGCCGGAAATACTGGAATGAATTCAGACTTCAAAGTTTCTGCGAATTCTGAGTCGCTGAAAAACATGCAAGCCAATGGAAATGTACCGACGATTGGTAGCGCACCTGAGAAAACCGTAATTCCCAAAAGTGAAGTCGGCACGGACCGCGATTTAAAACCCAGACCAGGCGAAGAGACAATCGACTGGGCGCTGCGTGTGATTGCGGGGACCAGTTCGTTCGCCCATGACACCGCCTGTAAAAAACTGGCCAAAATGGATCCTGATCCCCAGGACCTGCAGCGAGTGTCGTCAATTCTCGCCGCAACTCTGCCTCTGGCCAAGGAAGGTTTCCGGATGCCCGAGCATGTGAATGCGATGGCAGTCTGGTACACGGATGGTGCCACACGTGAATTTGCAGAACTGCTGGAACAAGAAAAAGATTTTCTAGTCCGAGAGAAAATTATCAAACTGCTACCGAATATTCATTCGCAGACCATGGCTGAAGTCCTTGTGGGCCGACTGTCCGATCGGGAAGACCGGAGGGATGCTCGAAGAGCCCTGCAGATCATGGGGGAAATCGCCGAAAAGCCGGTGCTTCAACTCTTGAATGATCCCGATTCTTCACTGCGCATCGAGGCCTGTAATATTCTGCAGTCGGTTGGAACTGCAGAAGCAATTGCTGCGCTGCAGGAGCGTGCAGAAACCGAAGAGAATGATGTGGTGAAAGAGCAGCTGCTGCGTACCCAGACTAAGATCGAAAAGAAATTAGCCGGTAAGTAATCCGCTTTTTCTAGAGGTCTTTAATACCCGGCAGCAGCGCCGTGTTTACGTGGGTCACTGTGTCCCCGCAGGCCATCTGACTGACGGGAAACGGCCTGGGAGGCGGCTAGACTGGAGCTCTTTTTCGTAGAGTGTCCAAACCCTTTGAGCTTTTCACCCACCTCACCAAACAGCTCAGGTTCCAGAAGGAGATCTTCGGGAACCCATTGATGGTGGATGCGTGGCGCATCAACGGCTTGAGTCGGCGTCATGCCGAACACAATCATGTTCAACAGCACTTGCAGTGTGCTGGAGATGATGCGCGGGCCACCGGAGGCACCAGCGGAAAAGACCGCTTTTCCATCTTTGACGGCGATCGTGGGGGACATGCTCGAAAGCGGTTTCTTGCCGGGTTCGATTTCGTTGGCTTTTCCCTGAATCAAACCAAAGGCATTCGGTTTGCCGGAGATGGCAGCGAAATCGTCCATCTCATTGTTCATGACGATTCCGTATTTGGGAATGACGACATAACTGCCGAAGGTCAGGTTGATCGTTTCGGTGCAGGCGACCGCGTTTCCCTGGGCATCCATCACTGAGAAATGGCTGGTCCCTCCATCCTGGGGCGGAATGTAGCGGCCGTAATCTTTCATGGATTTTGTCTGCTGCGGATCAATACGACGAGCCAGTTCGCTGGCATAGGTGCCGCTGGTCAGCCGTTCGATGGGAACGGGGACAAAGTCGGCATCACCCAGGTACTCTGCTCGGTCGGCAAAAGCATGTTTCATGACTTCCGTCAGCAGGTGAATTTCCTCCGGGGAGTGGAACTTCAGTTTCCCGAAGGGGTGTTTTAGTGTCTGCTGCTCGAGCGCTTTGATCATATTGAAGGATTCGATGATGGCGATCCCTCCGCTCGACGGAGGGGGCATCGTCAGAATCTGATAGCCATCGAAGTTGGTCGACAGTGGTTTGCGAATAATGGGTTGGGTTGCTTTCAGGTCTTCCAGCGTCAGGATCCCGCCGGCCGATTTACCACAGGCGGCAACCATCGCTTCAGCGACAGCCCCTCGATAAAAGCCGTCATGCCCGTATTCGGCGATGAGTTCCAGAGTCTTCAATTGCGGACTGAAAAAACGGGCATCTTCTTTCCAGGGTTTGCCGTGATTCAGGTAGTCATCGACCAGCGTCTTGAATTCATCCGGATTGAGGGTTCCGTTTTTGATACGGGCCAGCATGCCTTTCTGGACAGAACGCATATGTTCGTTGATTGGAACCCCACGTCGGGCCAGTTGAATCGCGGGGAGCATCACTGTTTTCAGATCCAGTGTTCCGTATTCTTTGACAGCATAACTCAATCCGGCGACAGTGCAGGGGACTGCGACTGCCAGAGGTCCCTGGCGGCTGGCCAGCTGACGCTGTTTGTCAGTTCCTGGCAGCTCGGCGTACATATCAGGCGTGGCAGCTGCGGGAGCCCGTTCTCTGTAGTCGATCACAGTTGCCTTTTGATCTTTGGCATTCCAGATTACCATGAAACCGCCGCCCCCCAGACCACAGCTGGCCGGGCGGAGAACAGTCAGAGCGAAGGATGTGGCCACAGCGGCGTCGACGACGTTGCCGCCTGCTTTGAGAATGGCGAGCCCGGCGGCACTCGCCAGGGGATGATCGGCGGCGACTACTGCCTGTTCATATACTTTTTCGTCGGTAGGGGCAGCAGGTTCCGCTGCGCGACCCGCTTGAGGGCTGAAGAGGATTAAACTGGAGATTAAGATGCACAACACGTTATTTAATAGTGGTTTACACTTAATAAGTTTCAACAGCATGTTCTGCCCTCGGGGTCTAATCTGGGATGCAAAAATGTGTCAATCAGGAGAGACAAACTTCTATTGCCGCTCGAAGTCTGTCAGAACTCTGATTATACTATGCGACCAGTGTTGAATGATTTCCAGAGTGAAAGCCGGAAAATCTTTCCAGATGTGCAGCTACCCTGTTTTCCTGTTGAAACCCGTTTTCCGCTTCCTCAGATGATTCTATTCCCGGCTGTCTGACACCGCATCGACATCCGCAACAAACCGTTAACAAACACAGTCGCAATACCATGACACTCACCAGACTCGAAACGCCTCCAGCAGAGAAGACATGCCAGCTCGTCACGCTGGGCTGTAAAGTAAATCAGTATGAGACCCAACTCGTAAAAGAGGCGCTGGAGAAGAACGGTTATCGCGAAGCAGGCGAGAATGAAACGGCCGACCTGTGTGTTGTAAATACCTGCACCGTCACCGCGACGGGCGACTCGAAGGGGCGCAAGCTGATTCGTCAGCTCTCTAAAAATAATCCCGGTACCAAGATTCTCGTGATGGGCTGTTATGCCACCCGAGATCCGAAGACCGTTTCCGAATTGCCGGGTGTATTTGAAGTCGTTACGGATAAACGTGAGCTTCCCGATATCCTGGAACGTCACGGGATTGTCGACATGCCGACCGGCATCTCCGAGTTCGAAGGTCGCAAACGGGCTTATGTGAAGGTGCAGGATGGTTGTATCCTGCGGTGTACGTATTGCATCATTCCCCAGGTACGTCCCGGACTGCAGAGTCGTTCCCCGGAGGATATCGAAGAGGAAGTCCGGCGGCTGGTCGGAAACGGTTTCAAGGAAATCGTGCTGACGGGAATTCACGTCGGCCACTTTGGTGTGGATACGACGCGAGGCAAATCGGGTAAGGCGCCCTTCCGACTCTGGCATCTGTTTCGCAAGCTGGACCAGATTCCCGGCGACTGGCGGATGCGGCTCTCGAGTGTTGAGGCTGCTGAAATCCACGATGATTTTATTTCTGCAGCCGCTGACTGTGAACACCTCTGTCCCCAGTTTCATCCTTCACTGCAGAGTGGTTCCGATACCGTTCTGAGACGTATGAAACGCCGCTACTACGTGAGTCGGTTTCTGGAAAAACTGCAGATGATGCGGGAACGACTGAATCATCCTTCCTTTACGACTGATGTGATTGTCGGCTTTCCCGGTGAAACCGATGAAGAATTTGCAGAAACACTGCGTGCCTGTGAAGACGCTGAGTTCATGAAGATCCACGTCTTCCCTTTCAGTGCCCGCAAAGGGACACCTGCTGCCACCTATGAGGATCAGGTCCCTGCCGAAGTGCGGCAGGAACGTTGCCAGCAACTCGCGGAACTGGAACGGGATTTAGCACAAAAATTTTATCGCACACTCATTGATCAGGAACTGGAAGTTCTGGTAGAACGTGAATGCGAAGAGCGTCCCGGCTGGGTGCGAGGTACCGATCGCTGGTATGCCCCTGTGGTTTGCCCGGGCTCCAGTGCGGATCTTGGTAAGTTTGTGATCGCCCGTGGTACTCAGGATCACCGTGAGTACCTCGAAGCTGACCGCATCTGATTCATTGTGACAGACAGAGCTTTGTTGCTGCAGTCATACTGGCTGGTAATATCCCTGTCCGATCCGATTGAAAAGAAAGAAGTTGAGTGGCCGTATTAATTGCGATTGAAGGCATCGATGGTTCGGGAAAAGGGACTCAGGCCGCACGTCTGCATGAAAAGTGTCAGGCAGAGGGCATCAGCTCGAGTCTGATTGGTTTTCCACGATACTCTGAGACCCTGTTCGGGAAATCGATTGGCGATTTTCTGAACGGCCGCTTCGGAGCATTAGATGCAGTCCATCCTTTCCTCGCATCATTGCTATATGCGGGTGACCGTTTTGAATCACGCGGGTTTATCCAGAAGACGATAGAGGACAGCGAGGTAGTCATCTTTGATCGCTACATTCCATCCAATATTGCCCACCAGGGGGCCAAACTTTCCGGGGATGAACGCATCGAATTTATTTACTGGATTGAGCAGATTGAATACGTGATCTACCAGATGCCTCGTCTGGATCAGGCAATCCTGCTGGATCTGCCTGCCGATTATGCACAGAAAATGGTGGCAGAAAAGCAGGCGCGGTCTTATACCGATCAGGTCACTGATCTGCATGAGTCGGATCAATCCTATCTGGCCCAGGTCCGAGATGTTTATCTGCAACTCGCAGAGGCGAACGAGCACTGGGACAAAATCGAATGTCTGCAGGAAGGCCAGCAGCGTTCCATTGACGACATTGGCACTGAAATCTGGTCGCATCTGACACGTCTGCTGGCACGGTAATGCCTGCTTCAGCGGTTTGTTCAGCGCCTGCATGAACAGCAGCGTTGATTGATTCAATCTTAATCAAAGCTGAACTTAAAATACTCTTGACCCTTTCCTGACTCAGCCTGTCTAATATCAGTATTCTTTGATCTTTGGAAGGGAGATGGGAATTGTGAAGCGCGACCTGAGCCAACTCACCTTGCGGGAGATGTTTTCCGATACGGAACGTCTGACTGCAGAACTCGCAGATCATCTGGAGCTGGGATTCCTCCCGAAAAATCAGCAATTAATCCGTATGGTTCGTGTGCTACCGGAAGGCGTGGAAAAACGTCGGATAGAAGATATCAGTGTCCGTAACCAGGCAGCTGATTTGCTGAAGAGCGATCAATTTACCCAGGAACTGTTCACAAAACTGGATGAATACCTGGAAGCCATCGAAAATTCGATTGAAGGAATTATCGACGGGAACTGAATCACTTCAGTTGACGGGCGCGGTGAGAGGTGAGAACTCCTCAACCAGTTTGCGGGCACTTAGTAAACCATCGACGGCGGCTGAGACGATGCCCCCTGCATAGCCGGCCCCCTCTCCTACGGGATAGAGCCCTTTGAATCCTGGTGCCTGACAGGTATCGCGATCGCGGTCAATGCGAACGGGCGAGCTGCCGCGCATCTCAGGGCCAACCAGCACCGCATTTTTCAGAAACAGACCGCGCCATTTTTTATCCATCACAGGCAGTCCGTTCTCAATCTGGTTAAGTACCAGCGGAGGCAGCACCTGATGCAGGTCGGTGGGGACAACGCCGCGACGATAGGTACCCGCGTATTGAAAGCTGGCATCAGTTTGTTTGTGATTGAGAAAATCTTCAGCGCGCTGAATCGGACAGTAGTAGTTTTGCTGTCCAATCTGATAAGCGGCCGCTTCGTACTTTCGTTGCAGCTCAACGCCGGCCAGGGGGTGTTCGCTACCGAATTCTTCCGGATAAATCGTGGTCATGATCCCACTGTTGGCAAACCCGGTGTCATGCCGTGAATTGCTCATGCCGTTGGTGCAGAACATACCCGGTTCCGAGACACTGGGCATCACAATTCCCCCGGCGCACATGCAGAAGGTATACAGATCACGTTTGCCTTTGGTGATCATGGTATAGTCGGCCGCGCCCAGGAGAGACAGATATTCGTCTCGACCGTACTTGTGCTCATTGACCTGTTCCTGCGGCTGTTCGATGCGCAGGCCCAGTTGAAACGCTTTACGGAACAGGGGAACGCCCAGATCATAGAGCATCTGGTATGTGTCGCGGGCACTGTGGCCGATGCCGAGAATGACCTGTCCGGTTTTGATGTACCCGGAAGAGGTCATGATGCCCTGCACCTGACCATCCTTGACATCAATGTCTTCCAGCCGACATTCGAAACGGAACTCGCCTCCCAGGGCGTCAATCTTGCGGCGGAAGTTTCGACAGATCATGGGAAGCTTGTTGCTGCCCAGGTGGGGGCGATGTTCGTAGACAATTGAGGGCCGCGCACCACACTCAACAAACCGCTCCAGAACCCATTGCACGTCTGGTCCCGTCAAACGGCAGGTCAGCTTGCCATCACTGAAACAGCCCGCGCCTCCTTCACCGAAGAGGTAGTTGTTTTCGTGATGGAAGTCGGCTCCCTTATCGAATCGCCTGATTTCGGGGACGCGCTCTTTTACGGGAAACCCACGTTCAATGATCAGTGGTCGATATCCCTTACACGCCAGATAGTAACCTGCCAGGAGTCCTGCAGGACCTGAGCCGACGACGACAGGCCGCTCTTCCAGGGGAGTCGATCCGTTCTCCGGGTCGAAAAAGGTGCTTTCGGTAAATGCCTGAACGGAAAGATCTTCGCGGAGATGTTTCAGCAGGCTTGCTTCGTCGGCGACATTGACCTCGGCAGAATACACAAAGCACAGGTCATGGCGCGAGCGGGCATCCAGACTCTTTCTCAGAATCCGAAAACTCTGCAGGTCATCGTCGCCGACTCCGAGTTTCAGAGCCAGCTCGTGAGCCAGTTCTTCCTCGGGAATCTCGACGGGGAGACGAATGTTGGTAACTTTGAGTGACATAGATCAATAACCGAAATCGAATGGGCGCGTTATGCGATTTGAGATCGCCCGACTTGAGATCGCCCGGAGCAATTCGACATGTTATACCGCTGGGGTGAGCGAATGCAATTTTGTCACTTTGAAACCGGCAGAAAAGGGCAAAAAACTTTGCCCAGATTCTCATTATGCCTGATTCAGGCAGCTTTTTTCAGGGGCGTGGATTCGTCTGCCAGTGAAACTTTTTCTGTGTGCACCAGCTTAGTCTTGCGCTCGAGATCATCCATTTTTTCCTGCACGAGCTCTGTATAGTATTTCAGTTCCTCGCGGGACAGGTTTTCCGGGATGTGGATCGGGTGTCCGATCAAGAAGTAGATTTTGCAGAACGGTTTAGGGATTAAGATATTGGTCCAGCTACCCTTTAATTCCCAATACCGGGAGGCTGTAAATGCGGTGGGAACCACGGGACGTCCGGAATGAGATGCCAGGAAAACGATTCCTGCTTTCATTTTGTGATGCGGGCCTCGAGGTCCATCAGGGGTGATGACGATATGCTTTCCTTCAGCCTCTGTGAGTAACTTCTTGACTGCAGAGGCACCGCCCCTTGAAGTAGAGCCTCGAATGGCGCCCATGCCTGCTGCTTTGAGCATGGCTTCGATTGTATCTGCATCCCGATGCTGGCTGATTAAGGCGACCGACTGATGGCCACGGGCACCAAAGATAGGCGGAATGACAGAATCGTGCCAGACGCTGTACAGGAAACGTACCGATCCCGTATCAGCAAAGGGACAACGTTTCAGACCATCATCAACAAATTCAAAACGCGTTGTTTTGGTTATCATACGTAAGACGAAGACGACCAGATTATTAACCAGGCTCAACAGAGCGGGACTCTTGATTTTCAATCGATTACTCCTGCAGGATCTTGACCAGACGGGTAGTGGCTGAGGGAATTGTAATGATGTTCGCATCTGCGCAAATCCCAATTTCTGCAGGAGGCGTGATTTCAGAATAACCGGTAGCCACTTTGCGCAGATTGCCTGTTTTTAAGCGAATTTCGCGTCGGACAGGAACTCACGCGTCAGGATCGAGGGGGATTCCCAGGGCTTCGATGCGTCGGTACAGTTTTGCCCTGGTCAAACCGAGCAAGCGGGCCGCTTCCGTACGATTATGTTTTGTCTGCTCGAGTGCCTGCTGGATCTGATCTTTCTCTACTTCCTGCAGAGTCTGTTCCAGCGGTTTGATGAGAGGGGGCAGGGCCGGTCCCAGCGAGCGGGCATCCATCCCCGTTAACAGGCGCAGGGGAAGTGAGTCCCGGGTGATCAGGGTTTCCGGAGTCGACTGAAAGGCTGACTGAATTACCTGTGCCAGTTCGTCCAGGTTGGCAGGCCAGAAGTAGTCGTGGAACAGTGAAAGTACTCCCGGTGCAAATCCACTAACCTGTTTCTGCTGGTAGCGATTTTCATTCTCCAGAAAATGCTGCGCCAGCAGATCGAGATCTTCTCTCCGTTCCCGGAGGGCAGGCACTTGAATCTGCAGTGTGCTGATCAGAAAGAAAAACTCGGGGAGCAGTTGTTCCTGTTCGAAAAGTTCATTCAGGGGAGAGGAACAGGCTGTCATCAGGCGGACTGTCTGAGCCTGGGATTTCGTCTGAAAGTTCTCAAGGATGATTTCCTGGATATCGCGCGAGAGATGATCGACTTCATCCAGGAAGAGCACCCCCGGTTCGAGGGGCATGGATTCATCCAGATCCTTTTCGAAGACTTTCTTAACGGTCTGTTTCAGTTCGCGGGGAGGCAGCTTTTTACAGTTTAAGGGAACAAAGATTTTACGGCGCTGCTCACTTTCAAAGTGCAGGGCACGGGCCAGATGTTCCTTACCGGTTCCGACTTCTCCCTGGAAATGGACGGGCTCCCTGGTATGAGATGCGAGTTCGAGTTGTCGCAGCACGCGCTGCATGGCGGGATTTCTGGCTATGACCGTGGAAAAGCGAAAGCGATTTCGGAGCGACAGGCGCAGCGCGGCCAGTTCAGCATGCAACTGTTGGGAGGCAGTTGCAGAGCGGAGTTTGTGAGGCTCATCAATGGGATCGATTGTACCCAGTACCAGACGGGTTCGGTTCTGATCATCCAGCAGCGGAGTGTAGCGAATCACGCAGGGAATGGTTTTACCACTGCGGGTCAGCAGGTAACGGGGAACTTCACTCCGCGTCCCTTCAAACACTTCGGGAGGGGGGCAGAGCAGATTGCAGACGGACTCACACTCTTCTGGATCAGTATCGACTGCATAATCACAGGTCTGTCCCAATATTTCTTCTGCTGGCCACTCTACAATGCGCTCACAGCCCTGATTGAAGAACAGGATGACCCGAGTCGCGTCGATTAGAAACAGAGGAGTCTGGAGCGCGTTCAGGCGAGTCTCCAGACGCGTACGGCGTCCCGAACTGCGGTTCATGCTGTCCGCCTCCTCTGTAACCTTCGAGTTGATAAATCAGGCCCTTAACGCTGTACGCGTCCCGATCCACCGCCGCGCATTAACGCTTCAATTTCTGATCGTGTCGAATAGTTAAAATCACCTTGGATACTGTGTTTCAGGCAACTCGCGGCGACTGCATAGCGAATGGCGGTTTCCGGTGCAGACAGTTCCGGTGTGTTCAACGCAAAGATCAGGGCACCCGCGAATGAATCGCCGGCTCCGACGCGATCGACAATATTTCGGATCTCATAGCTGGAATAATTTCCCTCTGTGTCACAGGGAGCAAACTCAGCCCGCTGTTGGCTTTGATCGTAGAGCATCGCTCCCCAGTTATTGTGGCTGGCAGAGATACTTTCCCGCAGAGTAATCGCAACCTGTTTGACATTGGGGTATTGAGTCGTGATCTCTTTCGCGACGGCGATATAACCTTCAATGTTGAGTGAGCCGGATTCCACATCGGTTTCAGGAGCCCTGATCCCCAGCGAGAGATCTGCATCTTCTTCGTTCGCGATGATTACATCGATCAAGGGAGCCAGTGACTGCATTGTGGCCTTGGCCAGTTCAACCGGGGCCGTACCTGGTTTCCAGTTCCAGAGTTTTTTGCGAAAGTTGAGATCACAGGAGACCGTGATGTTCCGTTTGCGGGCTTCCTGTAAGGCTCTTTCGGTGAGACGAGCCGCAGATTCACTGATGGCGGGCGTAATTCCAGTGATATGAAACCAGGTTGCTCCTTCAAATACCCGGTCCCAGTCAAATGTTTCTTCTGTAGCCTGGGCGATGGAGCTGAATTCACGATCATAGGTGACAGTGCCTCCACGCTGGTTGGCTCCCGTTTCCACAAAGTAGATCCCGAACCGCCCTTGAGACGTCCGGTGAATCAGGCTGGAATCGACGCCCAGTTTCTGCATCTCCTGTACGAGGGCATCCGTAATTGGATTGTCCGGGGAGGCGGTGGCAAAAGCAGATGTACCTCCCTGGAAAGCGACGGAGATGGCGACATTCAGTTCACCGCCACCAAAGGTTGATTCCAGAAGGCCTGGGATGGACTGCCTGACCCGCAAATGATTTTGAGGCGCCAACCTCAACATGACCTCACCTAAAGTAACGACTCGCACGGCACACCTTTGAGTTGATTTATAATATTCTGACGGGGGAAAAGACACGTCGTTCAGCTTACCCTGACTGATCAAATCATTCCAGCTTGGCATAAGAAACGAAGTGTGTCTGCGGCGAATCGATTATCGGGAGCATCTGAGGAGAATCCCTGAAATGATGTTTGTGGGCGAAAGATGATTCTTGATTTATTCCTGAAAATATGTCATGGTGTGCCAAACAGTTGTCACACCCCTGATTTAGAATCATTTCATGACTTCAGACTTGAACAATACACAGAATACAGGTGGCGGCAGTTTCGTCTAGCCCGTTCAGGGACAGAGATGGAGATGGACGGGGTTGCCTGCATGGAACTGCCGCCCCGCTGTTTTTGTGCAAGTTTGTCTCCTCTTTGAAGCGTCAAAACATCTGGACAAAAATCCCATTGTATCCGCGACTCCTGATTCATAAGGAGGCTTTCGCCTGATCTGGGCAATTATTTGATCTCAGCTGCATCGTTCGTTTTGACATGCTCACCGGGCAAAAATAGATTGCTCCTTTAAATCAGATGTTGAACCCTGGAAAGCGAGCAAATGGAGCCAAAGGAAACGGAAGTGGTCTGCCCGGACTGCGACCAGAAAATTGAATTCAAATATGGAATGAACGAATCGGGCAGACTGACATCAATGGAATTTCAGTCCCGACGTCTGGGTTGTTCTGTCGAGTGTCCTCACTGTGGACATGTCTTTGTCTACAAAGTTGACTCGGACGACAATTAAACAGACATCTATATTGTCTGTTATCCTCCCTGAATATTCAGCATTACCTTCACGCTGAAGATTAAAGACCCAATGAGACAACAATAGCAGGCGATGAGCATGCCACGATGCGACCGCTGTCTGTGCCTCGTCAGCGGCTGCGCCAAACAGACCTGGATCAGTAACCTGATACAGACAAAGGCAGTCAACGCGGAAGAGATGGCAAGAACGACCGCCAGACCCAGATAGCCGGCGTGCAGAGTGGCCATTGTGCCTGTCATAGAGGGCTGATGGATTTCGAGCAGCAAGATCAAGGTCTGCCACTTCAGTCGGAACACCGCCAGCGCAGGAAATCCGGCCAGGGTTAGCAGCAGCAGTACCGCAGCGATACCGGCCAGACGCTGATCGGCAAACAGCCCCCTCAATTGTTCTGGCGTGCGAATCTTTGTGCCCTGCTGTGCCAGTGCATCAATCAGAAATGCCAGGCCTGCCAGAGTGAGATAGGAGAACAAGAGCTCCGGTGCATATTCCTGGATCGCCTGCAGAATCGAGCCTGACTCCGGATTCTCAGAGGCATGTCTCCACCTCCAGCAGACAGCAGACAGCAGCGCCAGAAAGACGCCTGTGGTCTGGATGAGAAGCAGATCGAACAGCCCGCGCAATTGTTTTTCGACGAGCAGGAGCCCGGATGAGACGGTTAGTGTGATCAGGGCGCAATAGTAAAAAATCTGTTCCAGCAAAGGAGACTCGACAACGCCGATTTGTGAACCGATCAAGATCAGAAAACTGAGGCCCGCAGTGAGGGGGATCAGTAAGGTTGTAGAGGAGATCCAGCAGGGAATTTCGGTTCTGAGTTCCTGTTGTCGAAAGTGAATCGGAATGGCTCCCATGCGGAAGATGCAGCCGAATAACGTCAACAGGATTCCCAGTGCTGGCAGTAAGTGATTGCCTGACGCGCCCGGTCTGGGAGAGATTGTATTCAGGTAGCTATGGATGTCTGTGAGTCGCGTGGAGTCAACCACTGCGATTAACAGGAGGATGCCCGAGAGCAGTATCAGCGTTAAAGGCAACGATGATTTCAGCATCAACCGCGCAGCCAGAGGGCGATTGAGCTGAGGTATTTGCGTGAGTGTCAAACCGCTGTTGCACAGCAGAATGAGCTCAAACCCAAGTGCTAAAAAAAGAAGATCATTGAGCATGGGAACAGAGATCAATCATGTCGAGTGCTTCCATCGGCGGCGGGCATTGTGAGCAGAACTTTTCCAGAAGTCCCCTGACGTTCGGCATCCCCGACGGCTTCTACGATTTGATCCAGAGGATAGCGGGCACTGATTTCGGTGGACAGGACTCCCTGTCGGATCAATCCGGTCAATTTTGAAACGAGTCTGATCTTAGCGGGGAGTGAAAGACTCTCCATATGTCGTGCGAGCCAGAATCCTTCGATACTGGCGCCCGTACGAATCAGGTCACGCGAGAAGAAGTTTAACGGCGCGTCGTCCAGTGAGCCGAAGACTATCAGCCGGGAACGTTCCCCCAGAACTTTGACCAGAGCTGAAGCGGTTTTCCCTCCTACCGGATCAATGGCATAACGGAGAGTCTGTTTCCCGGTCAGTTTTCTGATCTGGTCTATCAGAATCCGCTCGTCATCATGTGCCGCATTAAACACAATGACATGTTGCGCTCCCAGTGCTTTTAATTCCGCAGCCTGTTCCTGGCGACGAACCACGTTGAGTGTTTTGAATCCTTCGAGCTGTCCGAGTCGAATGATCATTCTGCCGACTGCGGATGCAGCTGCCGTCTGGATCAGCCATTCTCCTGCAGGAATCTTGAGTACTTGTTTGACCAGGACATAGGCGGTGGCTGGATTGACAAAAAAAGTCGCCGCCTGGTCTACAGTCAGTTTCCCGGAGACAGGAATCACAAACTGACTGGAAAGGGCCACTTTGTCCGCCCAGTTTCCTGTCTGGCGATTCAGGACAACGACCCGCTTGCCTTTGAGGATACTTCCCCGTAAGCCACCGCCGCTGGCCTCTACGATGCCAACTCCTTCAAAGCCCGGCACAGCGGGTAGGGCAGGGCGCGTGGAATAGCCGCCTCTGATGTTGAGCAGGTCAGAGGGATTGACGGGACTGGCCAGCATGCGGACCAGTACTTCTCCCGCTCGGGCAACCGGTTCTTCCGACTCACAGACTTTGAGGACGTCAGCCGGTTCTCCAAATTGCTCAAAGCGAATCACGCGCATGGACTGTTCTTTCACTATCAGAAAATATCACTGCAGAGAAAGTTTAACAGGTCGAACTCAATCCGATCAAGCAGTGTCGCAGTGCGCGATCGGAAATCGGTCCGAACAAAAACAATCCTTGTCACGGACTGTGTGACAAGGATTGCTGCGGATCTTCAAAATTGGATCAACCTGAATGACAGCTGATGCAGAATGATTAATTCTGACGGGTCGCGTTGAATTTAGAAACGCCTGAAGCCGACTGGGTAGGCTGTGCGGCGGGTTTCTGTGCGGTACCCTGTGGTTCTGGCGTGCTGGAACGCTTCCAGTTGTCAGTTGACCAGTGAGGATAGTACTGCACGACGCTGCTGCCCAGGTCGCTCAGAATTTCATGGAATTTCTTGGTGGTCATGTGCTGGTTGGGGATCACCCGCTGCAGAACAAACCGACGGTTGCTGGAGATGTAAGCAAAGAATTTGCCGTTGCCCATGCGGTCGTTGTCAGACAGCAGACGCAACATGGCGGTCCGCGGAACATCGGCAGCACTGCGGGGCAGCGGATCCAGCCAGGCCATGACCCAGACCCATTCGCCATTTTCACTCAGAACAGCAGACATGGAGAGTTCCCATTCTTCTTTGTTCTGATTGGCTTTGAACTGAAAGTCATAGCGTTTCTTGGTTTTGGTAACTTGCAGACCCATGGCTTTCAGCAGGTTGCCCAGCTGATCTTCTGAGATCTGGCCGGGGAGCTTTTCTCCGCTGGCTTTTTCAGCGGGTGCACTAGAGGCAGCAGGCTGCTGCGCGTGAGCACCAACTCCCAGAATGGCCATGGCCGATAAGACAGCCAGAAAACAGCCCACGACGATCCATCCGCGTAACGTGATTTTCATTTTGAAGACACTCCTTTGTCACTTCATTGCTCTTGTGTTTACGCTTGTCTACCTGCGTTCCATCTGCAGGTTGACCGGCGACTGTCTGGCGTTGCCTGAGACAGTCAGGGATGAGTTCGTCATCCCTGGGTCGGAAGCATGGTTCTCAGCGGCAGATTCTGCCGAATTGAGTTAATTTAGATCAAATAAGCCTTTGAGGCAGATCTGTGACCATGTTTCGAACTGATCTAACTCTTGTAACAGTTTTTCCGGTGAGTCAAACCCTGTCTCTATAATCGACTCTTCACGGGGTAGAACTTTGGGCAACTCCAGGTCAAAAATGTGAACTATTCCCAAGTGGACCTTTCCGACCTCGGTTTCGTCGTCATTAATCAGTCCGACACAGCGTTCCGTGAAGGTGGTATCCATGGAGACTTCTTCGTCCAGTTCCCGCTGCATCCCCTCGCGGTAGGTGGAACCGGCTTTGGCGTCGTCTTCCAGTGAAATATGGCCGCCGATGCCAATTGACCGCTTACTGTGCAGACGCGATTCTCCCCCTTTGGAGCCACGGGTATAGTAGAAGATCTTCCCCTCGTGCCGGAAAATGCAGTAGGGAATCAGCTGTTTGAAGCTGGGATCTTCTTCAACCGTGTCGCGGGGGCGAAAGCTGATGTAATTCGGGTCGAAGAGGGTTTTCATGTACGGTTCGACCTGATCGTTGAATCCCTGAAAATGACCGACCTCGTGGAAAAGGAGTGTGGGGACGACCATGACGTGTTCCACTTGTTGTTCGGTATCTGACATCGCTGATCCTTCTATGCTATGTGAACAGGTTGACTTTGATTGAAAATTCGTTGCGTCAGGAAGCTGAGCGCCCCAGCAGTTCGCAGACTTTGTCGCCGATTTCCGGTGAGCGCATGAGTGTTTCGCCTACCAGAATGCCTCGCACGCCGGCCTCCTGCAGTCGCAGGACGTCGTCGCGGTTCCGAATGCCACTCTCACTGATCAACAGACAGTCTTCCGGCAGACGGGGGCTGAGTTCAATGGAGTGATCCAGGCTGGTGACGAATGTTTTCAGGTTGCGGTTGTTGATCCCCAGCATGGGTGGGTTGAGTTTCAGGACCCGATCAAGGTTGTCGGGTTCATAGATTTCGACCAGAGCCTGCATTCCCAGCTCCTGGGCATAGCCGTACAGATCATGCAGCTGCGTATCATCCAGGCACTCGGCGATCAAGAGGACGCAATCCGCGCCCGCGACGCGTGCTTCCAGGATCTGGTAGCGATCGATGATGAACTCTTTTCGCATGACGGGAATCGTGACGGCAGCACGAACCGCCTTAAGGTAATCGAGGTGCCCCTGGAAATAGTTCTCGTCGGTCAAGACACTCAGACAGGCTGCTCCGAACCGTTCATAGGTCAGTGCAATTTCAACCGGATGAAAATCATCCCGAATAATTCCGGCAGAGGGAGAGGCTTTTTTTACCTCAGCGATCATTCCGACAGGGCCGTGGTTTCGCAGGGATGCAACAAAATCACGTATGGGAGGCGCCGTTGATAACTGATCGACCAGCGCTGCAGCGGGCACGCGAATTTTAGCCTGGCTGACTTCGCCCTGTTTGTGTTGGATGATTTCTTCGAGAATGTTGCTCACGGATTTATCTGGCTACCTATGGTTGCAGGGGCACTGATTGTCGATTCTGTCTCCGTAGCATAACTCCCCGGACGCGGAAGTACCACAGAGTCGAGGAAAGCGATCATGATTCCACTTGTAATTCCGATCGGGGATCACCACGATGGTCTCATAACTCCCCTGATGTCATTGAATTCCAGCGAACCAGGAGCTCCCCTTTGGTTCCCATCGTGTTACAATTTTTACTCTTGCTGCTGACCCTGGTGAGCATCCGTTATTGGTTTCTCATTATCAAGGCGCAAAGTCTGACGCCGGTCTTCGAGTTGAATCCCGAGCGGACCACATCCGAGTTGTCGCCGCCGGTTCTGCTGGCGTTGCTCTGGATATGCTATCAGGTGGTTGTATCGTTGAATCCACCACCGCCTGCGCCGCTGGAGCTGAACCAGATTATCCAGTCCTGTTTGATTTTACTCGCGCTGACAGGGATCCTGCTGCTGATTCTGACGATGGTCAGTTGGAAATCGTTGGCACAACTTGGATTTCGGCTGGATCAGATCCCCACACAACTGCGGGACGGTGCACTCGGGTTTCTGCTGGCCCTGGTGCCCGTCATTCTACTGCTGGTGGCCACACATCCTTTCCGTTCGGAGGAAACACTGCACCCACTGTTACAGTTATTGCGGTCCGCTCCGGGTGTGGTCGCGATTGGCTGGGTTTTTCTGTCGGCGATCGTGGTGGCTCCCCTGTTTGAAGAACTCCTCTATCGTGTGCTGTTACAGAGCTGGCTGGAGGGCTTTCTGACTCCGTTGCGGGCGATCGTCGTCAGTTCCTTGATTTTCAGCCTGGTACATGGGTTTCCGGACTCGATCCCTCTGTTTCCGCTTGCGTTTCTGCTGGGGACGCTCTATTACTACCGGCGAAGTTACATTGCCAATGTGTTCATGCATGCGCTGTTTAATGCGATCAATTTCGCCCTTGCTCTGGCCGGTGATGAACTGCCAGGCTAAGGAGATTTGAGCCGAATTTGGGAGCATTTATGTGGACAGGTGTTTTTGGGGTTCACCTGATTGAGGAAATTCGCTATGCTTCCCGCCTCTCTCTCAAACCTCCCTTCCCTTTCGGAGATCTCCGAAATGAAAACCCCACTACTCCGTTCCGGAGCCTGTTTCTGTCTATGCGCGTGTCTTTGTCTCTCCTGTGCGACCATGAAATCCAAAATGGATCTGGTTTACACAGGCAAAGTGACCGGTGCGCTCTCACAACAGCTGGTAGACTCGTATGCAGAGTCTCTCAAAGATCCGGTCGCAGCCCGGCAGACTGATGAATACACCAACTGGAAAGTTCTGTATGCGACGAACCGGTCCCAGGAACGGAATCCAGAGGGAAAGATCGGCTACACCAATGAATTTGACCGGAGTCTGCAGTATGGATCCAGTGAGGTGCAGATCTCACGTAAGAATCACAGCGATCTGAAATCAAAAGTGATCCAAACCATCTGGCAGGGATCGCCGGCACCGGATGGACAGGTTGAGATCAACAGTCTCTCCGCGGTCCCCGAGGTGAATTTCTTTGAGGAATTGAACACGCTGATTGCTAAGTCTCCTCAGAAAGATGTGCTGTTGTTCGTACACGGGTTTAATGTCAATTTCCCCAGCGCGGTGCAGCGGGCGGCACAAATTGCTAATGAACTGCCCTTTAATGGAGCAGTAGTCTGTTACAGCTGGCCTTCGCAGGGTGGCGTCGAGAAGTATCTACTGGATGGTCAGGTTGCCCAGGCCAGTGTAGAGCCGATGGCGCAGTTCCTGGAAACAATGGTGAAATCAGTTCCCCAGGGAACGAAAATCAATATTGTGGTGCACAGCATGGGGAACCGTGTTGTGATGCGGGCCATGAATCGCCTGCCCGATAATTTTGCGGAAACCAAGCCCTTCCAGAATGTAGTGCTGGCGGCACCCGATGTGGGCGTGAGCGAATTCCGGAAGCTGGCACCCGCGATTATCGAACAGTCTGGTCGGGTCACCCTCTATTCCGGGTCGGGGGATGTGGCGCTGGTGGCTTCCGAAGCAGTCAATCAGGAACGCAGGGCAGGTGACTCCCGCGAGCCTTTAATTATGGAAGGCGTCGAGACCATAGATGTGTCCGCGGTCGACACCAGTTTCATGAGCCATTCCTATTATGGCAGTAATCGGGCCGTCTTGAGCGATCTGTTTGCGGTGTTGAAGCAGAACAGTTCCGCAACCCAGCGCAAATGGCTGGTCTCCCGGGAATTTCAGGGGCACCAGTACTGGGCATTTGACAAAGAACCGCCGGAAATCAGAAAAGTCAGGTCCGCCAGTCTGTGACAGTGCCTGGTTCAGGTATAATCGGCAGTGTCAGCTTCATCACTATTTATGAAGTTCCCTACGACATACAAACTGCTGAGTGCCGGAGCCTGTATCATGAAAGACAGTACCAGTCGCTTCTCTGATCGCGTTGAAAATTATGTTAAATACCGACCGAGTTACCCGGAAGCGGTTCTGGACTGCTTGAAGACAAACTGTGGTCTTACCCCCGAATCCCTGATTGCCGACATCGGATCGGGCACCGGGATTTCCTCTCAACTTTTCCTGGAGCACCATAATACCGTTTATGGTGTTGAGCCGAATGCCGAGATGCGGTCGGCGGCGGAACGACTGCTCGGGGCTTATCAGAACTTTCACAGTATCAACGGAACGGCTGAAGAGACCAGTCTGCCGACAGGGAAGTTTGATATTGTCGTCGCAGGGCAGGCCTTTCACTGGTTTGACCAGCAACGTGCCAGGCAGGAGTTTCAGCGGATTCTGAAACCGGGAGGCTGGGGGGCTCTGATCTGGAATGAACGCAGAACTGATACAACGCCCTTTCTGCGGGCATATGAAGCTTTGCTGCTCGAATACGCCACCGATTACCAGGATGTGAATCACACCCGAATTACGGATGAAGATTTTGCCCACTTTTTTGCTCCTGACTCATTCAGCAAATTTACATTTCAGAATGAACAGATCTTCGATCTGCCCGCGTTGACGGGGCGAGTGCTCTCGTCGTCTTACTGTCCCAATCAGGGGGATGCCGGGTACGACGAAATGCTGAGTCAGCTGGAAGTAATCTTCGAAGCTCATCAGACAGCAGGCAAGGTGCGGTTTGAATACGATACTAATGTGTATCTGGGGCAGTTTGCCTGATCGGGAGTGTAAACGCCGATGGGAGTGTTGCGCGGCGCATAAAGAAAGCCCTTAAGAAGGCGGTGAATTGTGGACGGGATATCGTAGATTATACACTTCACAGAAACTGATGAGCTTGCTGGGTCAGAACTCGCAAATCAGGGGGACCTTCTGGATAATGTCCGTCCAGACCAGATTCCTTCTTAAGGGCCAGGCTGGGTTCAGAAAGCTGAAGGCAAAACCGGGTTCCAAAGAACCAGAAACTCCGTTTCACGGTTGCCGAACAACTTTCTAATAAAAACTTAATGCAGATGACATGCCAAAAGTGTGTTGTATTAGAGGAAGGTCGAAAATACCGTCAAAAAAGTGCGAAAACTGGAGTGAATTCTTGGATGGCGCTTCATTTTTATCTATTTTGAGTGGGTTGAGGGATTGTAAAACCTCTATTTTATCAGGTTTCGACACCCAGACTTGAAATTTCGGCGCCGAAATGCTCTATTGTTGTCAGCAGATTTCATTCAGCGCCGAACATTTCGGCGCTAAAAACTGGTTCAACACATGTATCGACATTGATGTCTAGCCGGCGCACCCTTGTTGGAAATCGCTCAAAATGAAAAAGCATGGATTCAAAGAACGCGCTATTCTCTTCACCGGCGGCATTCTGGCTGTCGTATATAGTGTGATCGTATTAGGCTTCGTTACAACCAGCCCAGACCTGCGTCTGCGGGCGATGCTGGATAGCGTCCAGTCTGAGTCAGGGGAAGAGGGACCTGACGGGATCGAAATCAAAGCGACTCCCAGCATCAAGAAGGAAGGGGCCTTTTCGCCTCCGAAACCGGGTGACATTCTCACGAAGATCGGCGAGTATCCGATTCGGACGTTCCTCGATTTCTCTCAGGTTCTCAGCAAACTGCGCGACATGAAGCTTCCTCCCGGTGGTCATCTTCGTCCGCAGGCCGATCCCACGGAACATGATGTGCCCTATATGGTGGAAATGGAGGGCAACCGGTTTATCAATGTCGAGTTTTACAGCCGCACTGATAACGCCGATAGTCCACCGACCTATACACTGAAGTCGGCGTGGGTTCAGATTCAGGCGATTCCATCGGGTGATGTCGCGATCTCATTGCTCTGGTTTTCGCTGGAACTGATCATTCTGGCGATCGGGGCTTTTGCCTACTGGATGCGGCCCTTCGACCGGACCACACGAATCTTCTTTGTGATGGGGATCATCACCCTCGTCGCTTTTATCGGTGGTTATAACTGGTGGATTATCGCCGGTGCCCTGGCGTTGAATATTCCGTTTGTCCTGGCGGCCGTTCTGGTGCCTGCGATTACGCTCCACTTCTTTATTACGTATCCAAGATCCATTCCCTGGTTGTCCCAATATCCCATTGGTCTTTTGCGTGCCATATATTCCGTGCCCGTCGCGACCTGCACCCTGATCCTGGCCTGTCTGATTTATCTGCGTCTGACCTCACACATCAGCGATGGTTCCGTGGAACTGGCTAATCAGGATTATTCCCCGCTCGTGTTTCAGGTGGTTTCGGTCCTGCGCTGGGCTGTTTACAGTTATATCAGTGTGGCTGGTATCTATTATCTGATGACGCTGGGCGCGCTGCTCAATAATTATTTCAAGAGCCAGAATCCTTATGAGCGGAATCAGCTGAAATGGATTGCCTGGGCAGGGTTGATCTCGATTATTCCCGTGGGGTACTCACTTTATCTGGCGGAATTTAACCGGACCCAGTTCGCCCTGGGGGGCGCTGGGATTCCGATGTTCCTGGCCAGTGTCTCCTTCATGGCTGCGTTCGTTGTGGGCATCATTCGGTACCGGTTGATGCTGATCGATCAGATTATCAGCCGCGGGATGCTGTTCTATGTCGTCAGTGCGGGGATCTCAATTGTGTATGCGACCGTGATTTCCCTGGGGTCGCTCTATGGAACGCAGTTGAATCGCACGCCGAGCACCAATCAGGCGATCTCCGTCTTTCTGGTAATGCTGTTTGCGATCTCACTGTTGCTCTGGTCGCGCGACCGCGTGCAACGGCTCATCGACAGGCGTTTCTTCCGTCAGAAATATCAGCTTGATAAAGCACTGAAGCGTATGAATCGCGCCGTCGGTCGCCTGGGGGATCAGCGTTCGATTGCCGACCGCATGCTCACCTCCTGCCGCGAGGTGCTTCAGGTTAAAAGTGCAGCCATCTACCTGTTGAATCCGGAGCATACGCAATTTGATCTGTTGACCGGGTTTCACATTGAGAATTCTCCCTCGACGGTTCCCTGTAATGCGGAACTACTGGAAATCCTTGAAGAAGAGCTTGCCTTCCAGCGGGTCGCGACAGGTCTGTTGAAAGAGGCGTCCCCCGCTCAGCAACTGCTGCGGCTGATCGGCTTCGATTTCATTTATAATCTTGAGTTGGATGGAGAGTTTGCCGGTTTCGTGGCCCTGGGACAGAGAACTGCCGGCAGTGCTTATTCTGCAGAAGACCTGACGTTCCTGAACGCCATGGGGCAGATCACCAGTATCGCTTTACACAGTACCAAGATTCACCAGGACCTCAGACGTCTCAATGAAGAGATGCGGATCAAGGTAGAAAAAATCGACGATCAACGGCGACTGGTCTCTGTATTGCAGTCCGAGTTAACCAGTTCGCAGGAAATTGCCGAACGGAGTGAACCGCATGCTGTGCAGCGGGGGTTGATTAAGGGGAACAGCCCGGCGATCCGTCAGGTGATGGAGACCGTGCGTAAGGTTGCCAATTCGGAATCGACGGTTCTGATTCGCGGCGAGAGCGGAACCGGGAAAGAACTCCTGGCTCAAGCGGTTCACGAAAACAGTTCGCGTCACGAGAAGCCGCTGGTGCGGGTGAACTGTGCGGCATTGTCGCCCAGTCTGCTGGAAAGCGAACTGTTCGGCCATGTGAAAGGGGCGTTTACCGGGGCGCATGAAGACCGTGTCGGCCGATTTGAAATGGCGAATGGGGGGACTCTGTTCCTCGATGAAATCGGAGATATTTCACTCGATACCCAGGTCAAGCTGCTGCGGGTTCTGCAGGAGCGTGCCTTCGAACGGGTGGGGGGATCGGAAACACTGCACGTGGATGTGCGGCTGATTACCGCGACGCACCAGAACCTCGAACAGCGAATTGCCGAGGGACTGTTCCGTGAGGATTTATACTATCGTCTGAATGTGATCAGCATTACCCTGCCTCCACTTCGCGAACGACGGGATGACATTTTTGAACTGGCATTCTACTTCCTGAAACGCACCGCACATCGTCTGGGAAAACGCATTTCACATATCGACCCCGATGCCATCGAAGCGCTGGAGCGTGCTGACTGGCCGGGTAATATCAGACAGCTGGAAAACGTGATTGAGCGCGCGGTCGTGCTGGCTGAAGAAGAAGTCATTACGTTGAAAGATTTGCCTGCAGATCTCGTCAGTGGAAACAGGCGGATGCCGGTGCGGGTTATCGAAACCAAACAGGTCCGATCTGAGCCATCGAGACGTATCCCGTTATCTGATGTGGAGGTGATCTCTTTCCCGGGCACAGAGAGCCAGGCGGATCGTCAGCTTTCCGAGCCGGAACAACTCAAGCAGGCGCTGGCGGAATGTGATGGTAATAAAGCCCAGGCTGCCCGCATGCTGGGGATGCCCCGCAGTACGTATTACAGCAAGCTGAAAAAATACGGTATTGGCTGATTTCGACCCCGCCTGTATCACACTCTTCTCTCAAGCAACAGCCATTGCACTTTCACGCGTCAATGAAAGGTCGGGGCTTCCGCGAAGATCTCTTCGAAGATCATCCCCCGTTGGAAGGGGCCGTTTTGATAATCGATTTTCACCCCTTCTCGCTCATTAAACTGTCCGGAAGGGAAACAGTACATTACATCTTCGAGCATGAACTTTGCACAGGGTTCGTTGTCGCCCCGCTTCATCAGTGACAGTCCGATCTCGTCTTCCTCTTTAAAGACCAGAATGGCGCCGATGGCCAGATGGCCGGCGCTGAGCAGGTGATCTCTGAGAACATGGTGCGCTGTCGCTGAGATTTTGACAGGTGGTGTTTCAATCAGCCAGTCGATCTCATCGTCATGGATCTCTCGATCGCCTCCCAGTGCAGGCTGAAACTCAGGGGGGCTGACCTCCGTCTGCCAGATCGTTTTCCAGATTTCCTCTTTGATTTGTCCCCGGATGCCAGGTCCCAGGTACCCTATCATTTTCTTCGACCAGAACATGAGTGGCAGGGGGAGGGCGAGGCCGTTGTTGGGCGGGTCTACCAGTAGAGGCAGCAGACGTGATGTCAGTCGCCCCTCTGGCAGAGACTCGCGGAAGAGCATGACCGAAGTCAGGTAAACTTCATGGCCATCGGTGACCTGGTAGGGAACCGGGTAGGAAAAACTGTCCTTCCGCTCGTCGGTAATCCGGTTTGCCAGGGCATCCAGGGCAGCATCACCCGTATGCGTTCCTTTTAATTCGAAGATGCGGTTGGAAATTTCCAGCAGGTGGTTCGGGTTGTCCCCAAAGTATTCTTCCGGAGAGTAGATATAGGAAGCAGGCAGGTTATCTTGGCCCCATTCAAAGATCATGGAATTCGCCTGGACCAGACTCCCCCAGACGGGTTTGCCTTGCTTGAGCAGATTATCGTAGGCCTCTTTCGCAGTATCTGCCAGAAAGGATTCAGCCGTCTTGAACACGCGGGGGTCAGGCTTTTCAGCGACCATCATCCTGCTCAACCGCCACCAGTACAGCAGTCTGGCACTTTGCTTCAGAAATCTGGATGGCTCAATTTCAAACACACTCAGTTCTCCCGCTTCAATCTGGGGTGCGCTTCTATTGGAATCAATTCAACATACCGTACAGCAGACTTGTTATCAACAGTTCAGTAGTATTTATCTGGTTTCTGGTTGCTACCGGGATGGGCAAACTCGGAACCAGTCATTTTTTATGTTTTGGTAGAGCAGACAGGTCCAGAACCACAAAAAAGAAACTTAAATAATCGGGAGCCGATTTTATCTGCTCTATACAGCAGTTAAGATGAAGCCTTGCGTCTGATTGACAGCCTCAAAAACGACTTTGTACTGACTCGCCCGGAGGAAACTCACCCGTGACTTTTGCTGATTTCATCTCTCGTCGAAGCCTGCTGATCCTGCTGGCAACACTCCCTCTGTTTTCCCTTTCCGCACTGGAAGCTGGTGAGGATGATTCAAAACAGAAAACCATTTTCATGCGATCCGGCTGGCAGGCAGTCAACATCGGGGACATTGGGCATACGCCGGGAACTCTGCGTTACCTGGAAGAGTATCTGCCTGACGTGAAAGTCAATCTATGGTTACACCGGACCACCGATGAAGTCACCGCGATGCTCAAACAGCGGTTTCCCAAGGTGAATATCGTGCAGGGGAAAATGAATGCACGCGGTAAAGCTAATAATCCTGAGATGCAGAAAGCCTTCGATGAAAGCGACCTGTTTCTCTATAACTCCGGCATGCACTTCAACCAGTTCTGGCCACCGCCGATTTACATTATTGAAGCCTGCACTGCGACCGATAAACCGCTGGTGCTGTATGGACAGTCTTTCGATGGTTTTGCACCGGAAGATGAAGCGAAGATGAGCGAACTGCTCTCCAGGGCGGCTGCGATTTACACCCGTGACGTGGAATCGTTTTATTACCTGCGAAAGATCGGCGTGACTTCACCTTCCCTCTCCTTCGGGCCGGATGGCTGTTTTGGTATCGATGTTCGTGATGATAAAAAAGCGAATGCCTGGCTCAAAGCCCACGATTTGAAACCGAAAGAATTTATCACCGTCACACTCCGCAGCAATACCCCTAAGCTGAAAGCGACAAAGGGGACCGTGATGAACCCCACCCAGCCGACGAAGGAAGACATCGCACAGAACGAACTCTGGACGAAAAAACTGCGGGCGGTCATCACCGACTGGGTTCGCACGACGAAGAAAAAAGTGCTGCTGGCACCTGAAGTCGATAAGGAAATCATCCATGCCCAGAAGATGATTCTGGATCAGCTTCCGGAAGATGTGAAGCCTTACGTGGTCAACCGCGATCCGTTCTGGAACGTGGATGAGGCCGCTTCTGTGTATGCCCAGGCGATCGCCGTTGTCTCCATGGAGCCGCATTCCTGCATCATCGCGTTGTCGATGGGAACTCCGGTCATGCATCTGGCGAGTGCCCGTCACGGTCTCAAACGCTGGATGTTCCGCGATATCGGTCTGTCGGAGTGGTTGTTCGATATCGACAATGAACCCGCTTCACAAATTACCCGGGCCCTGCTGAAAATCGATGCCAAGCCGGCGCTGTCCCAGTCCAAGGTGGACCGGGCCATGCACACGGTGAATACACGATCGAAGGAAATGATGGGGGAGATCAAAGAGATCCTGGATCAGCAATAGATCACCTGGATCCCGTTGAGCCCGGCAGGATTGCTTAATCCTGTTTCGGTTTGAGTTGCTGTTCGATGACCCGGGCCACCTCTTTCCCCTGTGCGGTGGCACCGGCGGTATTGAAGTGCACGTTGCCCGGTTTGGTCCACCACTGGGCATGCTGTGGCTTTGTGAAAGCATACAGGTCATCGACGGCAATTTCGGGATAGTCCTTGAGGACCTTCAATGCGATCTGGTTGTATTTCGCTGCGTCACCGGCGATCCGCCCCGGCTCTCCTTCGGGCACGGGCGTGGTCGTTGCGAAAATCAGTTTGGCTTTGGGGGCCAGCTGTTTGAGATAAGCGATGATGGCCCGCAGATTCTTTTCGTAGTCAGCGGGAGAAATCGCCTGGGTGCCGTTCACCCGATCCAGCTTTTTGCCATTCATGTACTTCAGGTCGTGCAGCCCGACGTTGAAGTGAATTACGTCCCAGTCAAATTTCCAGGGGGCGGTGAGGTCGTCTTTTTGCATGGTGGCGTGCATCGTTTTCATCTTCTCAATAAATGAAGAGGAATCGCCGCCGTTGCAGTACAGACGGTAGACGTTGGCTTTACCTTTGAGGGCCTCGCGAGTGGCATCGGTATAAGCGATGGAAATGGAATCTCCATAGAGCAGTACGTTCGGCAGTTGAGGATTGTTTTTGACGTATTGGAACGCGGGGCGCTTATTGAAGCGAGGAGAGCGAACCAGTTTCTGCCAGGCTTCTTTGGCATCCTGTTCGGCCAGGGCCGACTGTGAGAAGGTGATCAGACAGAGCAGCAGCAGCGGAATCAGTTTGAGCGTTTTCATAATGTGTTTCTCGTTATAGGTTATTCATGAGAGTTGATCGGTTGTGACTTCCATTGTGCAGAAAGACGCTCAGAGACGGCAAGTTGATTCTGAACTGTTTTTCCAAAAACAACGGGTGAATGCCGAATAAGGTAATTCTGTGCCGATTTGAGTTGGGACCGGCGCGATTAAGCAATAGAATGTATTTTCCTCTCACATCCAGAACTGTTCTTCAAGGGAGTGCTCAACATGAGATTCTACTGTCTGTGCTGTCTGTTATTTGTTTTCGGTTGTGAACAATCCAAACCTACGACACCGGCGCCGGTGGTCGAGCAGGGGGAAGCGGCTCCGATTCCCGATGAACAGCAGGCAGGCGATCAGCATGCCGAAGCGCACAAGGGAGAACCGCTGGCCGGGATGGGCGTTATGGTAGGAGAACTCACTCCAGACAGCGCACTGGTGCAGGTGCGTCTGACAGAGACTGATAAGCTCGTTGACAGGGATGTGAAAGGAACGTCGGGCGTCGTCCGCTTTACGTTGCAACCCGTGGCGGCTAAAGGGGGAGCGGAAATCAAAGACAACCCCCAGACAATCGAAGCAGTTGCCGATCATGATTTTATCGCCCGGGCTGCTTTTACCGGCCTGGCTCCTGGAACGAAATACGAATGTAAAACAGAGATTGGCAAGACTGCCGAGCATCTACATGCTGGACCGGTGGCTCACTTTGAAACATTGCCCGGTCCGACCCTGGCAGAACCGGTGAAGTTCGTGGTGGTGACCGGCATGAACTATGCCAAATTTCATGGCGATGACCGGATCGATAAAAAGCAGCATTTGATCGAGAACAACACCAATCTTCCGCAGCCGTATTCCGGTCCCGATAAACATCTGGGGTACCCGGCGCTGGAGACAATTCTGAAGCTCAAGCCGTTGTTCTTCGTCGGCACCGGGGATAACGTCTACTACGATACTCCCGATAATCCCCGTGCGAAAACGATTCCCGAGATGCGACAGAAGTGGCACGAGCAGTTCATTCAGCCCCGTTATCGCGACCTGTTTGCGGAGGTGCCGACGTACTGGGAAATTGACGACCACGATTACCGCATCGACGATGGTGACAATACCGGCGATCATCACCCGACTCCCCAGGAAGGGCGGGATATGATGCTCGAACAACTGCCGGTGGCTCCCATGGGAGACAAGGATGCGAAGACGTACCGTACGCATCGAGTGAGCAAGGATCTGCAAATCTGGCTGCCCGAAAACCGGATGTACCGCAGCCCGAATGCGATGGAAGATGGTCCGGAAAAATCGATCTGGGGGAAGGAGCAGAGAGCCTGGTTGCAGAAGACGCTTAAAGAGAGCGACGCGACTTACAAACTGCTGATTTCACCCACGCCGATGATCGGTCCCGATGATCTCCGTAAAACCGACAACCATTGTGATATCGGCGGCTTTCGTCATGAGCGGGATGATTTCTTCAAGTGGCTCAAAGAGAACGGCCTGGATCAGCAGAATTTCTTCATTGTCTGCGGCGATCGACACTGGCAGTATCATTCGGTCGATCCCAGCGGTTTCGAAGAGTTCTCCTCGGGGGCCCTGGTTGATGCGAACTCACGACTGGGCCGCAAGCCCGGTGATCCCAAGTCGACCGATGCCAAGGGGGAAATCAAGCAGCCTTACTATCAGGATCCGCGTTCGGGCGGATTTCTGGAGGTGAAGGTCACACCCGCCGAGAAAGCACAGCCGGCGACGCTTTCCTTTCTGTTTCACGACGAGAAAGGAAAGCTACTCTACCAGCATGACATTCCACCCAAGAAGTAGACACGTTACTCCTGGAAGTTCGTGTCGGCAGTTTTCAAGTCCAGTGGTTTGATCCAGACGTTTCGGAAACGAACGTCATGTCCTTCGCACTGCAGCTTGATTCCGCCCGGTCGGTCGGTGATGCCAAAGCCGTTGTCATTGCCGCCGTCCAGGCCGGAATTTGCGCCGCCCCAGACTTTTTCGATCGTGACATTCTCGTGGACTTTCTTGCCGTTGAAGTAGACCGTGACCAGCGGCTTCTCAACCAGCTTGCCATCTTTGAAGCGAGCAGCTCGAAAGGTGACGTCGTAAGCGTTCCATTTACCGGTACCATTGTAAGCATGGTAGGGGGACTCGGTTTTGTTGATCACGGCTCCCATTCCATGTTTGGTTTTGTCGCCGTCCAGAATCTGGATTTCATAGCGATTCTGCAGATAGACGCCGCTGTTACCGCCCGGTTTCATCACTAGAAATTCGACATGCAGACGGAAGTCGCCGAATTTCTGTTTGGTGACAATATCCGCTGCGCCGAATTTTCCGCCGGCTGCAGCCGGATCATCTGACTGGATCACCGTGCCCTTGTCGATCGGGTCTTCGACGACTTTCCATTTGATGGGGAGCGAGGAACCGAAGCGAGGGCCTTTCCAATAGGTCCACTTCTGGTCCAGCATTTCGCGACTGCCATCCAGGAGGATTTCTGCATCAGAGGGAGCCGGGGCGGAGACCCCCACATCTGCCTGGGCGGTAGATACTGCAAGAGGCGTGGTCAAACACATAGATATACAAATGACCAGAGAAGTGTAGCGCATAGTGGTTCCCTTTTATGACAGTCGTGTGGATTATGCTTGATATTTCGGTAGCAGGGGACAGGTTTTTCCAATGATGTTTCAAGCCGATTTTGTATCAGAGTGCCGTTTTACTGCGCAAAGAGTGATTGATACGATCTATTTTCTGTGCAGAATATTTAAAAAATATTAATAAAAGAGACACTCTTCCCGTCTCCTGCGGGTTAGATTCATAGTGAGCGATCCGCGAGGGGAAATCAAATCTAAAGAGTGATTTCTCAATCAATTTCGACTTGTAAAAATTAGAGCGATCCGAAGTGTGTTCTCCACAGTCAGCCGGTTGACGACATAGCTCAACTTCTAATTTCGAGCAGGAAGTCGGCCCTGGTGATGTTTGGCATAGAATTCGCATACTTTACATGTCAATCGTTTGTTTATTATCATTGCAGAGTGTTTATGTTAGTTTCAGGAGCTTCGTCGATCGTCTAAAAACGACTGACACAGGTTTGAGTACTGATGTCCTTCCACAGCTACCTCACAATTGAGTTTAGAAACTCGTGTGATCCTGCCCATGAGTCCTGCCTCATCTGTTTTTGATGCTTAAAGAAAGAAACGTTCTCTACGTCCTTGTTGTTATATCTCTATTTTATTTCTAAAGGAAACTTTTATGTTTTGCAGGCACAATGTACGCAAACGTGGTTTCACGCTGATCGAGTTATTGGTCGTGATTGCCATTATTGCTATCTTAATCGCGCTTCTTCTGCCCGCTGTTCAGCAGGCACGTGAAGCAGCACGTCGCAGTACGTGTAAAAACAACCTGAAGCAGCTCGGGCTGGCATTGCATAACTACCACGATGCCTACCTGCGCTTCCCCATTGGTGAGCAGAGCCCTTACTACCGCCCGAACTGGCGTGTGCCTCTGCTGCCCTTCCTGGATCAGGCTCCCGCTTACAACCAGATGAACTTTGAAGTGAGCACCACTGTCGGTGGCTTCGCTTCGCAGAACAGTGGTGGATCATACGGTTATGGTTCCGGTGCTGGTTCCAACGAAGTGCTGAAGACATTACGCGTTCCTGTCTACAACTGTCCTTCCAGTCCTCATGGAAACAATGCTAACGACAGTGCGAACGTGAAGAACAACTACGATCTGGGACAGACCATGGACTATGTCGGTATCGCCGGTGCGACACCGGATCCCTCTGGTACAACCAGCACCTGTTCTGCATCTGGAGCCGGTTATGGAAACGGAACGTTCTGTAATAACGGTCTGCTGGCTCCTAATGAGAGCTTCCGCATCCGTGACATTAAGGATGGAACCTCCAACACAGTCATCGTCGGCGAACAGTCTGGTCAGGTAAATAACCAGGACAGCCGTTCGAACTACTATGGCGGCTGGAGTGGTATCGGTCCTTCCTCTAAAGTGACTTCCTGGTCCAACGGTTCCAACGTCTGGGGATCGGGAACGACCACCGTCATGTATTCTGTGAACAGTTTCTGGAATACCAGTGCCGGCAGTGAAGCGTATCGGACCTATGGTGCGAACACGATTCTGGGCTCTTATCATACCGGCGGTACACACGTGCTGCTGGCTGATGGTGCTGTCAGATTTGTTTCGGATAACCTCGATTTCGGAACCCTGGCAAATCTCTGTTCCAAGAAGGATGGCCAGGTCCTGGGGGAATTCTAATCGACCGTTCAGGAAGATTTGAATGCTGACCCGCGATACAATGCGAAAGCCCCCGGTCATCCGGATCGGGGGCTTTCCTCTTGCTGACTTAAACTGATTTATATAACAGGATCAATTGAAATTATGTTACAGCGATTTGAGATGCCGAACGCGTTCCTTGCTGTCATGCTGCTGACTGTCGTGACCACCCTGGCTGGATGTGGTGGGGCGGAAGAAGGTAAGAAAAAAGCCGAAGTCACAATTACCATTACCCACAACGGTTCCCCCGTGACAGAGGGAGATGTGCGGCTGATGATGACCGGCAAAGGCGAAGGTGCTATGGGCACCCTGAACGAATCCGGGCAGGTCGAACTGCAGGAAGTCGTGCTGGGAAATTATTCTGTCTCCGTGACTCCCCCCGAAGGAACTCCGGATAACCCGATTCCTAAAAAAGAGTATCCAAACATTCCCAAACAGTATCGGTCGCTACAGGAAAGTCCTCTCAAGGCTGACGTCAAAGCCGGTACGAATGAATTTACGTTCGATCTGAAATAGTAGTCACAACTCGCAATGGCTCAGTGATGGAAACTGGAACCGCCGGCTTGCGGTTCATGATCCGGACGCTGAGCAAAGTAGTCGATGGCATGCTGCAGATCACCGAGCAGCATGTCAGCCATGTCGCGGGTGAAACCCTCCTTGCAGACGCACCGCAGCACCGCCAGATCTTCCCGATTCTTCGGGAAGGTATAGGCGGGAACCAGCCAGCCTCGTTCGCGAACTTTGTCGGAAATATCAAACACGCTGAAGTTCGCCTTTTCGTTGGTGGTGAAGGCGAACACGGGAATGTCGCTGCCGTCGGAAATCAGATCAAACGGACCCAGCTTCGCGATGCCCGCTGAGAGGTACATCGCCACGTCCTGCGATGTCTGATGAATCTCGCGATAACCTTCGTGCCCCAGTCTCAGGAAGTTGAAGTACTGCGCTACCACCTGGTTACCGGGACGGGAAAAGTTCAGCGCAAAGTTGGGCAGGTCTCCCCCCAGATAGTTGCAGTGAAAGATCAGTTCCTCGGGCAGTTCCTCTCGGCTGCGCCACAACACCCAGCCAACTCCCGGATACACCAGGCCGAACTTATGCCCGGATGTATTGATCGATTTCACCAGCGGCAGACGGAAGTCCCATTCCAGATCGGGTTGCAGGAATGGTGCGACGAAACCACCGGAAGCTGCATCGACGTGAATCGGTACGTCCCAGCCGGTTTCGGTGTTGAGTCTGGTGAGTGCGTCGTTGACCTCTTTGACGTTTTCATATCGACCGTCAAAGGTGCTGCCCATGATGACCACCACACCGATGGTGTTTTCGTCGACCAGCTTGACCGCTTCTTCCGCAGTCAGGCAGTAACGGTCCCCTTCCATGGGAACGAAACGGGGTTCGATTTCCCAGTAGCGACAGAATTTTTCCCAGCAGACCTGCACGTTGATACCCATGACCATGTTTGGTTTGTCTGCGGGCTTGCCCTGGGCTTCACGGCGTTTACGCCAGTTCCATTTCAGCGCCATGCCACCCAGCATCGCCGCTTCACTGGAACCGATGGTCGAGCAGCCAATCGAGTTTTCTTCCGAAGGAGAATTCCATAACTGGGCCAGCATGTTGGTGCAGCGGAGTTCGATTTCCGCAGTCTGCGGATACTCGTCTTTGTCGATCATGTTCTTGTCGAACGTTTCAGACATCAACTGCCGGGCTTCGTCTTCCATCCAGGTCGTAACGAACGTCGCCAGGTTCAGTCGCGAGTTGCCGTCCAGAATCAGTTCGTCGCGAATCAGGTTGTAAGCGACTTTGGGAGGCAGGCCGTCCTGGGGCATCTGGTATTTGGGAACCGGTTCCCGAATGTAGCGGCCGCCGTAAGCGGGCGTGATGACTGAGTCGAGATCGTCTTCGTTAGGATTTTTCTGGCCGTGCAGCATGAGCAGTTCCCTCCTGGATGTTCAACCGGTGAAAGAGCGGGTTACTGCTATCCTACTGAATGACTCGAGGAATTAAATATCGATCGAGTGACCGATCGGTTTTTCTCTCAAATTTTATGTATTACAACCCACGGCACACTGCCCGATGATGTCCAGCTTATCGTCATTCAGGTAACAGTAGCGATTGACCCAGACGCCGTCCGGGCTGATATCAGTCGCGGCCTGCATTCGCTCGCGAAAATCTTCCGTGGGTCCGTAACCGTGCGCTAGCGCATAAATCGGCATTGGTCGGGCCAGCTTGCGGGCTGCCAGGATTTTTCGCTCTTGGGCCAGCGGTCCGGAGAGATGCGGTTCTTCAGGGCCGGGGTAATAGACTTCAGAAAGTCGTTCCGGCGGATCCGCATCGGTGATATCCAGGAATTTGAACAACGCGCGAACCAGCAATGTTTCCGAGAGCCCCGGGTTCGCTGCCAGCAGTTGATCGCCATAGGATCTGAGAATCATCGACCAGTGCATGCCATACAGTTTGACGCTGACTGAATTACAGTATTTCGCTGCCAGTGAATAGTTCATCCCCGAAATGATCGACCAGGGAGGTGGAAACGCGCTGGGCGCGAGTTCGACGTTCGGCTTGCCGGCGTCGTCCATTGTTTTGCGGAAGCCCGCCAGCAGTTCTTTAGAGAGCTGCGCCTTGAGCAGCAGCATCGCGGACGCCCCGGGGAAATGATCGTTGAGCCAGACCGTGAAGTTCGCGGCCTGATTTTCTTCGGCGAGCCAGTTATCCAGGTCGAAGTTCGTCAGCCCGCCATTGAGCTTTTGATACAAAGCCAGCGAGTCTTCCCGCATTTGTTCGAAGTGGTAGCCGAGTCGGTCGGCCGCCCGTCGTGCATGGTCGCTGAAATCGAAGAACGCCGAATCGAGGAAGTATGGCGGATACTCGGGCCAGTCGAAACGAATGCCGTCGATGTCCGGGTAATGCTGTAACAGATCGCGAATCAGCGCATGCTGGTATTCGATGATGTGCGGGCTCGCCAGGCTCCCGTTATTCGCGACGCGTTTCCGCGGGAGCGAACCCTCGGGCAGGCGGGGAATATCTTCTTCGACCGGGCCTCCAAACTGCACACGATACCCGGGCGGGATCGCAGCCTGCACCTGGAAATAGACTTCCAGGCCGCGGTCATGGGCCGCTTCAATGAAGTGGGCTACCACCTGACCTTCGCGATGTGTCAGTTCATCGGCACTCGCGGGCTGATAGCGCAAGTCTGCATAGAGCCTTTCATCGGGGACGAAGCTGGGGGACGTTCGCACCCACAGCTCCCGCTTTCCTTCCCAGAGCGGACGGTCCAGCAGGCGGACCTGGCCGGCTCCCGCATCCGCCGGGGGTTCGCGGACTCCGGTCTGTACGTCGGCCAGTTGCATGACGTAAGGCGAGGTGGAGACGGCAGTCACCCCTGCCCGCTGCATGAGATTGTCGAGAACATTTTCGACTCCCTCGTACTGCAGATACTCCGGTAAGACGGTCACGCCGATTTGTCTCTGCTGACTCATGATTCCCTCGTAAAGAAGCAGAATGGACTCTCAGAGTCCTTTATCTTATCGGCCCGTCAGATTTTTTCTCCAGCCCACAGGGGGGATTTTTTTACACTTTATTAAGGCCCGGGCAGCTTCTCGCAGAAAGCGACCAGGATAAACGTCGCGATGGGGCCCAGTAACAGAGAGATCAGAAACCAGACCAGCCCGCTCCGGTTTTTACCCTGAGCGAGCCCGGCGTTGATCAACGACAGCGTTCCCCAGCCCACAAGATAACCGGGGTCCTGACCCAGTGGCGCAGCAATCAGCATTGACGTTACTCCTGTTCAATACCGGGTTTGTTTCAATCCGTTTCCTGCGCCAGGCCAGGTGACCGTCGATTACTCTGTGATGATGTCGTTCACGGTTCCACCGCTGGGAATCATCGGCAGCACGTGTTCCTGGTAAGTGCAGATCACGTCCAGCAGATAAGGCTCGTCTGAAGCCAGCATCTCCGCCAGGGCAGCCGGGTACTCGGCTTTGGAGCGAACCTGTTTCGCTTTCAGGCCGAAACCTCTCGCGATCGAAACGAAGTCGGGATAAGTGACTTCTCCATGATCACCGGAACCTTTGCCCTCCCATTCGGGATGATGCACGGGACCCAGGTAAGTATGGGCACGACGCCCTTCCATGAAGCGGTCTTCCCACTGCACCACCATGCCGAGGTGCTGGTTGTTCAGCAGCAGGATTTTCACCGGCAGGTTTTCAGTGTAAAGCGTCGCCATTTCCTGGACGTTCATCAGCATCGAACCATCGCCGTCAATGTCAACCACCAGTGAATCCGGGAACTGAGCCTGAACGCCCATTGCCGCGGGCAGACCGAAGCCCATAGTTCCCAGTCCGGAACTGCTGAGCCAGTGGCGGGGCTTGTTGAACTTGTAGAACTGAGCCGCCCACATCTGGTGCTGACCAACGCCTACGGTGATGTAAGGATCTTTGTCTTTGGTCTGCTGCCAGAGTTCGTGAATCGCATACTGCTGTGACATCACATCGCCCAACTCGGGATACTTGAGCGGGAACTTTTCTTTCCACTCTTTGACCTGGGCCAGCCAGTTATCAACCTGGGGCAGGTCATCATCGGTAATCGCTTCGTTCAATGCGGCCAGAACGTGTTTCAGATCCGCATTGATCGGAATGTGAGCTTCCTTGTTTTTCTGCAGCTCAGACGGGTCGATGTCCACATGCACGATCTTACCATGCTTGGCGAACTCTTCGAGCTTACCGGTCACGCGGTCGTCAAACCGCACGCCGAATGCCAGCAGCAGGTCGGCTTCGTTGACGGCATAGTTCGCATACACGGTGCCGTGCATCCCCAGCATGTCCAGGCTCAGGGGATCGTCACCGGGGAATACGCCCAGTCCCATTACGGTCGTGGTTACGGGAATGTTGGTCTTACGGGCGAACTTCACGAGTTCTTCGGAAGCGTCGGAAATGATGGCACCACCACCGACGTATAAGATCGGTTTCTTGGAACGTTTGATCGCTGCCAGAATCTGTTTGATCTGTTCGGGAGCTGCTTTCCGCAACTCGGGACGATAACCGGGCAGATAGGTTTCGGGATCGTAATCCGGCTCGTCATCAAGTGTGGCCAGCTGACAGTCTTTGGGGAAGTCGATCAGCACGGGACCCGGACGGCCGGTGTTCGCGATGAAGAAGGCTTCCTTCACGATGCGGGCGACGTCTTTAACGTCGGTAACCATGTAGGTGTGTTTGGTGATGGCGCGGGAAATTTCAACCATCGGCGTTTCCTGGAACGCGTCGCTACCGATGACAGCCTGCGGTACCTGACCGGTAATCGCCACCATCGGAATACTGTCCAGCTTGGCATCCGCCAGGGCCGTTACCAGGTTGGTTGCACCGGGACCACTGGTCGCCATACAGACGCCCACTTCACCCGTTGTACGGGCAATCCCCTGGGCTGCGAAACCACCACCCTGTTCGTGGCGGGGCAGCAGGGTGCGGATGTCGTCTTTGTATTTCATCAAAGCCTGATGCAGAGGCATGCTGCAACCGCCGGGGTAGGCGAAGATCGTCTTGACGCCCTGCCGCACCAATGCCTGAACCAGAATCTCAGCGCCATTGATGGTAGTCGTTTTCGTCTCTTTTTCGTTGGCAGTGGCCACTGTTTCACCCTTCTTTTCGATGATCTTTAAAACTCTGAAATTCTATCTGACTGATCTCAGATCCCCGCATTGGTTTCAGTCGGGAACCTGCTCGATCAGCGTTTGCTGTCACCATAACAGACAAACCTGTAGACGCACCTCGTACGCCTGATGTTCGGTTTGGGAAAATCAAAGACTGATTTCGATCTCAATTCTATCTACTCCGGGGGACAATAACGAGTCATTTCCTGCTCAGAATCCGATTTTCGTCCAGAGACATTCGCATTAATCAGCCTCTGCTAACGGGTTACAAAACCTGTTTCGATTATTCAGGTTAAGTCACTCCTGACCGTATCCACGCTGTCCTGACTTAGAAAATCACGAGTCCTCAAAATATGTATGGCTATAAGTTAATAAATTTCATTGATTTACGTTCAAAGGTCCGTCGAAATCTCAGATCAGTCTCATTCCGGCTGGGAAAAGTATGGAACCTCTGGTTCATTTTGATACGATATATAAGCAGGTGTTTAAGTGAATCTCTGCTGCTGCCCGACCACCGTGAATGGGGACCCTGCAGCAGGCACCGAGAGTCAGTCACCTGAAAATCCCACCACCACAGCCAGCCGAGGTAATCACGATGAACCGTCCCGCGACACCGCTTCAGGCGCTCAAGTCTCGACGTTCTTTTCTCCAGGCCGGATTCCTGACACTCGGCGGATTGAGTCTGGCTGACCTGCTGCGCCTCCGCGCCGTCAGTGCTGCTCCCCATAAGTCGACCCCCGATACCTCGGTGATTCTCATCTGGCTGCAGGGCGGACCCAGTCATATGGAAACTTATGACCTCAAGCCCAACGCTCCGGTGGAATACCGGGGGGAGTTCAATCCCATTCACACCAATGTACCCGGTATGGATATCTGCGAGCATCTCCCCCTGCACGCGAAAGTCGCAGATCGCTTTACCGTCATCCGATCGATCTCCCACGGTTTTGCCAACCACGCCGGCGGAGCAGGGCGGTTCCTCTCCGGTCGCGATCCGTTGCGGCCCCTCGATCCCATCTCGCAGTTTCCAACGATCGGCCCCATTGTCTCCCGCATGCGCGAACACGTGAATAACGGTCTGCCCAACTACATCGGGAATCAACCCCGCGTCTATGGTGGCGGCAGCGCCTACCTGGGCGAGGCAGCCCTCCCCTTCGTCGTGGGCGCTGATCCGAACCTGGATAACTTCCAGGTCCCCAATATCACCATGGATGATAAGCTCAAAGAACGTCTCGATGATCGCATGACGTTGCTGACCTCCTTCGACCAGATGCGCCGCGACATCGATCAGAACGGCTCGCTCGCATCGATTGATAAGTTCAACAGCAAAGCCTTGAACATGCTCACCAGCGACAAGGCCCGCAACGCGTTTGACATGTCTCAAGAGAGCGAAGCCACCCGCGAAAAATACGGACGTCACAAATGGGGACAGCGTGCCCTGCTGGCCCGCCGCCTGGTCGAAGCGGGCTGCAGCTTCGTCACCATGCAGATGCAGAACCCCGGCGTCCAGGGCTGTGCCAGCAACTGGGATATTCATGCCGTCAACGGGCACCTCTACGACGACCTCCGTGGTCGCCTGCCCATTTTCGACCGTGCCGTCTCCGCGCTGGTGGAAGATATCTACGATCGCGGGCTGGATGAAAAAGTAATGGTCATCGTCTCCGGTGAGTTTGGTCGCACCCCCCGCATCAATCCTCAGAAGGGAACCCGTTCCAAAATCATGCAGCCCGGTCGCGATCACTGGCCCGGTGCGATGTCGGTCCTCGTTTCCGGCGGCGGCATGAAGATGGGACAGGTCATCGGTTCGACCACCGCCAACGGCGCCTACGCCAAAGACAACAAGCTCGATCCCAACGATCTGCTCGCAACCGTCTACCGCTTCCTGGGCATCGATCACCACCACGCCTTCCTCGATCACAGCGGCCGTCCCATGCCCATCCTCCCCAAAGGATCTCCCATCCCCGAACTCAGCTGATCGAATCGTTTCCGAAATCCGATCAGCGCCATCTGTAGGGGCGGTGCCTGTGTGCCCGCCCGCCTGGTGACTCACTTTCTGAGTGAACCCCTTCGATAGGAACCGGAAGAAAATCCTCCGGGTGGTCGCGGATGTAATCCGTGATTGCCGCAGGCAACAGGAGGTGACAGAGTTGATGTTGTCTGGAGAGAGACTCATCCTCATTCTTCTGTAGGAAACCATAGAAAAAACAGGCATAGACCTCATGCTGGGAGCCACAGCAATCCACACCTGCAAATCTCCCCACTGAACGTCCTCCACTCCCACCTGAACGAACTCCCCTTGATCGCCTCCCGCCGAAACGTATCTTGTTCCCATCTGGCTCGCGCGCGAGGATGTTGAACCGGGTACGGTTTCTGGAAAACCGGTGAGCCAGCCACACCTGCTTTTCAGCTGATCTCCACTGGAACAAGACAAACATGTTCGCGATGTGCCCTGCAATCTGTGCATGACACACCAGGACAAAACCCGGCCAGACCAGGACAAAATCCGGGACAGACTGGGACAAAATCTGGGCACACCAGGACAAAATTCTGTCCTGCCCCCTCTCTCCTCTTTCCAAAAATGAGTGCCTATCATGACAACCTCTCAAATGAAAAAATTAATCCACAGCTCCCACCTGGCAACCCGCCACCAGCTTCAATCCCCAGGGGAAATCAAATCACGCCCACCAACCGTGAGCGGCAAGCGCCATTCCGCTCACTAAAAAAACAGGGTGGTCGCGGATGCAATCCGTGATTGCCGCAGGCAACAGGAGGTCGCAGAACCCCATTGTCTATTTTGTGACCGATGTACTAAGATACTCGTCAGGTTCCTGGTCTTACTCACTCTCGTTTGGAAAGCAGTGTCGATGGTAGAAAAAACAGTAGTCGCTCGAGAGTTTCTGTTGAAAGATCCTCAGGGAGATACTCGCGGTCGACTGGGGTTTTATGGCTCCGATGATTCCCCACGTATACGGCTCATCGACAGTGTTTATCACGAAAGAGTCAGTATTGGAATCGCTAATGACCATCCGGGGGTAGGGTTATTGAATTCTAATGCCAGCACTTCATTGATCATCGGTTGTATCTTTCCAGAAACTTCCGGGGTGATGATCAACGATGAACGGGGATTGCTGGGAACGACGCTGGAGGTTTGGCCAGGTTATCCCGGTAAGATCAATATCTATGATCCCGAAGTGGAAGAAAGAGGGATTGAGATTTTGTGTAATGTCTGCTGGACGAGTTCTCAAAGTCAGCAATAAGCGAGTCAGGCGGTAATCAACTTCTCGATGACCCTTCTCGAACAGGGAATACATAGATGACCGAAGAAATCAAAGAAGTAATCCAGGCGGAAGAATTTCAACTGGTCGATGCGCAAGGAAACGTACGGGCGCGCTTGGGTTTTGTGGAGGGGGAGCCTTACCTGCAGTTTATTGACAGCCAGGGTTGTGAGCGGATCAAGATCGGCATCTCTGCAGACAAGCCAGGTATTCGAATTCTGAATTCCGATGCCAGCACGCAGGCCGCTATCGGGACGATTGACACGGGCCAGACAGGCATCATGCTGTGTGATGAAACCGGCACCCTGGGAATGACAATGCTGATTGATCAGAACCGCGAGAGCCATATTAAAATCTATGACCAGGAAGGCGAAACATTCTGGGCTGCCCCCTGAATGATTCCAGCTATCGGCGCAACAGCTCAATCCAGATCTATGAAACCAAACTATGCGAACGTCGGACGTTGTCTGCCTGCCCGCCTGGCGCCATTCCGCTCACAAAAAAACAGGGTGGTCGCGGATGCAATCCGTGATTGCCACAGGCAACAGGAGGTCACAGAACAACCAATCAATTAATAACCAGTCCCCCAACCCGTGATTCGTAGGGGCAGTGCCTGTGTGCCTGCCCGCCTGGCGTCTTTCTTTTTCAGTAAACTTCCTCGAAGGCAACCGGAATAACGAGCCATCGGGTGAGCCCGAATAAAATTCGGGCCGAGCGCAGCGAGCAGGAAACGGTCAGTGTTGCGTCCCCGGGAAGTCAGCGCTTCCGTTAGCAAGCCATCGCGATCCCAAAACACAAACGGTCCATTCTAAGCAAACGAAACGACCACCCCTAGCTGAATATCGCGAACCGGTAAACAGAACTCAGCGGGTACCGGCGGCAGGCAGGGAGGCAATGAACTTGTCGAATACGCGGCGGTACTCTTCGGTCTGCGGATCGTTGTGACCTCCGCCCGGCAGGACGACAAACTGTTTCGGACCGCCGGCCGCGTTGAACAGCTTTCGTCCCAGTTCGATGGGGATCAGTTGATCGTTGTCGCCATGACTCTGCAGCAACGGTCCCTCATAGTTCCCAATCTTTGCGGCTGAGTTCAACCGCTGCGTCATGTTCAGACTGGGCAGGATCCAGGGGAAATGATGGGCCGCAGCATCAGGCAGCGAAGAGAACGTGCTGGCAAGCACAAGTCCCCGCGCGCCGTCTTTCGCCGCCAGATCCACAGCGACCGCGCCTCCCAGCGAACGTCCCATGACAACGATGTCCGTCTCCTTAACGCCGGCGCGTGAGGCCAGCCAGGCACGAGCCGCCCGCGCGTCCTGCAGGATCCCGCGTTCGTTTGGCTTGCCCTCACTCTTGCCGTATCCCCGGTAGTCAAAGGTCATCACCGCGAGCCCATGACGCTCATTCAGGATTTTCAGCGATGCTCCCCGGCTGACAATGTTCCCCGCATTGCCGTGACAAAACAGCGCCACTGCCCAAGGTTCCGGATGATCCAGGTACCAGCCATGCAACCTGGTGCCATCTTCCGCTTCGAACCACGCATCCTCAAAGGGGAGATTCTCCGGCAGCGCGGCCGATTCAGGAAAGGGGCTCGGATAATAAACCAGCGCACGTTCGACCGGAACCAGCGGCGAAAGCGGCCCCAGCGAGGCACAACCAGCCGGCAGCAACAACAGCCCCCACACGAGTTGGCAACAGAGTCGCATGATGATCTCCGAGAGAAAGAAGCGACGGAGCGTACGCGATCTACATCCAATCAGTCAATGTTGATCTCTCGAAGGGGGGGCTCGAATCGACTATACCCCTGTCAGGCCACAAGTTAGAGCAACAATGACCAGCCCACCAACCCGACAGTCGTAGGGGCGAACCCATGTGTTCGCCCGCCTGGCGACCCGCCACCAGCTTCAACGCCCAAGGGAAATCAGATCACGCCCACCAACCGTGAGCGGCAAAGCGCTAGTAACTCCGATTGCAAATAGTTTCCCACTAAAGCGAATTGTTGCCATTGCTTCCTGGTTTTCCTGAGTTCTCTCCAGGTGCGGGGGCGTTCGATCTGCTGTCTTTTCTGTGTGCGGTGGCCGGTATACGTCCAGCGCATGGGGCGGGCCAGATGCTGGTTGAAGTATTCAATGAACCGCCGTAATTTCTCGATCAAATCCTGTTTGGAAGTGAAGCTGCCCCGACGCAGTACGCGGCGTTTGATGATGCCGAACACGATTTCGATCTGGTTCAACCAGGAACTGTGGTTGGGCAGATACACAAAACGAAAGCGATGTGCCGGGTCGGTCAGAAACTCACGCCGACTGGTCATCGTTTTCAGCACACCTTCGCGTTTGACCTTTCCCTGGTTGATGAAGGCGCGAACTGGAAGACCTGGTCCAGTCAGTGGCAGCCCAGTCCCAGTGAACGCAAGAAACATCCCGATTTGCCTGCCGACGCGGAGCTGTCGGTGCAACTGCATGAAATCGAAACGGACGAAAGGAAACCGCTGTACCTGTTAACCAGCCTGGATGAATCAGTCGAGATGCTGTCCGACCTGTATGCGCGGCGGACCGATGTCGAGACCGATATTCGGAATATCAAAGTGGTCCTGGATACGGAAAACATTCATGCGCGGGGTGTTGAGATGTTCCATAAGGAACTGATGACTTCGATGGTCGCCTACAATCTGATAGTTCAATTCCGGCGTCAGGCGGCAGAACTGGTGAAGGTGCCTCCCCGTCGCATGAGCTTCAAACGAATCTGTACCACGTTCCGGCAGTTTCTGCTGTCGTCGATGTATACTACAGCTGCCGACTGGAGAGAACGCTATCGTTTCGCGCTGGGGATCGCCATGCAGGACAAGCTACCCAACCGACCGGGACGTAAATATCCAAGGGAAGCGTATCGACGACGTACCAAGTCAACTCATTTCAAAAAACGCGAGAAAAGATCGGAGGCGGAAGAAGAATGATGTAAAGTAAGTGCCATTAGGCTAACGCCCTGCGGCTAATGGTGTTATCCGTTTCGGTTGCCTGAGAGTCATCCTCGAAAAAAAAGTAATCAGACACCGACACTCCGCGGATATCTGCTACTTCAGTTCCTGGGCCAGCCCGATGAGAAATCCTTCTGGGCCCCGGATGTAACAGAGCTGATAGGTGTCTCCATATTGAACGACCTCACCTACCAGCGTAGCGCCGCGTTGCTCCAGCCGGGCCAGCGTTTCATTGATGTCCTCCACCGTGAACATGACACGCAGGTAGCCCAGGGAGTTCACGGGAGCGCTGCGATGATCGGCGACCACAGGCGGTGCCAGGAAGCGGGACAGCTCCAGCCGGCTCTGACCGTCGGGCGTACGTAACATGGCAATCTCGACACGCATCTCTCGCAAGCCTGTAACTCCGTCGGCCCAGTCTCCCGCAATCGGTGCACGCCCCTCGAGCTCCAGGCCCAGTTCCGTGAAAAAATCAATCGCGGCATCCAGGTCTTCGACCACAATACCCACGTTATCCATCCGCTTGACGGTCATACTCTCTCCCTGATGACGTTTACTTCTCAGCCCGCGGCGTGGCTTCAATCCAGACGCAGTACCCGGGGAGCAGCGTCTCTGTCGTCGTTTCCCCTGCGAATGATTTCGGAACATACCGCGCGCTCAGCAGTTCCAGCTTGTCATTCTGCTTGCGGGTCACATGCTGTGTTCCCACCGAACCGCGGATGCAGCTTCGCTGGGGTTCCTGCCGGGTGATGTACCGGGCAATTGCTTCCCCGGTATTGTCGCCGGGACGATAGAAACTGAAAACGGCCAGATCCGTGCCCTGGATGACGGATCGGTCGGTCTCCATGAACAACTGCCAGTGCCCTTCATCGTTGATACTGAGCGATCCTTCCAGTTGTATGATGCGTCCCCGCGGTGCAGCGCGGATGACGAAGTTGCCATCTATCGGTGCGGGTTTCACCAGCACGGGGAAGGGGATCGGTCGAATGGCACCATAGAGTTTCCAGGTTTTGTCAGGCGGCAGATAAACCAGCATTTTCCAGCCAGTGGGGTTATAGCAGCGAAGACCAATCGCCTGCAGTTTGTCCGGTGCTGCCTGCGCTGCTGCGATCAGTTTTTGTCGAGCGATCTGCGCAGCCGTCGGCCCCTCAGCTTCAAACAGGTCACTCTCACTCGCCTGCACTGCGGGAAGGAGCTTGTCGGCGTGAGCGGAGCTGTGAACCATCGCGGTGAGTCCCGCGATGCAAATCGCCAGCAGACCAGTTACCAGTCTGCCGGTTCGTGTTATGTGTAAACGTGATTTCTGATTCATCAGCTCCTACCTCCTGATTTGAGTTGAGCGGGCGTGTCAGCCTGCAGTCTATCGTAGTCGCTGTTGAAAAGAATAGACCGAATTCCGCGACAGGGTGAGGGGAGTAAACGGTCGAGCTACAACAGGCTGGAGGCCGGAAAGGATCCAGGAACCTTTATTCTCTTAGAATTCCAACATAAAAAGCGCTCAGGTATAGAATCAATTCTGCTTTCCTCTTGAAAGTATTTAACGTAGTTACTGACGCTTATTTCTTAACGAGTTGCTCCCACTCTACAACATGAAAATCTATCTCATTATTTTCTAGATACTACATTTTTCATGATGGATGGAATTTCGAAATCGGCCATGACAAACATCTTCTCTGGAGGCATATACTCCAAATCAAATGCAGATGGAACTGCGACATTTACTAGCCAATCGATATAATTTACGTATGAACCAATAGGGGAAATATCGAATGCTATAAATGCATGTGATAGAGATATGACTGCATCATGTGGAGATCGTTTTTTTGCATATCTAGCTGCATGTGCAACTGCACTACTAGCAGAATGCGTGTCCTGCCTTCTGCAATCATAGATAGGACTTCCATTTTCAGTTGGTTCAGTGATCTCAAGCCATGAATCATCAATTATTTGTCGATTTGGCCCGAACTCTAACCAATATTTCTCTAAAGAATTTGCAACAAATAATGGAAATTCATTTTTGCAATATAAAAACCAACATACCAAACATCTACGAGAGGCGAACGTAGTAAGAAGACCGATGATTTTTTCTGCATCGCTAATCTCCTTAGCTTCATCGAATATGAAACTTACGATGCGACCTGGGATAGTCTTTTTCCTGGCATATTCTTCTACGTCTTCTGCATCTTCATAAAAATCCCAATTTAATTTTTCTAATTCAGCCTGTTTTATTATTTCCGTAATATGTTGTGTCATTTAAGGATTCCTTAATCAATAAGGAGATCGGAAAGGTTCCTGGAACTTTTATTCTACGGAACATTCTCTCTACCTCCCGCCGGCAATTTCAATGAAGCTGCCGGTGGTGTAGGTAGATTCGTCAGACAGCAGCCACAGAATCGCAAACGCGACCTCCTCCGTCGTGCCGCCCCGTTTGAGGGGGACCTGTGCTTTGACCCGCTCGATGCGGTTCGGTTCGCCACCGCTGGCGTGCATCGCGGTGTCGATGAAGCCGGGCCGGACCGCATTCACGCGAATGCCGGCGTCTGCGACTTCTTTGGAGAGACCAAGCGTCAGCGAGTCGACGGCACCTTTGGACGCGGCGTAGTCCACGTATTCAAACGGGGAACCTGCGCGGGAAGCCAGCGAGGAGACATTCACGATCGCGCCCCCCTGACCGCCGTGATGAGTCGACATTCTGCGAATCGCAGCCCGTGAGCAGAGGAAGCTGCCGAACACGTTGGTATCGAAAATCCGCTTCCAGCGGTCGTAAGTCATCTCTTCGAACTTCATCTGCTGTTCGAGGATGCCGGCGTTGTTCACGAGTGCCGTGACGGGCCCCAGCTTTTCGTCGGTGGTCTGGAACAGCCGTTCGACTTCGTCTTCATTCGAGACATCGGCCTGGACGGCAATCGCGGTGCCCCCTGCATTGCGAATCCGGCAGACGACTGAGTCCGCGGAGGTTTCGTTGGTCCGGTAGTTCACACAAACCGCATAGCCGCGCTGGGCCGCCAGCACGGATGTCGCCGCGCCGATTCCCTGTCCGCCGCCGGTAATGATAGCAACCTGTTTCATGACAGAGCACTTACTATGAAACACGAAGTGAAATTGGAAATGGATCTCTGATGACTATTATAGGCGACTCATGCAAATGAAACAGCCCCGCAAGAAAACCGGTCTCCTGAACTTCGTTTTCCAGACAATGATTGCCGGCAATTCCGGAATCAACGGGTGTTTTTTAGTGACTTGGATCGGTGCGACTGGTACTGTAAAGGAATCGGTTCCGGGACTCTGATTCGGGGGCCGGCTTCATTCTCATTCCAGATTCAGAGGAGAAATCCGTCGATGTGCGCGCCGTCACTGTCAAAATATGGTCTCTTGCTGATGTGCTGTTTCAGTCTGTTTTCCTGTGCCGCAGGGGAGCCGGCCAGTCAGGCACAGGCCGAGCAGACAGAAGCCCAGGACCAGGGCGATAAGCTGTCGGTGCTGTTGATCGACGGGCAGAATAATCATAACTGGCGGGAGACGACGCCGGTGCTGAAAAAGATCCTGGAGAACTCGGGTAAATTCACGGTAGAAGTTTCCACCACGCCGCCAGGCGTTCCCCGTCCACCGCGGAAACCGGCAAATAAGAAGCTGACGGAAGAACAGGAAAAACAGTTCGAGGAATACAAGAAAGCCTGGGAAGCCGAACTCGCCCGATTGCAGAAAGAGAACCCGGCACTCTGGAAGCAGTGGCGTCCCGATTTCAAAAAGTACGATGTCGTCATCAGTAACTACAACGGCGAGAACTGGCCCAAAGAAGTGCAGCAGGCGTTCGACGAGTACGTCACAAACGGCGGCGGCTTCGTGTCCTTCCACGCAGCCGACAATGCATTTCCCGAGTGGGACGCGTACAACAAAATGATCGCCGTCGGCGGTTGGGCCGGTCGCGATGAAAAGTCCGGTCCGATGCTGCGTCTGCGGGACGGCAAGTGGGAACAGGATACCACCGCCGGTCGTGGGGGTACGCACGGTACGCGGATTCCGATTGTGGTCAAGGTTCGCGAAGCAGAGCACCCGATCGTGAAAGGCCTGCCCCTGGAATGGATGCATCCTGCCGACGAAGTCTACGGCAAACTCCGCGGTCCGGCTGAGAATGTCCAGGTGCTGGCGACCGCCTATTCCGAACCCAGCGAACGGGGAACCGGCGAGCACGAACCGATCATGATGGTCATCGATTACGGCAAAGGACGCGTCTTCCACACCACCCTCGGGCACGATACGACTGCCCTGCAGGGGACCGGTTTTCAGATTACCCTGCAGCGGGGTGCCGAATGGGCGGCGACCGGCGACGTCACGCAGACCGTTCCCGAGGTCGACTGGAAAGACAACGAACCGACCGTGCAGACTCCCTGATCACAGGCATCAGAGTGAGAGCGATCAACTAATTGAGGGTGAAGTCAGTCAGCTGGCCTCACCCTCTTCCAGTTTCTTATGCAGGTGCACCGGTTCGGCGTGCGCTTTCCGCATCCGCAGGTTGAGCATTTCCACCGTGACGGAGAAGGCCATCGCGAAATAGATGTAGCCTTTGGGAACGTGGACCTGGAAGCCTTCGACCATCAGCGTTACGCCGACCATGATCAGGAAGGAAAGCGCCAGAATCTTGACGGTCGGGTGCCGATCCACGAAGTCACCGATCGATTTCGCAGCCAGCAGCATCACACCAACCGAGAGGATGATCGCAATCGCCATGATCGAAATGTGGTCGGCCAGTCCGACCGCGGTGATCACCGAGTCCAGCGAAAAGACGATGTCCAGCATGCCGATCTGCACCAGGACCGAACCGAAGGTCGCCGTCGCGGTGGACGAGGCTTTTTCGTGGGCCGTCGGGCCTTCCAGGCTGTTGTGTATTTCATGCGTTGCTTTGGCCAGCAGGAACAGGCCGCCGCCAATCAGGATCAGGTCGCGCCCTGAAAAATCGTAACCGAACAGGGAGAACCAGGGTTCGGTGAGCCCCATCACCCAGGAGATCGAGAACAGCAGCACCAGGCGGGCGATCATCGCCAGGCTCAAACCCAGTTTGCGTGCCAGGTCGCGTTCTTTCTCAGGGAGTCGTCCCACCAGGATCGAGATGAAAATGATGTTGTCGATGCCGAGTACTATTTCCAGGCTGGCAAGTGTTGCAAGCGCGATCCAGGCCTCAGGACTGGCGATCCATTCAAACATAGTGGCTCCTGTCAGGTTGTAAGGTGTGCAGTGGGACCCGGATTATACACATCGCGGTGGTTCTGAAAAGTACAGCAACGCAGCGTGCATGATTCCGGCTCAGGGAAATCCTACCCGTATCCTGAAATTGGAAAGAATGCTTGAAATTCAGCGGTTTGCCCGGCAGTGTGTGGCTCTCAAAGCCGTCGAATCAGAGGGCAACGGAGCTATCTGAACAGATACGAAGAAAATCGCAGGATCTTTGTTTATTTGTTGTATTTACCCCAGTTGAAGAGTACTATACGAAAAAATAGTGCATATGATCAAAAGTTACTTTCTTTTTAGATTCACAGCCGGGCCTGACCACTTATGTTCTCTATTCCATGGTTGTCCGTTCTGCAGGACCGATTTCAGTCCTGTGTTCGTAAGAACAATCGGAGACGCCAGCTCCAGAAACACAGCTCACATACGCCGCACATCGCTCGTGCGGTTTCGATGCATGCTGCCGAATCCCTGGAAGAGCGCATGCTGCTGACTGCTTTCACGGTGGTCAATACCAACGATTCCGGCGAAGGGAGTCTGCGGGCTGCCATCGAAGCGGCCAATGCGGAAGCCGGTGCAGATGAAATCACATTCGCTGACACCCTGGCCGGACAGACGATTAAACTTACCGATGAATTGCTGATCACAGATGCGGTGACCATTACCGGCCTGGGCGCGAATCAGTTGACGATCGACGCCAATGGCAACAGTCGAATTTTTCAAATCAATTCCCGCAGCGATACCCATCAGCCACTGAATCCACCGCTGATCGATGTTCGTGACCTTACCGTTTCCGATGCAGGCCTGTATCAGCCATTCGATGTGGAGATCAGTGGACTGACTCTGAGAAATGGATCTGCAAACCAGGGCGGTGCTATTTTCAGCTACGATAATCTCACGCTTTCCGGTATGTATTTCACAGATAATCTGGCAAGCGGAAACGGGGGAGCGGTTACTGCGCTGGGAGATTTTCTGAAGGTCACTGACAGTTATTTTGAACAGAATCAGGCCGGCGGTTCCGGAGGCGGAATCTACAGTTCGACGATCGTCGTGACAATTGGAAGCAGCAGCTTCATTGAAAACCAGGCCGGCGTTAATGGGGGAGGCATTTATACCCGTCACGAAAATTCCGATAATCAAGTGGCGCGCATCAGCGACAGTCTGTTTGCAGCAAACAAAGCGAAATCAGGTGGCGGTATTTATTCAACCAGCTACCCCAATAACGGCCCGGTCTCAAAGTTATCAATTTACAACTCAGAGCTGAAACAGAATGAAGCACTCAATGATGGGGGGGGGATCTATCACCAGAATACCTCGCTCACAATTTACGACAGTACGTTAGCAGAAAATCAGGCAACGCGTGGCGGCGCGATTGACTGCTATTCAGGACAACTCTCGCTGAACGGCAGCACCATTTCCAATAATGCTGCCAGCGGCGATGGTGGGGGAATTGCCTTCCTGGGATCAGTGCGCATGCGTAACAGTACGCTGTCGGGTAATCAGGCGCAGGGCTCGGGGGGAGGAATCTACGGGAGAGAACTTTATGTCTGCTCGAGTCTGCCCTGGCAATACACCTGCGGCACCAGCGTACTGACCGATCTACCTCTATTGTCGATAACGGAAGATGCTACGGGGCCTGAATCGGTCAACCCCATCATTGTTGATGAATCACTTGATCCGCTCCCTCTGGTCGATCCCACGGAAAACGCTCCTGCTTCCACTCTGACACTCGCTGATGTGGAGGATCTCTCGATATCAGACGTGATGTTCGTGATGAGGTTCATCAACAGCAACATCATGATCTGGAACAGTACCATCACCGGAAACTTCGCAGAAGAGACCGGAGGCGGCCTGGCTCTGATGTCTAATTTCACCACGAAAATCGAGAACACCATTGTCGCAGGTAATTCCTCTACCGGTAACCGTCAGATTTATGGAAACTATGACGGCGACCACAACATCGTTCTGAACAGTGTCGCAGGCTTACTCGATCCGGTACTGAGAGATAATGGAGGCTCTACCCTGACACACGCGCTGCTCGCCGGCAGCGCCGCCATCAATGCCGGCAGCAATGCCAGAGCACAATCGTCTATAGATCAGCGTGGTTGGGGTTATCAGCGGATCTATGATGGGACCGTCGATATCGGCGCTGTGGAATGGAACGGCCTGTCGCTGGTCGTAGATACGCTTTCTGATATCGACGACGGCAACTATTCCAGCGGTCAGCTCTCACTGCGGGAAGCGATCCGTCTGTCGGAAGGTACAGTCGATCCCAGTCTGATTACCTTCAGCAACGCGCTGGCAGGGGGAACCATTGCGATACAGAGTGAACTGCTGATTTCATCCAGTGTCACAATTGTCGGCCTGGGACAGGACCAGCTGACGCTCGATGGAGGGGGCCAGAGCCGGATCTTCCGCGTGGATGACGGCAATAATTCTACCGCGATCGATGTAGAAATCAGCGGCCTGTCGCTGATACACGGCTCCGCAGACCGCGGGGGCGCGATTCTGAATTATGAGGATCTATCGCTCTCCAACAGTACGATCTCTGAAAATTTAGCGAGTGCAGACGGAGGCGGAATCTATCACGCCCGGGGTCAGTTGATGGTCTCTGATTCGTACTTCGCAGATAACGTGGCACAGAATAATGGTGGCGGGATCTTCAACAACGTCCAGGATCTGCTCGTCAACAATACGACCTTCTTCGGGAATAGCGCTTCCCGATACGGAGGTGGAATTTACAGCAGTTATGGCGCAGCCAGGAATGCGCAATTCGAAATTCCGACGCTGGCTCCAGGGAAACCGGAATCAATTCTCCTGTTTTCGCCCTGGAATGTGGAGAAAAATGTGGTGACCATCGCGGGCAGCAGCTTCATTGAGAATCATGCGTTAGCCGGTGGTGGAGTTTATATGAACCAAAGGGATCTGGTAGATCCCTGCCCCGTTTGTGACATCGCTGCCAGCGGAAGTGACTCGACCGCGCTGGATGCCTTTGAGAGTTCAGGTTTTACAGGCAACACAATCGTCGGCTGCACCTTTACTGATAACACAGCGAAAAATGGGGGCGGCCTGTACGCAGACAGTAAGCTGACGGTTCGGGAAAGTACCTTTTCGGAAAACAGTGCCAGCGTCGGTGGAGGCATCTATCACAATAACGGGACCTTGCAGATTCAAAACAGTACCATCTCCGGTAACAGCGCCACGATTTATGGCGGCGGAATTTTTTCAACACCACATGATTCTCTAGCTGCCCCTGTCCTGTGGGTGATTGAGGCTCCCCCACTTTCACCGTGGGAAGATGGTTGGGAGTTCGAAGATGACCTGCTTTTAGGACCGGGAGAACTCCTCCAGGCCGATTTCAGCTCTCAGGCTTTCTCAACGAGTTCTATTGCCGATACGAGAGCAGCTAACCTGGATCTGATCTACCTGGGAAGTTCCAGCAGTCTCAAAATTCAAAATTCGACCATCGTCGGTAATTCCGCAGGCGTATCCGGGGGAGGCGTCTATCTGGTTCCTCCCGAAAATGATTTCTATCACGTTGATTACCAGATCAACAACAGCATCGTCGCCGGAAATACCGCTCCAGAGAACGCCCGGCTCACTGGGGTATTTACAGGTGGCTTCAATATTATTCAGGACAGTATCGACGGCCTGCTCGATCCCGTTTTAAGAAACAACGGCGGTCCCACAAAAACACATGCCCTGCTGCAGAGAAGCGCCGCCATCAATGCAGGTAGTAATGCATCCGTTGAAGAGGCAGGACTCACCACAGATCAGCGCGGTGGAAGTTATCAGCGGATCTTTGATGGGACTGTAGATATTGGGGCCGTCGAATGGAAAGCCTCTCACCTGGTAGTGGATACACTCTCTGATACAGACGACGGCGATTATTCCGAGGGCCAGCTGTCACTCCGGGAAGCGATTCGTCTGGCAAATCAATATGCAGGCGCGACGACAATTATTTTCTCGGAAGCAATTCAGGGACAGACCATCTACCTCGACAGTGAACTCGTCATCTCTGACACACTGACGATTTCAGGGAATGTGGCAACTCCGATTGTCATCGATGCCGGTTACGGCAGTCGCATCTTTACTATCGACGATGGCACGGATGCGCTGATTGATGTCTCGCTGCAAGGCCTGACACTCACTCACGGCATGGCCGGGCAGGGGGCCGCCATTCTGAACCAGGAAAACCTTTCGATAGCCGACAGCTGGCTTACAGACAATCGGGCATTCGATGATGGTGGGGGCATCTATCACAGCGGTGGGTTATTGAAGGTTGACCGAACCTCGTTCACAGACAATCGGGCCGGTGAAAATGGGGGCGGAATCTTTAACGCCGCACGAAACATGATGGTTTCAGACAGCCACTTTCAGGGTAATACCGCGTTCAATTACGGGGGCGGGATATTCAATGCTCAGGGCGTTACCTATTTCGAGGAAATTCCAGTAGTACCGACACCTTATTACACCTGCCCCCCTTCTCTGTCTCTCACGTTTGCATTGCCCGAATATCGGGTGGAATATGCCTTTACCACCATCACGGGAACCAGCTTCGTAGAGAATCATGCGCGTTCGGGAGGAGCCCTTTATAATCACTATGACGGCAGCACCAATCCTCCCTTTTTGGGTTGGTTCTGGGATGCGGATGTTCTGGTTAATGAGCACTTTCCCGAACTGGCCCGCCATTCATCGGGGATCCTGATCACGGATTCCACGTTCCTGAGCAACATCGCCACCGATGGTGGGGGGATATTTCATCACGATGGGCAAATGACACTTGAGAGTTGCAACCTTGCCCGGAATATTGCCCGGGTTTCGGGGGGAGCCATATTAAGTCAGCGTCATCTGACCATTCTGAATTCCACGATCGCCAGAAATATCGCCAGCTACGGTGGGGGAATTTGCTTTGACTCCTTTGGTGCTAAACTGCAAATCTCCGGAAGCACCCTGGCGCAAAATACAGCGTCCATTGCAGGCGGTGCCATTTTCAGCCAGGAAAACTATCTGAATTTAACGAATAGTACGATCTCGGGAAATCATGCGGGAGTGAGTGGCGGCGGGATTTATTTTACCGATCAGAATATCACTTTTCCGGCAGCGTCAGTTGAATTTACTGACAATGCATCGTCTCCCGAACTCCCCATCATTACCCCGGACACGATTACGATCTCTCAGTCGCTGAATCCAACAGGCATGTTGAACGGCGCTGATTTCAGCTCAGTAAGAACGAACACGTATTCTCCTCATGTGGCAAATCTCACAATACTGATCGCCAGTAATTTGCTTGTGACCAATTGTACGATCACGGCGAATTCAGCTGGGAACTCCGGTGGCGGCATTACCGCGGAGCACAGCTCTGCCTACACCAGGATTCTCATCAACAACAGCATTATCGCAGGCAATTCGGCCGCTGAATCCGCTCAGGTAGATGGCGATTACACAGGCGGCTTTAACATCATTCAGGACAGCATCGACGGCTTGCTCGATCCCGTACTTCGGGACAACGGCGGCCCAACCTGGACCCACGCCCTCCTGCCCGGCAGTGCCGCCCTCAACGCGGGCGACAATGCTGCTGCAACAGCAGCCGACCTGACCACAGACCAGCGTGGTGCGGGTTACGAGCGCATTAAAGATGGAAGTGTGGACATCGGCGCGTATGAAGCGCAGAGCCCCTTTACTCAAATCGAAATGCGGTTTACCAATTCACGGACGCGTACTTCCAGCACGGGCGAAAAGTCGAGAATTCCCGAGAATCGGACCTGGATCGACCAGTGGGGTAATCACTGGCTCGAAATCTGGGTCAGCACTCCGGATTCAACCACTACCGGAATCCAGTCCGCAGAGTTCAATCTGAATTTTAATCCGGAGGTGGCACAGGCGATCTCCATCGAATACGGGCCCGCCTTCACCGGAAATCAGACGGAGACGATCGACAACAGCGCGGGGAAGATTACGGGGCTCTCTGCCACAACAGCGCGAACCGACGTCGGTGACGACCAGTATGTCCTGCTGGCCCGCATTCAGTTCGAGGCGTCCCCTGCAACACGGAACGCAGACGATTACTCTGACAGCCGGGAGCATATTGTGAATCCACAATTCTCGCTCAGCCAGTTGCACGTCCAACTCGTCGGTGGAGTGCAGAGTGAAGTGATCGATGCGACCACTCTGGGGATACTCTACGACAGAAGCGGGCAAGACGATTCCGACACCCAGTTCTTCACTGCTCCACAGTACGATTTTTCGCAAACAGGTCTTTATAGCCTGGACTGGGGACACGCGACCCGGGGCGTGGAATTTAATTCGGCTCTTGATCTCAGTCAGCTGTCGCTGATCGTTCTGCCTTACACTCAGACATTCCTCGCTGATGAGAACTCCGACTCGTTGACTCAGAACCAGGTCGACGGCAGTCAGACGACCGGAAATGCCTCTGCTGGAGACCGGAAAACTGATATATCCGCTCCAGATGGAGAGCACTCTCTGCTTGACGATTATTTCAGTGAACTTAACGACACATTGGAGTTGCTGGCCTTCGAAACATAGGCGGTTTCTGGTTGATTGCATATTGTCTTTGGTTCAGCTACTGATAGTATACGAAGGTGTAATCTTCAACTATCCGCACGTTTCCATTCCAAGTCGCTTTCCCACTGATTTGATCATGAATAATTCGCTGTGGCTCTCCACACTGAAACAGAGTCTCTACCGCCATCTGACAAAGCGATCCCGTTCACACAGGAACCGCCGCTCACTGCAAAATGCGGGTTCAGTACCTGCGCTCGTATCACACACCAAAGGTGAGACTCTGGAGGATCGCCTGTTGTTGACCACCTTTACGGTTACCAACAACGATGACAGCGGCACAGGGAGTCTGCGCGCCGCCCTCGAAGCCGCTAACTCGAGTGCCGGCGCGGATACGATTACCTTCGATGCCTCACTTGCGGGACAGACGATTTTCCTGAGCGAAGAGCTTGCCATTTCCGATGATGTAACGATTGTCGGTTTAGGAGCAGATCTGTTAACGATCAGTGGGAACGAAGCAAATCGACTCTTTTACATCAACGACTATCAAGAAAATAAACTCTCAGTCGCAATGAGTGGGCTTAGGCTGGCTGATGGGTATGGAGACTTTAACGGGCCGCATCATCTGAGCGATGGGGGAGCCATTTTTAGCTACGAAAGTCTAAGCTTGCAGGACTGTGTCTTTACGAATAACGAAGCAGTCGTGGAAGGGGGGGCGATTCGGAGTAGTGGAGATCTGACGGTCATCGACTGTACATTTACCGGAAATACAACCGGATATTATGGTGGCGCGATCTACAACCTGATTGGTGCATTGACAGTTTCTAATTCCTCTTTTGATACCAACACTTCAAGACACGGCGGTGCCATTTATAATTATGGCAGCTCCGCGGACCTGTCGATTAACAATTCTGTCTTCTCAGAAAATGTGGCAGAGACGAATGGGGGGGCTATCGAAAATGAGTCTAACTCGGTCCTGATCACAGGCAGCGAGTTTGTTGAAAACTCAGCCAGGGATGGTGCAGCTGTCTTCAATAAAAAGGTGACCTTCAGCAACTCAATCGCCACCATGACGGTTCTCGATACCGTGTTCACAGGCAACACGGCAACGAGTTCAGGCGGAGGAATCAAGAATACGGACGCCAGTCTGACTGTCACCAACAGTAGCTTTCAGAATAATTCGGGCTTTGCAGCCGGCGGTGGAGGCATCGACCATTCAACCGGCCAGCTGCTGATTCAAAGCAGCACTTTCACGGGAAACTCCACAAATGCTGATGGGGGTGGTGTCTCTATTTATTCTGAGGCGATTGTTGATGTGGAAGAGAGCCATCTGATTGCAGACACTCTCTTCACGGAAAACACGGCCAATAAAAATGGCGGTGCCATCTCCAGCCTGAATGGAATACTTACGATTCAGAATAGTCACATCACTGGTAACTCAGCATCGGTCAATGGAGGCGGAGTAAACAGCTTTGATACAAACGTCACCATCTTGAATACTGCGATGTCAATGAATACCGCAGGTAAAGATGGCGGGGCGATTCTCAGTACCTTTGATGATCATTTAAGGATCGAAAACAGTACGATCTCTGGAAATCAGGCAATTTCATTTGGAGGGGGGATCGCGATCAAATCCGGTCATTCAACGATTCTCCAAAGTATAATCTCCGGCAATACTTCCTCAGGTAGTGGTGGGGGAATTTCCTATAACTCAAGCAACGGGCAAGATACGCCAACCATTCTTAACAGCACCATCACAGGCAATAGTGCTACTCAGAATGGTGGAGGCATTTATGGTTTTTTCACTGGTGACATTGAAATTCAAAATTCCATTGTTGCGGGGAACTCAGCTGGATCAGGTGCCCAGCTCTATGAAAACTTTGTCGGTGAATTCACAGGAAGCCATAATGTTATTCAGGATAGTATCGCAGGCGTACTGGATCCTGTTTTAAGAGACAACGGCGGAGCTGTCCTGACTCACGCGTTACTCACAGACAGCCCTGCCATTAATGCCGGTGACAATTCGGCTATCCAGAGTACCGGACTTTTACTTGATCAGAGGGGACTGGGTTATCCCCGCATTGTCGGAGGAACCGTCGATGCAGGCGCGTCCGAATATCTGGGATCGCACTTCCTCGTCGACTCAGCCACAGATACCGATGACGGCGACTATACCGCCGGCAATCTGTCACTCCGGGAAGCGATCAAGCTGGCAAATGAGTCAGCGGCCGCGGATCTCATCACCTTCGATGCCAGTCTCTTCGATCAGACACTCATGATCTACAACGAGCTGGTCATTTCCGATGATGTGACCATCTTTGGCCACGGAGCCGAACACCTGACGCTCAGCGGCGACGGCACCCGCCGTCTCTTTCGCATCGATGATGGGGACGCAGAGAATTCAATCAGTGTAGAGTTGAGCGGGTTCACACTGACCAATGGTTTTGCCCACTACACAAGTGGCGGCGCCATTCACAGTCTGGAAACTTTGTCCGTATCTGATGTCACGTTTGTCGACAATCAGGCCAGTGTTTTAAATAGTAGCACACCTTACGGCGGCAGCTATGGCGGTGCCATTTACAGTGCCGGCGATCTGACGGTGATGAACAGCACGTTTGTTCGTAACAGCGCAGACTGGTATGGCGGCGCCATTTACAGTACCGATGGATTGCTGTCGGTCACCGGGTGCGATTTCACTGAAAATCAAACCTTCTATTCGGGAGGCGCTATCCTTGTTCAGGACGGTGACCTGCATGTTTCTTCCAGTACATTTTCAGAAAATCACAGTGATACGTTAGGTGGTGGGATTTACGTCCGGAATGGAGTATTGACCGTCGACGATACGGTCTTTACCGAAAACAGTTCTGGCACCGGCGGTGGCATCTACCATTTTAACTCGACAGCATTGACTCCCGTCTTTACGGAATTGAGCATTACTGATTGTACCTTTCAGGGGAATACAACAACCTCTCACGGAGGGGCTGTGAGTTTCGGGTCAGACCTCTCGCTTTATAGTTCCTATTTCACGGCCTTCATTGAAAACAGTCACTTTTGGGAAAACAGTGCCAGTTCGGGGGGCGCTATTGCTTCCGGCGGAAGGAATGTACTCGTTTCCGGATCTACTTTTGTCAAAAATACGGCACGCCTCTATGGCGGTGGCATCAATGATAATTCCCTGAATTTAACGGTGCAAAACAGTCTCTTCGATCAGAACTCCGCTGATGCCTGGGGAGGGGCCATCTATTCCAACTGGAAACTGGTTCTGCAAAACAGCACGCTTTCCGGTAATACTGCATTAGTGGTTGGTGGCGGCATTGCATTCGGGACTACCGGTGCTGAGTTTGTCATAATCAATTCCACGTTGACTGGAAACGCGGCAGCCAAGATTGGCGGGGGTATTTACTCGTTAGGGAGTGTGACCAGCATGATCAGAAATTCGATCATTGCCGGGAATTCCGCCCCTTCGATTCCTCAGGCTTTACCCTACTACACAAAATACAACACCATTCTCCAGAACAGTGTTGAGGGCCTGCTGGACCCGGTGTTGCGAGACAATGGAGGCCTGATGAAAACTCATGCACTACTCCCGGGAAGTGCTGCCATCGATGCCGGCGATGATGAAGCCCTGGGGAATGTGAATTCCTTCATCATCAATCGACGCGAAACAACTCATGACTTGCGGGGGACCGGTTTTGAACGCTATCAAGGTGCCGCCATTGACATCGGTGCCTTCGAAGTTCAGAGCCCCCTCTCTCGTATCGAACTGACACTGGTTGATTCCAGAACGACCACAGACAGCAACGGAGAAATCGCCTCACTCCCTGACAACCTGGACTGGGTCGATGAATGGAGCGGGTACTGGCTGGAAATCTGGATCGACACCCCCACAATCACCGATCTGGGTATTCTGTCTGCCTCCCTGAACCTGTCTTACAACACCGCAATCACATCAGCGATCAGCATTGAATATGGTGCCGGTTTTACCGTCAATCAGACAGGTGTGATTGATGATCTGACCGGTTCAATTACCAACCTGTCAGCGGAAACAGATCTGACCGATCTGGGAGCCGACCAGCGCGTCTTGTTTGCTCGCATCCGGTTTGAATCAACGGCCGACGACGGCATCGACCTGGATCTCGCAGGCCAGACGCTGCTCGCACAAAGTCCCGAATTCACGCTTGAGCAGACGGTGATCGAGCTCACCGGCGGCCTCGCAACCGAAGAGGTACAGGGAGCTGCTCCCGAAACGCGTGTCTTCGCGAACCCCTATGATCTCAACGACGATGACAACATCAACTTCCGTGATCTGATCCTGTTTGCCAGCGTTTATCGGACCAGTCCCCGAGAAGCGGATTCCGGCTTTTCCTGGTTCGCGGATCTGGATCAGAGTCATTATGTCGGCTTCCGCGATTTGATATTCTTCACCAGTAATTACGGCAAGAGTAAAGCCGGTCATGCTGAGATTATTTATCCGACGAATTTCTCCACTGCCTGGAATAGACATTTAGCTGTCGAATCGGAACTGCTGCCGCAGGTCAATCCCCGGTCACTCGAACAGGCCGCCGCAGAGACCGTACTGGCAGCAGTGGTGGATTCCCTGGAGCCACAACTGACAACCGAGGAAAATGATAAACTGGCTCAGGTTAATCTGGAGATCGTCGATCTTCCGGAAGGCGTTTTAAGCAACACCGTGCATGACACGATCTACATCGACATCAATGCCGCCGGCTACGGCTGGTTCGTGGATCAGACTCCCGATGACAACAGCGAATTCTACGCGACAGGGCCATACACGCTCATCGCAGCGCCTTATGGAAATTCTGCCGCTCGCGGATTTGTCGATCTCAGAACGGTCATCCTGCACGAACTGGGACACCTGCTGGGCTATGAACATGACGGCGCTGCAGACGTCATGCAGGCCACGCTGGCGCCCGGCGTTCGCTACCTACCGGACTGGGAATCCGCCACAGATGAGTTCTTCGGCTCCCTCGCCGACAACACCGAACTCAGTCCGTTTTAAACCAGGGATACTCATTTTTCGAGCTGCTGACACTTTATTTGTGTTCAGACGGCATTGGTATTCATATGTGAACTTTGCTATGCTGTTACTATTCCTCTGAATCTGTCTTTACTCCGATTATTATAGATTATCACACCATGTCTCCATCACTCTGGCTGCCTCGACTGAAAAGGCAATTTCGGATCAGACAAAATCGAAAATCCCGCCTGCGAGGTAAACGAAACCAGCGATATGGTTCCCCGGCTGCACCACCGGCAATCTCAACTGTGGCCGAGACGCTGGAAGACCGCACGCTGCTGACGACGTTTACGGTCGTGAATACAGACGACTCCGGAGCAGGCAGTCTGCGCGACGCCATCGAACAGGCCAACGCGAATGAGGGGGCGGATGCAATCGTGTTCGACGCTGCGCTGGCTGGCCAGTCATTTATGTTTTCAGAGCAACTGAAGATTCGGGATGAGTTATCGATCGTAGGGCTGGGCGCTGATCAGATGACGTTTCAGATTGATGGTGCGGAAGACCAACATTTCAGCCTGATATATATTGGAGATTACGACGATGACAATATTTACTCAGTTGATATTAGCGGGATCAGTTTTGATGGTGTGGGACAAGGTCGGGCTATTTACAGTACGAAAAATTTGACCGTCACTGACTGTGAGTTTACGAATATGTCTGTACGGGGAAGTGGTGGAGCAATATTTGCCAGTAGATATTTAACGGTTCAAAATAGCTCATTTTTGAATAATGAGACTGGTGGAGATGGAGGGGCAATTTCCTATATAAACAATAATGTCAATTCGAAGCGGGATTTCCTGTGCATTATTTCAGACTCATATTTCTACAATAATAAAGCCGAGTATAACGGAGGAGGCGTTTCCGTATCCTCTGGTAGGACATATTTATACTACGATTATTATCATGGTTTAGAGTTATCGTCCTCAACCTTTATCCAAAATGAGTGTATCGGAACTGGGGGCGGAGTGGCTGTCATTAATGCCTGGGCTGAGATTTCAGAATCAAAATTCTTCTCAAACGAAGCAGATCGCGGAGGAGGGGTTGGTCAACAGCTTTTGTCTCACTATCAGAATACAAAAACGGCAACGAAAATTAGTGATTGTGAATTTTCATGGAATTCAACCAATTACGGCGGTGGGTTTTTCTTTGCCAAGTGGCCTGAAGCTGTTTATGACGTTCCCAACTACGAGTCCGAATTGATCCTGGCACGATGTGAATTTCGAGAGAACACTGCAGCTTTGAGAGGGGGAGGTTTGTATCTCTCTACTTCAGATTACGCTACTCAAGCTTTAGAAATTGATGTCTTTGACTCGATTCTTTCATACAATTCAGCAGGAACAGAAGGCGGGGGCGTATTCAGTTATGCAACGAGCCTTCATTTCGAGAGTTGCTTAATCAATGACAACACTGCGGTAGAAGCGGGAGGAGGGTTCTATTCCAGTAGAAATTTGCGAATCTTAAACAGCACTATTTCTCATAACACAACGGAAAAATTGGGAGGTGCGTTTTACTCATCAGGCTTTGGGACTTACTTGTCATTTTCCGCTTGTACTGTTGTATTGAATTCAGCAGGAGAAAGTGGAGGAGCGGTTTATATTGAAAGTACGTCAAGCAGTAACTTTTTTAAGGGAGCCACTAACTCAATTATTGCAGGAAATGCTGCACCGCAATTCTCGCAAACGAATAGAACACTAGAGTTAAGTTACTGCATTTTTCAGGACAGTATTGACGGCTTGCTTGATCCCGTACTCAGAGATAATGGCGGGAATACCAAAACGCATGCCTTACTGCCCGGCAGTCTGGCCATTGATGCGGGGGATAATTCCTATTTCGAGTATAAGGATATTGTGTTTGATGTACGCGGCGACGGACATCTGCGGATCGTGAATGGCGCGGTCGATATTGGTGCATTTGAAGTGCAGGGACCTTTCACACAACTCGATTTGCGAATTGTGGATACGCCCACGACAGCCTCAATCAACGGAGAGGTCGCTTCGCTTCCGGAAAACAAGAGCTGGATTGACGAATGGGGGAGTTATTGGCTGGAGATTTGGATCAGCACTCCCTTGACGACTGAGTTGGGAATCCTCTCTGTCGCGCTGGAGCTGACGTATAACACGGCGGTCACGACTGCCACCAGCATTGAATACGGTGCCGCGTTCAGTCTGAATCAGACGGGAACCATCAACGACCAGACGGGGACGATTGAGAACCTCTCTGCTGACACCAGTCTCGCTGCCGCGGGAGACGATCAGCATGTTTTGTTTGCCCGCATCCGGTTTGAATCTCTCGTTGAAGACAAAGTTGACCTGGACCTGGAAATAAACAGTCTGAATCAGCAGTTTCCCGAGTTGACAGTAAATCATCCAGTGATTTTGTTTTCCGGTAGCAGTATCAGTGAAGAAGTTCGAGGTACTGATCCTGCTACTCAAATCTTTGCCAACCCTTATGACCTCAATGACGACGGGGCGATCAACTTCAGTGATCTCCTGCGGTTTGCAACCGTCTATCAGCAGAAGCCCAGCGAGTCTTCTTCCGACTACGCCTGGTTCGCTGATTATAACCAGGATGACCGGGTCAACTTTCAGGATCTGATTCTGTTCGCAGCCAACTATGGTAAACGTAAATCGGGGGACACTCCGGTCACTTACCCCCAGAATTATCCCGATGCCTGGAATCAACTCTTAACGGTCGCTCCCACACCGCCACCATCACAATCCGCAACCAATATTAAGCAATCAACCGCCGAGAGTCTGCTGGATGCCACAGTTGCAGAGATCACTCCACGACTCCCCCCGGCACAGCAGCAAACGCTCTCCGAGATCGACATCAAAGTCGTTGACCTTGCAGGCGATACCCTGGGTCGCGCCGCAGCCGGCACCATTTACATCGACGTCAACGCCGCCGGGTATGGCTGGTTCATCGATACCACCCCCGCAGAGCACAGCGAGTTCTCTCCAGCCAGCGATCTAACGTTGATTGCACTCCCCGACAGTGAAGCCGCCGGTCTGGTCGATCTCAGAACGGTCATCCTGCACGAACTGGGACACCTGCTTGGCTATGAACATGACGGCGCTGCAGACGTCATGCAGGCCACGCTGGCGCCCGGCGAGCGTCGATTGCTGAACTGGGAATCCACAGTTGATACCTTCTTCAGCGAACTTAACGACAAGATGGAGCTCCAGAATTTTTAATTATATTTAAACCGATCCTGGCCGTTACTCTGTCTCAGTGCTGGGTAACTCCGTTTTCCAACCCGATTTGATCGATTCATTATTCAATAGAAAAATCATATGTCTACTCTGCTCTGGCTCTCGCACCTCAAACGACAATTCCGCAACACTCAAAGTCGAAAATCACGTCAGCGCGGTAATCGGAACCACCAACATGGTTCACCTGCCGCCCCACTGGCAATTGTGAATAAGGTAGAGACGCTGGAAGAACGCACGCTGTTGACTGCGTTTACGGTCTTGAACACAGACAACTCCGGAGCAGGCAGTCTACGCGACGCCATTGAACAAGCCAACGCGAACGCAGGTGCAGATACGATTACGTTTGACTCCTCTCTCGCAGGGCAGACAGTGAGTCTGACCAGCCAGATTTCGATTTCCGATGATCTGACGATTGTCGGTCTGGGGCCCGATCAGCTCACACTGGACGGAAATGGCAGCAGTCGGATTTTTCAGATTTATGATGGCAGTAGTAGCACGACGATTGATGTTGAAATCAGCGGACTCAGGTTGACGAATGGGTACGCGATCGCAGGCGGCGCCATTCATAATCGGGAACAGCTTTCCCTGATAGATACAGCCCTCGCCAATAACATCTCTAGTGGATCGGGGGGCGCGATTTATAATGACAGTGGTACCGTGACCATTGAGAATTCCATACTGACCGGGAATATGGCACTGGGTGATACTTCTCCCGGCCATGGCGGAGGCATCTACTCCACCGCGGGATCATTGACGGTGACCAACTCTGATTTCTCAGAGAACAATGCAGACAAAGCTGGAGGAGCCATCTTCGCTGGCACGGACGGGGACCTCACGGTTTCCCATTCCACTTTTTATCGAAATCAGGGGCAGTCCGGGGGAGGTATTTACAGTTTCCGCATAGCGCTCAATATTCATGACTCTCAGTTTTCCGAAAACCGGGGAATAGCTGATCCTGAATTTCCTACCCAGGCTTCCGAAGGCGGAGCCGTTTATCATACTTCGACAGTGCTGATCGAGCCTGGCGTACAGGATGCGCTGATTACGAATTCGGTGTTTACAGACAATCATGCCGATACCAGGGGAGGCGGCGTCCAGTTTGTCTTTGGTTACATGACCATCCGCGACAGTCTGTTTTCCGGAAATATCGCCGATTTGAGTGGAGGCGGTGTTGCGATCACCCTGGGTCAGCTTACCGTGGAGCAGAGTACGTTTTTTGATAATCGTTCCGATGCGAACGGCGGCGCGATCGGTAACTCCGGAACTCTGATCCTTTCCCATAGTACCCTCACAGAAAATATCGCTGCAGGCTTTGGTGGGGGAATTCATATCTTCTCTCAGGGGACTGCCGAGATTGTGAATTCTACCCTCTCCGGTAATCAGGCTACCATAGAGGGTGGGGGGATCGATTCTTCCAGCCGGGAGTCGTTAACTCTGATCAACTCGACTTTCACTGGTAATTCGTCAGCTCGGGGAGGGGGGCTTTCCAGTTCCCATGTTACACCCGTTTTGCTCAACACAATTGTAGCAGGCAACATTGCGAGCCAGGATGCACAGATTCACCGCAGTTATACCAGCAGCAACAGTATTGTTCAGGATAGCGTGACCGGTCTGCTGGATCCCGTTCTGAGAGATAACGGTGGTCCCACTCAAACTCATGCCCTGGTGTACGGCAGTGCTGCCATCAACGCCGGTGATAACTCAGCTGCCGCTGATGCCGGTCTCATCACAGATCAGCGCGGTACTGGTTTTGGCAGGATTCTGCAGGGGACCGTCGACATCGGCGCTTTTGAAACGGATGCATTGCATTTGATGGTAGATACGAATTCGGACGTCGACGACGGCGATTACTCCCTCGGTAATCTGTCATTGCGGGAAGCTGTCAAGCTGGCAAACGTAGCTGCCACAACAGATACGATTATCTTTGATGCCTCACTGGCGGGGATGTCAATCGTACTCTCTGAAGAACTGCTGATTCAGGATGACCTCAGAATCTTCGGGCAGGGGGTCGATCAATTGACACTGGACGGGGACGGGAACAGTCGGATTTTTGATGTTTATGACAGTGACCTCCAGAACCTGATACAGATCGAGATCAGTGGCCTTACCCTTGAGAACGGATACGCAAACGATGGCGGCGCTATTCGGAGTACTGAAGATCTCACACTGGATAATGTTCGTTTTAGAAGTAACCAGGCAATCTTTAAAGGAGCAGGAATTTATTCCAGTGATGGCAGGCTTACTGTTTCCAACGCTGACTTTCTATCCAACAAGGCTTCACACGGAGGGGGAATCCACAGCACTGACAGTGTGCTGAACGTTATCGACAGTTCCTTTTCCAATAACACCAGCACTGATGGTGCTGGGATTTACAGTTTTCAAAGTGTTACGACTGTCGAAGGTTCTACATTTTCTGAAAACACAGCGATTAATGTTGTCGGGTCACCAGTGGGGGGCGGCATTTACAGTGAGTCCGGATCCCTTACGGTTCTTGGCAGCCAGTTTGTGCACAATACTGCATCTGTTTTTGGTGGGGGTATCTATAACGTTTCTGGAGACTATTTCTTTGTGTCTCAGTCTTCCTTTACGCAGAACTCGTCAAAATATGGGGGAGGAATCTATAATTTAATCAGCGACATGACTGTATCCGAAAGCGAACTTATCAAGAACTCTGCGACTACGAATGATGGGGGCGGTATTTATCACAACGTCAATCCATTTCATGAAGAAACATACCACGTTGCGATTTCTCAGAGCCATTTCTCAGAAAATTCTGCAGAACTGTTTGGTGGAGGCATCTGCATACAGAATGGCGAGATAACCGTTTCGGGATCAACCTTTTCGGAAAACTCAGCACATCATAGTGGAGCGGGATTTTACAGTTATTTTGCAACGACGACTGTGGAAAACAGCATTTTCGAGAAAAATTCGGCATTCGCCAACGGTGGGGGAGTAGGCAATGGAGGAACACTTTCCGTGCTTAATAGCCTCTTCACAAGGAATACAAACGGATCCTCTGGTGGCGCTGTATATAATAATTCGACCGGAACGGCGACAATCAGCAACAGTACGATTTCAGGAAATCAGTCATCGAATATAGGCGGTGGCCTCTACTCGATCAGCGAATTACCATTAACGGTAATTAACAGTACCATTGTGCAGAATGAGGCCAGAGTCAGCGGAGGAGGAGTTTATAGTCATTTTGTATCACCAGAGATTATTAACAGTATCGTAGCTGGAAATTCAGCTCAAAGAGACTTTCAGATCTTCGGGAGCTTCACAGAAAGTACCAGCATCATTCAGGACAGTATCGAAGGTCTTTTGGACCCGGTATTGAGAGACAATGGCGGTCCCACGAAAACTCATGCTTTGCTGCTCGGTAGCGCTGCCATCAATGCCGGCGATAATACGGTTGCCATTGATGCGGAACTTGAGAACGATCAACGCGGGACTGGCTTTAGTCGAATCAGTAGCGGGACGATCGATATTGGAGCCTACGAGGTTCAGGCCGATCATGTTCAGCTGGAATTCCATATTGTTGATTCGAAAACAGTCACTGATGCCAATGGCGAAGCCAGTTCGCTCCCAGGGAGCAGAGACTGGGTTGGTGAATGGGATGGCTACTGGATGGAGATCTGGGTCGGTATGCCATCTGCTGTTGACCTGGGAATTCATTCGGTCACTTTAGATATACATTATAATCCGACTGTAGCTACCGCGACCAGTATCGAATATGGTGCTGCATTCACTTTGAATCAGACCGGTACCATCGACGACCAGAATGGCATGATTATGAACCTGTCAGCCGAGACCAGTCTCGGTAGTGTCGGTACGAATCAACACGCCTTGTTGGCTCGGATTCGTTTTGAATCGACTCCAGAAGATGGGATTGACCTGAATCTGGCTGGTCAGAGTCTGAACACACAAACGCTGGTGTACCCTCTTGCTGATCCGGAAGTCAACCTGTCCAATGGTGCCATCGGAGTAGATCTGCTGCAATTGGATTCCCAGGCACAGATAAGCGCCAATCCTTACGATCTCAACGACGATAACGTGATCAACTTCAGCGATCTGTTGCGGTTTGCAACCGTCTATAATCAGAAACCGAGTACGACTTCCTCGGAATATGCCTGGTTCGCTGATTTTAACCAGAATGATCGGATCGGCTTTCAAGATCTGCTGCTGTTCGTGGCCAACTATGGCAAGCATAAATCGGGGGACACTCCGGTCACTTACCCCCTGAATTACCCCGATGCCTGGAATCAACTGTTAACGGTCGCTCCCGCACCGCCACCATCACAAACCGCAACCACCATCCAGCAATCAACCGCCGAGAGTCTGCTGGAGTCCACAGTTGCAGAGAGCACTCCACAGCTCCCCCCGGCACAGCAGCAAACGCTCTCAGAGATCGACATCAAAGTCGTTGACCTTGCAGATGAGACCCTGGGCCGCGCCGCTGCCGGTACTATTTACATCGACGTCAACGCCGCCGGCTATGGCTGGTTCATCGATACCACTCCCGCAGAGCACAGCGAGTTCTCTCCAGTCAGCGACCTGACGTTGATTGCACTCCCCGACAGTGAAGCCGCCGGTCTGATCGATCTCCGCACCGTCATCCTGCACGAACTCGGTCACCTGCTTGGCTATGAACATGACGGCGCCGCAGACGTCATGCAGGCCACCCTGGCGCCCGGCGTTCGCTACCTACCGGACTGGGAATCCGCCACAGATGAGTTCTTCGGCTCACTCGCCGACAACACCGAACTCAGTCCGTTTTAAGACCGGTCAGCAATCGCGGCACACAACTGTTTCAATTCCCCGCACCGCCCGACATAATAGAGTGAAACCTGTCTGCTGGTCCTGATTCACTTTCGTCGTACAGGGACCGTACGTCTCCTTAACGCTCACTCGAACGGGAGGATGATTTTGAAGTCTCATTCGCGGAACCCTTTCCTCTGTCTTTTGCTTCCGACCCTTTGTGGTCTGTCTTTCCTCTGTAACACTCTTGTTGCAGCAGAGCGTCCTAATGTGCTGCTGATTCTCGTCGATGACCTGAAGCCCGCGCTGGGCTGTTACGGCGATCCGATCGCACAGACTCCCAATATCGATGCTCTCGCCGCACGCGGCATGCGTTTCGAGCGGGCCTACTGTAACCAGGCTGTCTGCGCACCCTCGCGGTTCACCCTCATGCTCGGCGCACATTCCACATCGACCGGCTTATACGGGCTGGGCAGTCAGCTGCGCGAGATCGTTCCCGACGCCGTCACCCTGCCGCAATACTTCGCGCAGCACGGTGGTTACCGCACCGAATCCCTCGGCAAAGTCTTTCACATTGGTCACGGCAACCACGGAGATCCCGCTTCTTTCAGCGTGCCGCATTTCCATGACAAGGTGATCGAATACCTCGACCCCGCCAGCACGCAGGGGGGAAAGCTCACCCGCGAAGAAGCCTACTTCACAAATCAGCACCTCGATCGCATTAAGTCACTCCCCCGCGGTGCCGCCTTTGAAGCACCGGATGTGGCGGACATCAAATACGCCGACGGTCGCGTCGCCGCGGAAACGGTCAAGCGACTCCAGGCCGCTCAGGATCGACGCAAGCAGAAGGGGACGCCGTTCTTCATCGTCGCCGGCTTTGCCCGTCCGCATCTGCCTTTCAGCGCACCAAAGAAGTACTGGGATCTTTACAATCCGTCCAAACTGCCGCTGCCAGAGAATGAAGAACTCCCCACGAACGCCCCGAAAGTGGCCGGCAAGCGGGGCGGCGAGATTACGAATTACAGCCCCGTGCCCACCGACAGAAATGCCAGGTTCAGCGAAGACCTCAAGCGTCAACTGATTCACGGCTATTACGCGAGCACCAGTTTAGTCGACGCCCAGATCGGTAAGGTGCTCGACGAACTCAACCGCCTGGGACTGGCCGAGAACACGATCGTCGTCTTGTGGGGCGATCACGGTTTTCACCTCGGCGATCTGGGCATCTGGACCAAACACACGAACTACGAACAGGCCAACCGCATCCCGATTCTCATCGCGGCTCCCGGAGTCACACAGCCTGGCTCCGCCACACAGCAGCTCGCCGAAAGCGTGGATCTCTTTCCCACGCTGGCCGAACTCGCCGGCCTTCCGGCACCCAAGGTGCCCCAGCCCCTCGACGGCGTCAGCCTGGTCCCGGTCCTGAAGAATCCCGGTGCTCGCGTGAGGAACCACGCGTATCACGCCTATCCCAAACAGAAACTGGGCCGCGCCATCCGCACCGAACGTTATCGACTGGTGGAATGGAAGCCTTACAAAAATCTGGGTGTCCCCGCCGAGTACGAACTCTACGACTACCAGACCGACCCGTTAGAAACACGCAACCTGGCCCAGGAACAACCGGTGGTAGTGGAGTCACTCAAACAAATCCTCGCCGGCTATCCCGAACCACTCCCACGCAATGGCAAACCGGTAAAGAAGAAAGCAACGCCGTAGTATATTCGATTGGGCGACTAAGTGGTTAGAGATTGATTTAATCATAATAGCTTCTCTCATATCGCCCAGAAAATGTTACACTGTGTTCTCAGATTCGTGACACTTTTGTAGTAGAGAGACGGTTTCCATTGCTTCAGTTTGCAGATGTCAACGGAGTCAGACGATGCCCCTTCAAGGGAGGGAAAGGAATTTGCCCTGCATGTGGCGGCTTCGCCTTTGGCTGCTTGCTCAACCCTTCGATGGCGTTCTTGTCGGGCATTCATAGTTCATCTCGCCAGTGCATGTATTTCTGAAATGATCGCCAAAACATCGAATAGTTACGCAGTTGAGAATCAGAAGGCGGCAACCCATGACGCAACCAGAACAAATAATTCTTGATTTTGTCGAAGGCCGAATTGACAGCAAGGACTTCGAGCAGCACGTTTACAACGACAGCCGGATCGAGGACTTGCTCAAGGACGATTCACTGTCATGGCACGACTGCTATATCAAGACAAACCCGTTCGATTTCATCATCTGCTTGAACTACGACGATCCCGGTGGCGTCTTGAATGCTCAAGGGGCGATGGAGATGTTCTTGCAACGCAAGGGGATTCAGTTCCAACCCTCCACGGAGCATTCCGATCTCTACGAGCTAATGCTGGATGCCCAACCCAAATGGCTCTGTGCGGATTCAGCCTACCTCAAAAGCCTGCTGACCGATGCTGGCGAGATGAAACCTGCAGAATTGAAGAAATGGCTGCGGGAGAAGTTGTTGGAGTTGTTCAAATACTATAAGAAACCGCCAAGGTGGATTCAGAATCCGGCATGGCCGATCAACGAAAATGGCCCGATGTATTTTCTCGGACAGATCAAATTGGCCGACTGCGAGTTATTCCACGATGAAGCCGCCGCATACCTGTTCATCGACACGACATCGGGGGTTACGGAGACAGTGATTCAAGTGTTTTGATAGAAAAAGGTGGTCAGACTTGCCGATTAGCGGCAAGTGAGGCAACCGGAATGGGCGGTTTTTGAAAGAAGTTTTTGAGTTTTCAATTTTGCAACAACATTGCCGATGATCGAAGACACCGACATAATCCAATGATTGAATCTGCTTGCCAGTTCACCCACTTTCGTTCTGCGGGAAAGCGGTGACCAAGGCGAGATGGACGTGTTGAACCCAAACCAGATTGCTGATGACAGCGGGATCTACTGGATTCATGGTCTAACACTACTTCCGTCAGGAAAGAGAATCCTATCAGTGTTTCGAGTGGATACGGGAGCAGGCGGGGCACTGTGCGGCGTCTTTTGGCACGATGGGGCAAACTGGTTCAGCCACGACGAGGAAGATGCACTGGCGGCGTTGAAGGTCGCTGGCGAGCAAATCACGCCGTTCGACTGGAAACTGTCCGTTCCGCTTGAGCGGGACACATTTCATTGATCAATTGAACAAACGGATCAGGCCGGCCACCCGAAAACATGCCAACAGGACTACTACAAGCGGCGGAATCGGAGTTCATAACCTCCATGTTTTCCGGCATTTGCGAACCCGGCTCGTCCGATTGTCGATCCGGGGGGCCGGAGCTTTTGAGTCTGTAGTGTTGCCGCATCTTGATACTAACGATTCTGCATCGCAAAAGAAAACCCCGATGCGGCGACAATGCCTCTACTTCGGCGCTTCTATGTGTCGGGTCCCGGCATCCTTCACAGGACTCTCTGTCTGAAGCGAGAAATCACCACCACGAAGGTTTTTGAACTTCGGGTCCTGGCCATACGATCCGCCGGTTTCCTGTGTGGGCAACCTTACCAGTTGGCGTGTGCGCTCGGGGCGGTCCAGGCAGTACCACCAGTTGTCTGCGAACTCGAATGTTTCCGGGGCGGTCTGGGAGCCGATGTTAACGACTTCACCGACTTCGTTCGAGCGCAGCACAATCAGGTTGTTGGTGAAACGGCCCTTGCGCGAAGGGACGAATGAGCTCTGCCTGTTTTCCTGCAGGATTCGCAAAACCCACTTGGTCGGTCGATAAATGGTATTGTGATGCACGTGAGCTCCGTCCACGCCGACAAAGGCAATCGCCGCCATGGAACCAATGAACGTGCAGTCCGAGACGGTGATATCGCGGGCTTCAAATCCCGCAGGCTCAGGACGAAAGAATTCCAGCCCGGTGCTGCCTCCAATGTTAATCGACCGGCCACCCGCATTGTCAAAGCGACAACGGCTCACGGTGATGTCGCGACTGCCCCCTTTCATCTGTACCCCGTTTCCGAAGATCTTGTCTCCTTCAAGAAACGTGCACCCGGAAACCGTTCCCCGCTGACAGCCCACCATGTCAATGCCGGAGCCTTTTTGTCCCCAGCGTTTTACCGTGCAGTTCTGAATCTGGAAATCAGCCAGGCCCGACAGCTTGATCCCATCCTGGTTTCCGTTCGAACCGATATTCTGGATGGTCAGGTTACGCAGCACAATGTGTTGTGCCGGTTTGTTTTGGGAGCCGCCATCGTCAATGTTCAGACCATTGCCACGGGCTCCCTGGAAGATGAGATTTCGCAACTCAACGTGTGCTGGTTGAATGAGGTGCAGGCAGGTGTTCCCGCCCGCAATCACCGGAGGCTGACGAACATCTGCTGCCGCAATCACAATCGGCTGCTGCGCTGTACCCTGTAACCTGTGGAAACTCAAACCGCCTCGATATTGACCGGGAGCGAGCAGAATGGTGCTCCCCGGTTTCGCGTTAGCGACAGCGCGTCGCAATTCATCATCGTCCGTCACACGGACTTCAATGCCACCTGCTGTTGCGGATACAGAGTGGATTGGGATGACTGCCAGTAAAGCCGTCAGGAAGTAAGAGACCAGTGTCAGTTCAGCAGGCTTCAATCGATTCATGGCGGCCTCATGATTGGTTAGTTAGATCGTTTGTGAATTGAACTTGCCAGGCTGGTTATTCCTCATAGAAGCGGCACGGTGTCTGTTTTCGGCAGGCTAATTCATGTATTTCTCCAGGAACGACAATACTTTCTCAGGGTATCGGCCGAACCAGTTGTAGCCGTCCCCAAATCGCTTGGTTGTCCCTTCGATCCAGTACAGTTCTTTGTCACTACTGCTCAGGAGGTCGAATGTGCTTTGGGCGTCCGCAGGGTTTTCGATCACCGCGTCATCCAGCACTTGCCACATCAGGACGGGGAGTTTGACATTCGGTGCCCATAGTGCACCCGACATGTCAGCAGCCGGGAAACCACCCATTTTCATTAATTCCAGATCAATCAGTTCCTGATATTGCTCGATTCCCTGATGACCTGAGAGTTTGCTGAAAACTGACGACATGTTGGGAACCAGAGGGCTGAGCAGGCACTCAACGTTCTCGAACAGTTCAGGATGTTTGGTGATCGCTGCATACTGCGAGACGCCGCCCAGGCACTGACTGAAGAGGGCGACTTTCATCTGACTCAACCGGGGGTGGGCATCGACGAATTTCTTGACCCCTACACAATCACGCCATTCCCATTGACCAACGCCACAGATCCCGCCGTTAGCTGCCCCGCTTTGACCGTGGTTACGGAAGTCGTACGTCAACACGTTGTAGCCGGCATCGGTCAGATGCTTGTACTGGATCACAAAGTCAATTTCGACTGCTTCAATAAAGTTGCTCCATGGTTCACCCATGTGGCCGGGATAACCAGCGCGGCACATGGGAAGAGCATGGTTAAATATGATGAGTTTGTTGCTCTCACCGCCTTTGGCTGGAATGTACCAGGCTTCCAGTGGCGTACCATCGTCTGATGGGATGGACAGATCACTCCAGCCTTCCATGCCGTATTCATCTGGATTTTTGAAGATGAAACTGCGTGGCATCTTAACCATGCCAGCCAGTGCTTTCACCTTGGCGTGATCTTCCTGGGAAATCACTTTTTCCTGATCCAGAGCTTTTTGCATTCTTTCTTTTGAAATTCCGGTCATGACAGTGATTCCTTGTTGTCTAAGAGTTTTGACTGTGAAGCAGTTCTGGCTACCTGTGAATAAGCCTGGGCAGTGAATTCATCATACTGATTGATTTGTAACTGATGAACTGAAATCCTGAATCGTTAGCAGCGATTGCAGGAGTTTGCGAACTCGTTCAAGTTCGATATAGGTGATGCACACCAAACGCTACCATGAAGTCAGATGAGGTTCTGGTGCTATCACTGGACCTGGATTCTTTTACTTAGCGCAAAAGAAAACCCCGATGTGGTGACAATGTCACTGCATCGGGGTATCTAAGTGGCGGGGACAGGATTCGAACACCCCCCTCAATCCTTGGGGAAAACGGCATTTCATGGTGAAAGCAACGCAGAATACAACGCATGTGATGTAATGGAACATTTTGATAGTCGCCTTCAAGCGATAGCCAGAGTTCGGCATGATCTACCGGAGAGTATGAAAGAAATACTTTATCAACAGGCTGTTTTCGGGGGACAAGATCGGTGAATTAAGTGATTGGAGTCATGCATTCTCCGTCGGCATTTGCTGAGAAGATCAGACGACATGCGTATCTGGAGAGACAGCCCCCCAAACCCCCAGCGAATTGATGAGGAAGTGTATCTTTAAACAGATAGAAGTCAAGATATGTAACCCAGGAACCAGGAAGCTTTAAAAACTTTTAATTTTGTTATAGCTTAACCATACGTCTTGTAGAATGCTTCAGCAGTAAACTTCATAAACTCGTCTGTCTTCTGCTCGCTTTGTGCAATCACCTGCCAGGGCTCCAATCTTGCAACCTCTGTCTGCAAGTCCTTGGCTGTCTTGTTGCTGCATCCCAGGATGTCTTGAATGGAACTGGCCGATACCCCTTCGCACTGGAAGATGTACGCAAATTCCAACAACTCCTCAAAGTTAAAGAACTTCTGCTCGTAGTCGTTCGGTGACTGACTGGCGAAGAAGACCACAATGCCCTTCGACCGCCCTTCCCGGATTATCCGTTGCAGGAAGATGTTCTTTTGGCCCAGGTAGTTGTGCGCCTCGTCGATGACAAGAATTGTTCGGATCGTTCGTCGTCCGTCAGTGACGGGACTATCGGGCAACGATGCCATTTCCTTGTAGAGTCGTTCGATTACCAAATAGCCTACCAGTTCTTTCAGGACCGGCATTGCGTGAACGTCGATGAGAAGCGTCCGATTAGAAACTCGCTCAATGGGTGGTGGCTCGTTTCCGTGTTTCCAGAAAAGATCCAAATCAGCGAGGTCGCGCAGCACTTCGATCAAACTGTCATCCTGTTTGTTGTCCTCCTCTATGGACCCGAGGCTGTGTCTGAAACCGCGCTGATCGACAACTGCCTGACGCAAATGCCCCCTGACAGTATCGTCATGGCGGATGCCGGCTATGGTATTTTCTCCGTGGCCCACAAGGTTCAGCAGGCTGGTCTGTCATTCCTGTTCCGGCTGTCCAGGCAGCGGTTCGATCGCCTGCGCAAGACTGCAACCCTGGTTGATGAAGGCGCGAACTGGAAGACCTGGTCCAGTCAGTGGCAGCCCAGTCCCAGTGAACGCAAGAAACATCCCGATTTGCCTGCCGACGCGGAGCTGTCGGTGCAACTGCATGAATTCGAAACGGACGAAGGGAAACCGCTGTACCTGGTAACCAGCCTGGATGAATCAGTCGAGATGCTGTCCGACCTGTATGCGCGGCGGACCGATGTGGAAACCGACATTCGCAATATCAAAGTGGTTCTGGACACGGAAAACATTCGTGCGCGGGGCGTGGAGATGTTCCATAAGGAACTGATGACTTCGATGGTCGCCTGCAATCTGATAGTTCAATTCCGGCGGCAGGCGGCAGAGCTGGTGAAGGTGCCTCCCCGTCGGATGAGTTTCAAACGAATCTGTACCACGTTCCGGCAGTTTCTGCTGTCGTCGATGTATACCACAGCTGCCGACTGGAGAGAACGCTATCGTTTCGCGCTGGGGATCGCCCTGCAGGACAAGCTACCCAACCGACCGGGACGTAAATATCCAAGGGAAGCGTATCGACGACGTACCAAGTCAACTCACTTCAAAAAACGCGAGAAAAGATCGGAGGCGGAAGAAGAATGATGTAAAGTAAGTGCCATTAGGCTAACGCCCTGCGGCTAATTTTTTATATTGATTTGAGTTGATTAGCTTGGGTGGGACAGGCACCTCAAGGTCGCATGTAATTATGCGTACTTACCTCGACACTATTGTCCAGCCGCATATTCAACTGGGAAAGACTTAGAGCATCTTTTCGCCTTTTCAGTTACACGCACCTTTTCGTCCCTCTTTTCCGGTCCAATTGAGAATGGACAGAACTCCTGATAGATTGTGTGACAATTAATTTGTGTGTATCAACCATCCACTGTGAATAGAACACCGATGTTTGAATCGAATACCGCCGTGATTATCATCTTGGTCGCAGTTGCAGTTGTACTTGTGGCTGTCCTGTCGCTGTTGCGACAACACAGTGTTGTGCAGGCTGGTGTCGCCAACCGGCTTCGTACCCTGGCACTGGAAAACGCTGATTACACAATCTTTATTGGTATACCTGTAACTGCGCCAGCACATTGGGATACTGTCACCGAGGTCACGGACAGCACACTCTACATTCAGGACGGTAATGCTATCCCGTATTCTCGTGTTCGCGCATTTGCTGTCGCCTACACTAACGGCCAGCTTGTTGATGCCGAACTATGTGGACTCCCGCTGCCACCAGGTACTTCAGGACTTTTGCCCTCGCGGAAAACTGACGACGACATTCTGGAAGCTGATGATCTCGTCATCGGCAGGAACTATATTCGGATCACCTATGGTGCCTGCGCGGCACATCCCAACAGCCCGGATCATTATGCAACGACTCTCACCAACATCTCCAATGAACCGATCCGAGTCGAACGATTTGCGGGATACACTATGACGAATGCAGGCTGGCGGCTCTCCACCGTCACTAATTCATTCTTCAGTGCAGAAGAGTTTCAAGAGTGGTACGGACTCAGGAATAGAGCGTGGATTATGCCGGGTAAATCAGTGACTGACCCGAATAATTACGGAGCCCGTCCGGTGTTATGGGCTTATTACTGCCGTTCCGAATCTGGGAAACGCTTCATTGTCGGTGAGGCCCTGGAATAGGTGGTCATGAAAGGTGAGGGAGATTTTGTTTTGAGTCCCGCTACCACCCTCCCACCGCGCGTAAAAAAAGCAGGAGTCCCATGCGGGAAGCTCCTGCTTTGAATGCTTTGCAGCGGGGAAAGACTTAGAGAGTCTTTTCGCCTTTCTTCCAGTTACAGGGAACGTTTTCGCCTGTCTGGAGTGCGTCGAGTACACGCAGTACTTCGTCGACGTTACGTCCGACGCTCAGCGGGTGGATGGCCAGCCACTGGCAGACGCCTTCCGGATCGATCAGGAAGATACCACGCAGTGAGATACCGAGTTCTTCTTTCAGAACGCCGTAGTCGCTGGAGAGCTTGTGAGTTCCGTCAGCGAGCATGGGGTACTTGAGGTCGGCCAGCTGGGGATCAGCGTCGCACCAGCCTTTGTGGGAGTACTTGCTGTCGGTGCTGGCGGTCAGCACCTGGCAGTTCCGTTCTTCGAACTGACCGAGGGCTTCGTTGAATGCAACCAACTCAGTCGGGCAGACGAACGTGAAGTCCAGGGGATAGAAGAACAGGCAAACCCATTTGCCTTTGAAATCTTCCAGTTTGTAATCCTTGAAAGAATCGGATGTGCGATCGTAACCCTGCAGTGCGAAATCGGGAGCGGGCTGCATTACTTGAGCTGTCATTAGTCTTGTCTTACCTTCAAAAAACGGTGAATCGAAATGTTTTTAAAATACAAGACACGGGCTGCCTGCCTGCAGGATCAACCCGTGTCATGAGCGTCAGTTTTAGAGACCAGCTTTGATCACGGAAAGTGAACCGGGAGATTTTTCCGGATCTTTTCCCTGAGTGCCAAAGGTGCTCAGATACAGGTTGCCTTCCTTGTCAAAGGCGATGGCTGCGGGCTTGTCGAGAGTGACAATCTGCTCGGCAGTCACTTTGTCGCCTTCGATTTTCAGTTCGAACAGACCGCCTTTGGCAGCGTCGACCCAGGAGAAATCGGTGGCGTACAGTTTCTTGGTTTTGGGGCTGTAAGCCAGGCCGGCGATGTCGCTCAGGCCGGTCTTCAGGCTCTTGGTCAGCTTACCGGTTTTGGGGTCGTAGAAGGTCAGCAGCGAATCGCCGGCGACGTTGACTTCACCCATCTGACCGACGACCAGTTCTTTGCCGTCGAGTGTGAAGGTGATGGCTGCGGGAGCATCAACGTTGGTTGCGGTTTTGGTTTCGATGCTGGGTTCCAGCGGACCGGCTTTGCCGTCTTTGACAACCGACTTGGCAACCCAGCCTTTGGTGTCGTCGCCGTTACAGGTCACGAAGATCGCTCCGTCGCCGAAAGCGACGCCGTAGAAGTTACCTTCGCCTTTAGCAGACTTGTCGCCGGCTTTGATCGGTCCCAGGGTCTGGGCTGCGGTGTCTTCTTTCACCCACTTGGCCAGTGGCTTGTCGCCGACTTTGTAGATGCGAACCAGTTCTTCACCATCGGGACGGCTGCCGTCACCGACGACCAGCATGTCCTTGCTCATGAAGGTCAGGCCCAGGGGTCCGATGTTGTACTTGGGACCTTTGCCGTAGATGTCGGTCGGGTAAGCGTCGATTTCGAGATCGACGGTTTTGCCTTTGGGGTCGTAACGGTAAACACCGTAGCGGCTGGCAACGAAGACGTGTCCGGTGCCTTCCTGGATGGCGATCCCGCTGGGGCTTTCCAGGTTGGTGACCAGGGTTTTGACGGTCACGGCCGGCTTTTTAGGTTCTTCTTTTTTGGGCTCCTCTTTCTTAGGCTCTTCCTTTTTGGGTTCTTCCTTCTTGGGAGCTTCTTTTTTCTCTTCCTTTTTAGGCTCTTCTTTTTTAGGAGCCTCTTTCTTGGGCTCTTCTTTCTTCTCGGCGGCTTTTTCGTCGCCTTTCTTATCACCTTTTTCATCGGCGATCAGATGAGAACTTCCGAGTGTCAGGCAGACTGCGGTCAGGCAGTACGCGCTGAGCTTCAAGATTTGTTGTAAATTCCACTGCATGGTGTTCATCTTCCTTTGAAAAGGGGATTTTCAATTAGTTTTCCAAAAACTCATCCTGTGATGCGAAATATCCGCCGCGATCTTACTTGGGTAACTCGGGCATCTTATGCTCAGGATAATTCGAACTGGTCAGGCCTTCCTTCATGAAGGTCACCAGATCATCCACTTCCTGCGGTGTTAAATTCAGCTTGAAAATCTCTTCATCGAGAAATTCGTTAGGAACACCGCCTTTATTATAGTGTTCCACGACTTCTTTCAAAGTCTTCTGGCTGCCGTCGTGCATGTACGGTCCGGACTTGGCAATGTCCCGCAGCGTCGGTGTTTTGAAGCTGCCGGTATCGCCGCCGAGATTGCTGATGGTCTTGCGTCCTTCATCCGGTTTGTCCGCATCCATACCCACGCCGATGTTGTGAAACGCGTTGTCAGTAAAGTTGGGACCGGAGTGACAGGAACTGCAGGCCGCCTTTCCGAAAAAGAGTGTCATGCCCCGCTGGGCTTCAGGCGAAAGGGCTTTCTTGTCGCCGGCTTTGAAACGGTCGTAAGGCGCATCGCCGCAGAGAATGGTCCGCTCGTAAGAGGCGATGGCTTTGCCGATGTTTTCTTCAGTCGCATCGGAGCCGAAGATCTTCTGGAACTGTGATTTATAGCCGGGGATCTTATTGATCCGTTCGACGGCTTCCGGGAGTGTCAGGTTCATTTCGATGGGGTTGGCAATCGGCCCGAGGGCCTGCTCTTCCAGGGAGCCGGCACGTCCGTCCCAGAACTGGAAGTTGTTGTAGGCGGCGTTGATCACCGTGGGGGAATTGCGGCCCCCCTTCTGGCCTTTAAAGCCGGTCGCAAACTGATCGGCGTTGCTGTAACCCTTGCCGGGGTCGTGACAACTGGCACAGGAGATGGTGTTGTCCCGCGAAAGGCGTTTGTCGAAATAGAGCTGCTTGCCGAGCGCGATTTTTTCCGGTGTCGGCGGGTTGTCTGCAGGGAAGGGAACCGGGGGCAGACCGGCGGGAACTTCAATGACGAATTCCTCTGCCTGCGCAGCGACGGTACCGACGTGGATCAGCAGAGCGGCTGCCCCGCCTGCGATCAGGGTTCGCACGAAATTACGTTGTTTTTCCAGCGCCATTATCTCACCTCACTACCTGGACGACTTAAAAAAGCTGCATCGGGCGGATAACTGTTGTTGCAGTGAATGTGTGCACACAATTCACGACGGGAACGCTATGAAAATGGTGGTCCCGGAACAGAAAAGTTACCTCAATTCCATATTTTTAGTCGCTGCGCACAGGACTGCAAGTCACTATCGACGCTGAATTGAATTGAAAGTGAGATTTTCACAGGATTTACGACCGAAGGCATCAGCCGTAATTGCTTATTGTCCCTGAGCTTACCGGTGCCGATTCCAGCGGAGGGCCAGTGGAATGGTGGCGATGGGCGTCAGCGAAAGCGTACAGAGGGCGACCAGCAAGAGCTGGAAGAAGAACTGCTCATAATGACGCTGATTCAGGAGGGGGCTCTCAATTACTCCAAAGTAGATTGCCACCCCTGTCACCCAGAGGATCAGGGCGGCGAAGACGGTCGAGCCCCGAATCAGCCGTTTCTGGAAGGCGACAAGATAGGCGAACGCTGTTCCTCCCCAGATCAACATTGTCACTAAGAGGAAGACTCCAAGCAGAAAACATTCAAATACCGAAAACGATAAGATCACCAGCTGGCGGGAATAGGCGTCGCTTAGATAACTGCCGACACCGACGATGAGGGCAAAGCCCGCCAGGATCGATCCGATGACACCAAAGATAAACTGGGTACGGCCCGTCCAGAACAGGGAGATGACATTCGCGGCGATGATCCAGAAGGCGAACAGGTAGATGCATCCGTAGATCAGCAGTGTGCCCCCGACGCGGACCAGATTCCAGTCGAGCAGCGCCGGTCCTTTCACGAAGAAGAGAGTGACGATGGTCATCAGCAGTCCCGCTTCGATCAACAGAAATATCGTCACCACAGACCTGACCAGGTTGCGGAACAGGGTGTGGCAGAACTCGCGATCTGACAGAGGTGCGGTCGCCAGGAAGGCTTTCATTTCCTTTCGACCCGGCACACAGACATTTTCACCAATCTGGAAGGCGGAGAGGATAGCCGCCAGCACGCCAAAGACTGCGACGATTACCAGGAATCCATCGGCCCATTGATGCAGGGTCGAACCGAAGCCGGTCATGGTGATCAGGTTGACCACCCAGACCGCGGCTCCCGCCACCATGCCACAGTTGAGCACCGTCCGCTGACAGCCGTCGCGCCAGTGCAGTCGCGAGAGTGAGGTACTGACGGAAAGGACCTCGGACCGGCCGCTGGTTGCGGCGCCTGTCACCACCGATTCATACCAGTTTTGTAAACGGCGCCAGTGCGGGCTGTGAGTAGCGAGTCCTGCGCGAACCCGCGCAAACTCCCTTGTACCGAAATACCAGGCGCCCACACTGACGACCAGGAGAGTCAGAAATTCGGAGAGCGTGACGTGTTTCCAGGATACGGCGCGTGCCTGAAAACCCTCCGGGTAATAGCGAGCCACAAACCACCAGCACATTCCGCAGACCAGGCAGGTCCAGCAGACAATGCGGGTGAGACTGACCGCATACAGGCCCCAGTAAATCGCATGGCTGACCAGGATCACCGTCACCATGAACAGCAGCGGTCCTAACAGGGGCCAGTATTCGGAGAGCCAGTGTGAATCGAAAAACAGCAGTCGATAAGCGCCGTTGGTGACCAGTTGCAGCACGACGACGAGGCTGACGGTGGCCAGCATCATCCAGGTGGCAATCGGCGTAGAACGCACGGGCAGCCCCATACAGATTTTATGGGTGCCCTGGATGGCGTTATAACCGACGGCCAGAAAGAGAATCGACGAAAGAATCAGGTACATGATGTTGACGCCGAACAGATCTTCCTGCGCAAATACACGTCCTGGTTCTGCGGCGAAAACCAGCCGATACATTAACGGACAGAGCACCAGCGCCGAAACCGCGAGCAGCGCACCGGCCCAGGCCCGTTTCAGGAAAAGTCGTGTTGTCGTAACCAATGAGGCGTTCATCGTAGCAGGCTCACTTTCAAGTGTTTAGCGGTGACGGTTCCAACGAAGTGCCAGTGGAATCGTGGCGATCGGTGCCAGCAGCAGTGCCAGCACAGCCGAGTACAGGAAAAAGAAAAACCAGTTCGGCCGGCCCTCATACAAGGAAGCGGTCTGCAGAATCCCCACCACGATCGTCGTGACTCCCAGCGCGAACAGCAGGCCGCAGCAGAGGGTTTTGCGTAGCGAGATCAGCCCCTGATACAGGGCACCGGTGTAGGCGATCAGGGTGCCTCCCATGATCAAGGCATATACGAGCATCAACATGGCGACGACGATGAACCGCGACAGCATGAAATCGCGGAAGATGGTTTCGAGCAGATTAATCGTGACGATATAAAAGATGAGTCCGCCGAATACGACGCCGACGGTGGTGTTGATGAACCAGGTGCGTCCCGTCCAAAGTACCGAGACCGCATTCCCGGCGAGCAGCCAGAACCCGGAAAACGCCAGCAGTATCTGCGCCAGATACTCTTTTTCGTTAATAAGCAGTCGGCCGAGCTGTTTCGCAAGGCCTGGTCCCCAGAGCAGCGAGTTGATCGTCAGGCTGAGCAGCAGCGCACCGAAGATCATCGCCAGCGTGCAGAGACAGGTTTTGATCAGATTGCGAAACAGGCGTCGGATCAGTTCGGTATCTTTTAAAGGTGCGATCGCCAGGTAGCGTCGCATCTCCGCGCGTCCCGGGTTACAGATGCCGTCCCCCAGCATGAAAGCGACGAGGATGGACGAGATCAGACTGGTCATCAGTGTGATCATCAGGCAGCCCTGGGAGCCGTCAAGGATATCTGTGGGATCCATACGATGCTGCGCACCGATGGCCAGCGTGACCCCCAGTTCCATGCAGCCGAACAGAAGTCCGGTGAAGATGACGGCCCGATGACAGGAATCCCGCCAGTGGAGTTTCGCGAGTGTATCGCTGCGCGAGAGGGGGACCAGCGGCTGATCGGGAATTGCCCCGGTCAACAGTGCGTTCCACCAGAGCAGCATGCGTTCCCACGCAGGGCTGGGAACGGCGATCCCAGCGCGGTACAAGGCGAAGGACCGCGTGCCCTGATACCAGGCTGCGATGCAGACGATTTGCAGCGTGACGAATTCACCCAGCGAGACCCGGCTCCAGGGAATCAGTTTCGCGTGGAAGCCTGCTGGATAGTAGCGGCTGATGAACCAGTAAAACATGCCCACGATCACCGCGGCTCCCACTCCCAGGCGGGTAAAGCTGGGGGCATGCATCATCCAGAACAGGCAATGTCCGACCAGGATCAACGAGACGATAAACAGTAAGGGGCCGAGCAGTGGCCAGTAGTCGGCCAGCCAGTGTTCGTCAAAAAACAGCATGCGATAGGCCCCGCTGGTCAGCAGTTGCAATAGCACGACCAGTCCGACCATCGTGAACATCATCCAGCTGGCGATGGCTTTCGAGCTGACGGGGAGCGTGAGACAGAGCTTCTGGCAGCCCGACTGGGCATGCAGGGAGACACCGAGGAAGCCGACCCAGGAGAGCCCGAGGTAGGCGAAGTGGTAGCCGGTGAGATCGTGCTCCATGTATTCCAGGTTCAGTCCCTGCATCCGCGTGAGCAGCAAGAATGCCAAAGGTCCCAGGATCAGGGTACCAACAGCGAGCATTGCCCCAAACCAGGCCCGTTTACAAAACTGTTTCGTCGTTACATACAAGGCGGTTGTCATCACCACACCTCAGAATTCAAGTTACGAAAAACACAACCACGATACAGGACAGCTCCGATCACCGATGCCGATTCCATGAAATTGCCAGGGGGATAGTCGCGAACGGGGCAAACAGCAGCGAGAGTATGGCTCCGAGGAAGATCAGCTCTGCAATGCGATTGATGTCGACGCGATCGGGATACAAATACACCCAGGCTGTGATAGTACAGAGCATCCAGCAGACCAGGGCAGTCCAGACTGTCCTGGGGGTAATCAGCATTTTTTTCGCGGCGGACCGGTAGGCAAACGCGGTCCCGCCCAGCATCAGCAGCGAATAGAACAGAATCAGAACCAACATCAGATAATGATGAAATACATAGTTCCCGATCAACTCCCTGGAAACCATGGGGACGCCGACAAAGAACAGAAAGCTGGCGGCACACAGTGCCAGCATCGTCCAGTAAAACCAGGTACGACCGGTCCAGAGGATGGAAATCAGATTCGCACCGAAAAACCAGTAGCCGATCAGCATGACCAGGGTGTAATTCAACCAGAGACGGAACCAGTCAAACCGGTATGCGTCTGGCTGCAGTGCTTCCCTGCCATGCATCAGGTAGAGCAGCAGGCAGGTCAATAACAGAATGACTTCAAACAGCAGGAAGACCGTTACGTAGGTCTTCACTACATTACGAGTGAGGGTGGCGCCCAGGATGCGGTCGGATAAAGGAGTTTTGGCCAGAAAGGAGTTCATGCTGGTCCGTCCTGCAGCGTGCATGCCCCGCATTAACAACGCCGCCATAAAGACAGAGGCGATCCAGCTGAACAGCAGCGTCATGCCAAAGTAGCTTTCGATGAGTTCGGGAAAGTCGTTGATTCCCGGGCTGTGCCGATCGAAGGAGATGGTACTCTGGACGTTGATCAGCAGGACTGCCAGCCCGAGGACCACGCCGCCCATCACGACGGCCCGTTGACAGGTATGTCGCCAGTGATATTTGGCCAGCGCGGTTCGACTGGAGAGCGGCAGCAGCAGACCATGGGTGTCGCTGCCGGAAATCAGGTTCGACCAGAGTTGTTCGACGCGAAACCAGGTTTGACTGGGCGCCGCGGTCCCGGCACGGAAGCGGGCGAACTCCCGGGTGCCCTGGTACCAGGCTCCCAGGCAGACCAGTTGCAGCGTAACGAATTCTCCCAGGGTCACCTGTTGCCACATCACGAACGGCTTTTGAAAACCGTGCGGGTAGTAGCGTGTCAGAAACCAGGTGAAGAGTCCGGCGATCAAGCCGACGCTGAACAGGACCCGGCTGAAGCTGGGGGATTTCAGGCTCCAGTAAATCAGGTTCCCCACCAGCGTCAGGGTGATCATAAACAGCAGCGGTCCCAGGACGGGCCAGTTGCGTGTGAGGGTCTCTGTTTCAAAATACAACAGGCGATACGCGCCGTTGGTCACCAGTTGCAGGACGACGACGAGGCCGACCATTGCCAGCATCATCCAGGAGGCGATTGCCCGCGAAGAGATGGGCAGCCCGCGACACAACTGCTGACAACCGGTGAGCGCATGCAGGGCGACCGTTAGAAAGACGACCAGCGAGATCAGCTGATAAGCGAAATAATAGCCGCGGAGATTGTCCGCCAGATGACCGACGCTCACCGCCAGCATCCGCGAGAGCAGCATGAAGAACAGCGGTCCGAGCACAAGTATCCCAACCGCGAGCAGCGCCCCCAGCCAGGCCCGTTTACAGAACTGTTTCGTCGTCACATATAATGCGGTTGTCATCACCACACCTCAGGATTCAAGTTACGAAAACACAACAACAATATTGAAAAGCCCACATCATCGATGCCGGTTCCACGAGACCGCCAGAGGGATCGTCGCGAATGGGAGTACGGTGAAGATCATAAATGAGGAAAACAAAACGCGGTCAATCAACAGATCGGTTTTCCAGAAGTTCCAGAACGTGATGCTGATCACCAGATAGAAGATGGTCGCCAGCCAGATGGTATTGTGTGATATCAGTCCGAGACGGTGCGCATTCTGGAAAGCCAAAATGGCCACGATACAGATCATGCCAATGACCAACAGTGTCCAGACAAGTAATAAACCGGGCCGTTGATTTCTCAATGGTCCGGTCGACAGAATCAATGTGGGATAAAACAACACCATGACAACACCGAAGACATACCCCATGAATTTCGTATGCCCGGTCCAGACCATTGACAGTCCGTTGGATATCAGCATCCAGATCATCAACAGGGAGAATAGAAGCACCAGAAAAAACTTCTCTTTCAAAAACCAATTCCAGTCTCGATAGAAGCCTTCCAATCCCTCATAGCAAACAATCGCCAGGTAACTTACACCGAAACCGAAAATAACTACCCAGAACAGCAGCAGTCCAAGCGATTTGAATAAATTAACAACCAGGGCATGAGATAACTCTTGATCGGAAACCGGTAGTTGCGCGAGATATCCCTTCATCGAGGAGAAATCCCGGAGTAACAGTGATTGCCCCAGAAGAAGCAACATGGCGAAAGATGAGAGCAGAAAGACTCCAAATGTGGCCAATGGCTGATTAGAGCCAATCAGTGGGTTCACATAGCCGTAGATCGCCTTATAGAGGTAACCATACAGATTTAAGATTAGTGTCAGCCCACCAAAGATCACCGCCAGCAAAGTCACTGGAGAACAACCATCCTGCCAGTGCAGCCGGGTGAAGGCCTGTACCCGGGAACCGACAACGGGAATACTTTGCTCGCGCAGCTGCCCTCGGTCGCCGTTCAACCAGTTCTCGATTCGGGACCAGGGACGGCTCGTGACTGCAACACCGCAACGAATGCGGGCATAGCCACGGATTCCTGCCAGCCAGGCTACCCCACACACCGCCAGTACGGTGATCCATTCCGTTAATGTCACCACCTTCCAGGGAACCAGTTTTCCCTCGGGATAATAGCGGGAGACCAACCAGGCCACGAGTGCCCCCATCGTGCTGGCCCAGAACAGCAGCCGCCAGAAACCCTTGGCCTGCAGACTCCAGTAAGCCGACCAGGCGACCATAATAAATGCCGTCATAAACAGAGTCGGCCCCAGCACAGAGCATTCGCGGTCCGGCCAGTTGGCGCCCATCACCAGCAGCCGGATTAGACCGTTGATCAACAGTGCGGGTACCACCACCATCACCACCGTGGACCACATCACCCAACTGGCGATGCGGACTGACGTGACAGGCAGTCCGCGCGTGAGCTGAAGCGGACTTTGATAAGCCGCGTTGATACACAACAAACCAAAGGCCACCCAGGACAGCGCGAGGATCAACAGCTGGCTTCGCAACAGTTGTGCGAGGTCTTCATTCACAACTCCCGGCAACAGGCGCAGCACGGCTGGCAAAACCACCGGTCCCGTCACGAGGACCAGCCCCGTCAGCAGTGCCCCAAGCCAGGCACGCTTCCAGATGAGTCGAGTTGTCATGACGAAGGCGGATGACATTCGAGTACCTTGAACAATTAACGATGCCGATTCCACGAGATCGCCAGGGGGATCGTCGCGAAGGGGGTGACAACAAGCACGAGCGAGGATGATCGAAAGAGCTTCAATGGTAATTCACTGTAGTTCCAGAAATTCCAGTAGAAAGCAGGAACGATTAGACAAAACAGCGCTGCCAGCCAGATGATCTGCGAACCAATCAGACTGGCACGGTATGCCTGGATGTAAGCGATTACGGTGGCAGAGCAGCTCAGAAAGGCAAAGAGCAGCAAGAGAATAAAACCAAACGCTGGATAAAAAATGCCACAGACTGCAGCAATCAATAATAGTGGGAGTAGCAGAATCACGTTCTCTGAGAAACGCGAAGAAATCATCCAAAAGAAAGAGATGCTATTCGCGACGAAGATCCAGTATGCCAGAAGAGCGTAGCCAGCAAAGACTACAATTTCACCCTTTGCTTCAAAGGCCACCATAGATTGCCAGCACTGCCTGATGACATCCGTCCCTTGTAACAATACAAAGGCGACATAGCTGCCTGCTAATCCCAGAATCACAACAAACAATAATGAGAGGATTACACATTTCAGAATGCAACGTAGCAGGACAGCGGAGAGTTCCCGATCAGAGAGAGGCACGCCTGCCAAATAACCTTTCATTTGGTGATCTTTTCGCTTCGCAAGTGAATTTATCAGGCCCACGAACAAGATCGCGATAGCAGCCTGTATCGAATAGATTGCGGAAATACCAAACATCGGGCTCATGAATGGATTCAATTCAATCTCACCCTGGGTTGTACGATCTATGAAAAAGACCAGATTGATGAAAAAAACAAGACAACCCAATAAAGCAATGAGCAGAATCAGCGTGCGACAGGAATCGAGCCAGTACAATTGGGCTACACCAGCTGAGATGGAATCGGGGTGTTTTCGTCTGGCGATGAGCGTACGGCGCTTCAAATCATCCAATTCTTTTTTTAAACGTTCCCAGGTCAAAGTAGGTACCGCGACACCACAGCGCACCAGGGCACACGAACGAATCGCCCCGAACCAGGCCGCTATAAAGACGACGGACATGGTCAGAAACTCCACAGGTGTGACCTGCTTCCAGGGAACGAAGTATCCGGGAGATTCGCCGGGAGAGTAGCGAGTTACAAACCAACCTATGGCTCCGGCACAAAAATAGGGCCAGAATATGAGCCTGAATACACCAAGGGCCTTCAAGTGCCAGAAAGCGCAATGCATGACAACCACCATGGTTGACAGAAACAGCGTAGGCCCCAACACAGGCCAGCGTTCATTAAATCGCGCTTCTCCGAAGATAAACTGACGATAAACGGCAACCGAAACCAGGCTGACGACAACTGTGATAATTAAGGAAGTCAGAATTAATCCACTGACAATTTCTGCTGTTGCGACAGGAATTCGGGTTATCGATTTCTGGGCTCGATCCAATACATTTAAACCCAGAACCAGAAACAGGAATCCGGAGAATGCCACGAAGAATAAATGGCCATCTAAAGTAGCCGCGGGGAGAGGAATGAACAGTAGACGGTTTAAGAACTGTATTCCCTCTGGTGGCAGTGACCGTAGCACCAGTGGAGGCAGCACCAGAAGTAATGTGATGACAAACACACTGCGCCAGTATGTTCTCAACGAATATTTTGTGACCCGTAACAGACCGTCTGTCATGGTACTCAGTCCTTAAACGAACTCCGGGCGGCTGACTTCATGCGGGCTACGAAGATTTCTTCCAGGGTGGGGGCTGTCTGGGCCAGGATTTCGGCGTCCAGGTCTTTTAAGGCGGCTTCCAGTTCCTGCCGCTGGCCGTTGCAGATGATGTCCCATTCCTTGCCGGAACCGGTCCAGGTCAAGGCACCCGTCAGTTGCGGGAAGAAAGGTTGCGGCTCGGCGAAGCTGACCGTCAGTCGATAATGCGAGACCAGAACTTCGTCCAGCGGGCTGGTGAGCAGCAGCTGGCCCTGGTCGAGAATGGCGACCTGATCCGAAACTCGCTGCACTTCGTCCAGCAGGTGCGAAGAAAACAATACGGTGCGGCCTTCATCGACGACCGTGCGGATGATGGCGTCCAGAATGTCTTTGCGAACCAGAGGGTCAAGGCCCGACGATGGTTCGTCCAGCACCAGCAGCGGAGGACGATGGGCGAGCGCCAGCAGAAGCCCGGCGCGGGCCAGCTGACCGCGGGAGAGCGTGGAGACTTTCTGCGTCATCGTGAGCTCGAACATCATCCGCAGCTCTTCGGCATAGACCGGATCCCACTTGGGATAGAAGGCCCGCGTGAATTCAAACAGTTCGCGAATCGTCATCCAGGGGGGCAGGTCGCGGGTTTCGGAAAGATGTCCGATGCGACTCAACACGCCCGGCGGATCGGCGACCGGATCGAGACCGAAGACCCGTACGGTGCCGGTCTGCGGTTTGAGGAAGCCGAGAATGTGTTTCAACAGTGTGGTTTTGCCGGCACCGTTCTCGCCCACGAGACCGAAGACGGCCCCTTCGGGTACGGAGAGACAGACGTTGGCCAGGGCCTGCTTCTTACCGAAGCGGCGGCTCAGATTTTCGATTTCAATGACGTGCGTGCTCATGGTTCGACCTCTTGGGGGTGTGCATCAAACTTACGGCTGCGCTCCCGCAGCAGCTTCAGCAGGGTCTCTTCATCCACGCCCAGCTGACGCGATTCGGTCAGCAGGGCATCCATGCGTTCGTTGAGAATACGGCGTTTTTCTTTACTCGAGAGGGGAGAAACGCCACTGGAAATGTAAACGCCGGAACCGCGTCGGGAGATCACAACTCCTTCGGCTTCCAGCTCACGATAGGCGCGGGCCACGGTATTGGGAGTGATCGTCAACTGTTGTGCGAGCCCGCGCACCGAAGGGAGTTGATCGTGCGGCTGCAAACGCCCCGAGGCCACCAGGAATTTGATCTGGTTTACGACCTGCTGGTAATAAGGGGTGCCGTCCGCTTCTGAGAGTTGAATCTGCATTGTCTCACTCCTGAAAACTGTATCAACACAGTAATACAGTTAAAATCAAATGTCAATCACTTTTTTCAGAAATCCGGACGAACTGCCAGTCGCGGCGATCCAGTGTTGCATCCCCTCTGATGAGTCTGCAGAATAAAGGACGCGTAACCTTTTCTCCCTGCATCTCTTACAGAAAGTTGTTCCATGCATATTTCAGGCAGACGCCCTCGACTGCTGGTGCTCGCGCTGTTGCTGCTCCTCTGCCCTGTTGTCTCCCCCTCGCTGTTCGCCGCCGACAAACCGAACGTGCTGTTCATTGCCGCTGACGACCTGCGGTGCGACCTGGCCTGCTACGGTCATCCGCTGGTGCAGACGCCGAACCTCGACAGGCTGGCGTCGCGAGGTGTGTTGTTCAAACAGGCGTACTGCCAGCAGGCGTTGTGCAATCCTTCGCGAGCGTCCCTGATGACGGGCCGCCGACCTGACAGCCTGGAGATCTGGAATCTGCCGAAACACTTTCGCGAAGCCGATCCGAATATCGTCGCCCTGCCTCAGCTGTTTAAACAGAACGGCTATTTCACGCAGAACATCGGCAAGGTGTATCATAACTGGCGACAGAAAATCGAAGGCGACCCCGCTTCCTGGAGTGTGCCCGCGGTTTTGCATTACGCGCGTCACGATGACGATCAGCCGCAGCTCAATAATAACCGGGAGCTGCCGATGAACCTCGCAACCGCACCGCGGACCGAGCGACGCGACGTCCCCGACTCGGCGTACTTCGACGGACGGATTGGTGACCTCGCGGTGAAAGCACTGAAAGGGTTCGAACAGAAACAGCAGCCGTTCTTTCTGGCGGTCGGGTTCTGGAAACCGCATCTGCCTTTCAATCCTCCCAAAAAATACTGGGACCTCTACAAAGAGAGTCCCGTGAAACCGGCCAGCAATTCCAAGCCTCCTCAAAACGTTCCCCAGATCGCTTTACACGACAGCCGCGAACTGATGCGGGCCGCGAAAGGGGAACTGACGCGGGAGCAGATCATCGAGATCCGATCCGGTTACCTGGCGGGAATCAGTTTTCTCGACGCGCAGGTGGGTAAGATGCTGGATGAACTGGATCGTTCGGGGTTGAGTGACAATACGATTATCGTTTTCTGGTCCGATCATGGTTTTCACCTGGGCGAACACGGCCTGTGGTGTAAGACTTCGAACTTTGAAAACGATGCGCGTGTGCCGCTGCTGATTTCGGTGCCCCACATGAAGACGGCGGGCGAGTCTTCCGATGCCCTGGTGGAACTGCTCGACATGTATCCCACGCTGGTCGAGCTCTGTCACCTGCCTGCTACCGAGAAGCTGGAAGGCAAGAGCCTGGTGCCCGTCCTGGAAGACCCCACAAAGACCGTGAAGCCGGCTGCTTACACGCAGCACCCACGGCCCGCGTATTACAAAAAGCAGCCCGAGAACATGGGTGTTTCGGTGCGTACGCCCCGCTATCGTTACACCGAATGGCGCGAGTTCAAATCGGGAAAAGTGATCGCACGAGAACTGTATGATCACGACAGCGATCCGGAAGAGAACACGAACATCATCGATCACCCGTCGGATCAGGGGGAGTTTGAAAAAGCGGTGCAGTTGCTGGAGAAACAGTTCCCGCGGAAACCGGGTGGGAAGGATTGAGTCGTTTGACCACGTAACAAACCGGCGGGTGGGCGCGAATGTAATTCGGGCCGAGCGCAGCGAGCAGGAGGTTGCGGTGAGAGTCTGCGATTGAGGACAGCGTCACCGATGATTTTCCCTGTTCGAAGCAGCACTGTCGGACAAGCCGTCAGCTGGCACCCGGTCTGGGATCGATGATTGTTATTCGATCGACATATACAGTAGAGTGAAGGGTGGTTTCTCATCGGACAACATTGATACTGCGACCTCCTGTTGTCTGCGGCAATCACGGATTACATCCGCGACCACCCTGGTTTTATGTGAGCGGCTAGGTGTTCGTCAGCGGTAACGCGGAACATTATCAACCCTGATACCGGTGGCCAGGTAGCGTTTATTTAATAGTTTTCTACGTGATCATAAGGTCGACAGCGTTAGCTATGTAAGTATCCACAGGCGGGAGGACACATGGGTCCTCCCCTACAACTTCAGTCGCCTGGGTGAATCAGGGGGGATTCTCATTCGCCGAAGTGTTGTTTGAGGAAGGCGAGACTTTTGTTGTTGGACCAGCGGTGACCGCCTTGGAAGAAGTCGGCGTCGATGTTTTCTTTAGCTCCTAAAACCTGGTAGACCTGCTGCAGTTTTTTGTAGCCCTGGCGGGCGGCGTCGATGGGGAAGATTTTGTCTTCGATGCCGTTAATGAGCAGGACCGGGAGGGGGGCTTCCCGGGAAACTGAACTGGTAGAACGCTTCCCGATCCAGACTGTAACCAGCTGGCTGGGAAATTCCCCTCGAATTGCGATGAAACACTATCTGCAGACGACCGAGACCCATTTTGAGAATGCTCTGAAAGCTGATCCTGAAACGACGCATTCAGCAACGCAGTCTGCGTCGGAAATGCGTCGCAATCGTTCGCAAGTGGAAAGGGAGAAATGCAAAAACCCCGAGAAAACTAGTGTTTCCCGGGGTTCTAATGCATTGAAAGTGGCGGGGACAGGATTCGAACCTGCGACCTCGAGGTTATGAGCCTCGCGAGCTACCGGGCTGCTCCACCCCGCGTTATGGGTCCTGTGAAGGACTGAAATTGCTTATTTGAGAGCAGATGAACAGACTGACTTCGCTGTTTTCAACGGCGTCTGTCCAGTTATAAGCCCTAACTACAGTAACGGAATATCGTTACCGAGTCAGGGCATTATAGACACATCGTCTGCTGACGTCGAGTAACTTTGTTCATTTTCACAAAAATCGATGGGAAGTCCGTGAAAAACGCCGGTTTTGGCCCGGAATTACTCGTATTCCCACTTCAATACCCAGGGATCTTTCGTCTTTTCCTGCCAGGCTTTCAGCTTTTTCTGCAGTTTTTCCAGCGTTTCCTGGTGTTCCGGCTCGAAGGCCAGGTTCTTGCCTTCGTAGGGATCGGCGACCAGATCGTACAGTTCGTGGCGGGGGCGGTTCAGGTAAGCGTAGACCGTCCGCTGCCCGTACATCTTGTCACCCCGCTTGAGCACACCCTGCCACGTGGGGGACCGATATAAATCGGAGGCGAACGGGTAGGGAAGTTCGTGTGCGATGTTGAAGATGTACTTGTACTTGCCGCTGATGATGACCCGCATCGGGTAATACATCGTGATCTCATGGAACGTGTGTGAAGCGTAGTGTTCGTCGTAGTCGGGCGCGTGTTCCTTACTCAACGCACTGCGAAACGAGCGACCATGAAATTTGTAAGGTACGGGTTTGCCACGACCCGTGGTCCGCTTGCCGTTGTTTTCGGTAGGACGGATCGGAGGGACCGGCTTGGGAGTGACTTCACAGTAATCCAGAATCGTCGGCACGAGGTCGGCCCAGGTGACGAGGGCATCGGTAGTGATGCCCTGTTTTTTCTGTGTCGGATCCCGCACGATCAGTGGCAGGTTCATGCCCGGCTGATAGAGGTTCGTCTTCGCGCCGGGGAATGGAGGTCCGTTATCGCTGAGGAACATGACCAGCGTGTCTTCCCAGTGGCCAGTCTCTTTGAGAGTGTTGATCAGCGAGACCACGCCCTGGTCGAGACGGGAAATCGCCTGGTAGTACTCGGCCAGTTCCTCTTTGACTTCCTGGTGATTGGGCAGCCACGGTGGTACGACAATCTGTTCGGGCTTGTATGTGATCGGCGTCACGCCGGGGTAGTGATCGGGATCGTCATTGAAGTTAGAGTAACCATCGGGGCCGCCGCCACGGTGGGGATCGCTGCTGCAGTAGTAGAGGAAGAAAGGACGGTCGTCATCTTCGGTGATCCACTCTTTCGCGTTCGCCGCCATCTTTGCGGAGTTGCGATTTCCCTGGATGCCTTGGTTACGATACTCCTGGAAATGATAAACGTATTCGGGAGCCAGGTGGTACTTTCCGATCGAACAGGTCCGGTAGCCGGCTTCTTCCAGAATGATGGGCAGCGACTTCACCGTAGTGTAAGTGCTGAAGTGGTTGTAGCTGTGAGCGTGTCCGTAGTGCCCGGTCGCGTGGTTATACAGGCCCGTCATGATCACGGAACGACTGGCGGAACAACTGGCGGTCGTGCAGTGGGCCCGGGTGAAGCGGGTACCCGATTCGGCCAGCATGTCGATGCCCGGCGTTTTAATGACTTTATTACCGTAACAGCCGGCCTGAAAACCCTGGTCGTCGACCACGATTACAAGCACGTTTTTCTGTTGTGGAGCAGCGGACGCTGGTGTGACTGAAACACAGACCAGCAGCAGGCAGAGCATTGCGTAAAGACAGCGATTCATGATGTTCTTTCTTCTGAGAGCGGGAAAGGCGGGAATCGGATGATTGATGTCTGGTTAGGATTCCATTCATTCTAATGGCGGTGCAGACCAATCGCAAATCGACAATTGTCCCCACAGGGAGTTTATGCGAATGCAGTGAAATCGGGGAGGACTGGCTTGCGAGCAGGGAAGTTCCTTTCGATAATTAAGAAATTCACGACTCATACCACCGGTCCTGTTTCGATGCAGGACTCCCCCCTGGTTAACAACAGAATGAAGGTTACGACTATGATCACCTGGAAACGCACCACATTGCTGCTGGCTCTGCTGCTGGCCGTGACTTCGCTCAACCTGGCGGAAGCCGAAGAAGGCAAACTGAATCAGCCCCCGGAAGGTTTCAAGCAACTCTTCAACGGCAAAGACCTGACCGGCTGGAAAGGCCTGGTGGGCAACCCCAAAACACGGGCCAAGATGAGCCCTGAAGAACTGGCCGAAGCTCAGAAAAAAGCCGACGAGAGCATGAACGAGCACTGGAAGGTCGTGGATGGCATCATCGTCTTTGACGGTAAAGGTCAGAGCCTGTGCACCGCCAAAGATTACGGCGACTTCGAAATGCTGGTCGACTGGAAGATCAAGAAAGACGGCGACAGCGGCATCTACCTGCGTGGTTCGCCACAGGTGCAGATCTGGGATCCAGCTGTGAAAGCCGCAGGCGGCGTCGGTTCCGGCGGACTCTACAACAACAAAAAGAACCCCAGCAAACCACTGCTCACCGCCGATAATCCTGTGGGTGAATGGAACACGTTCCGCATTAAAATGGTCGGCGAAAAAGTCAGCGTCTGGCTCAACGGCAAACTGGTCGTCGACGACACTCCGTTGGAAAACTACTGGGAGCGGGACAAGCCGATCTACGAAACCGGTCAGATCGAGTTGCAGAACCACGGCAACACACTTTATTTCCGCAATGTGTTTATCAAAGAACTGGATTAGTGATCTGAGAGATCAATCCTGATACCATGGGAAAGCGCAGGGAGCATGCTCTCTGTGCTTTCTGTCTTACTGCGGATTACTTTCTTACGAAACTTCACGATATGCTGTCACAGGACGCGCCACTTTCAGACCCCACCGCACTGGCCCGGTTTGGCAAACTCGATGTTGTCACCCGGCTCGTCGTGGAAGGTTTTATGATGGGACAGCACAAAAGTCCCTTCAAAGGAGCCAGCGTTGAATTCGTGGAGCATCGGCAGTATTACCCGGGCGACGAAATCCGCCACATCGACTGGCGGGCTTACGGCAAGACCGGCAAGTATTACGTCAAGGAATTCGAAGAAGAGACCAACCTCCGCTGTTACCTGCTGCTCGACTGTTCGGGCAGCATGGCTTATGCCGGCAAGACGCTCAGCAAGTTCGACTATGCGAAACAACTGGCGGCAGCGCTGGGTTACCTGCTGCTCAGTCAGCGCGACGCAGTGGGCTTGATTACCTTCGACAGCAAACGCCGCGACTTCATTCAGCCTTCAGCCAATCCGAAGAACTTTGGTCAGATGCTGGAGATCCTGGAGAATGCGAAACCGCGACACGAAACCGCGATCTCGACCGTACTGTCCGAAGTGCAGCCGCTGATCAAACGCCGCAGCCTGGTCGTATTGATCTCCGACTGTTTCGATGAACCCGAGGCACTGACGACCACTCTCAAACAACTCCGCCACGATCGTCATGAAGTGCTGTTGTTCCAGGTCGTCGCACCGGAAGAAGAAGAGTTCCCCTTCAGCAAGCCGACCCAGTTCCGCAGCCTCGAGTTGCGGGGACATCATCAACTGGTCGACCCGCATCAGCTGCGAGCCCGCTACCTGGAGCAGTACCAGGAATTCTGTGCGACACTGGCCCGGCAGTGCGGCTCGGTGCACGTGGATTATCTCAAGTTTCGCACGACCGACCCCTATCATCTGGCGCTGGGGGCATTCCTCAATCAGCGCACCCGCCCCGGACGCAAATAGACGAGTATTGTATGGCTGGTGAAAAAATTCCGATCAACCGCACCCTCGTAGGCATTATCGCTCTGGCCTGTCTGGGCGTCGCCGGCTACCTCTACTGGTTCGCTGCGCAGGACCTGTTTGCGCAACAGGATATTGTCACGGGCGCCTTCATGCGGGTGGGGCTGCTGATGCTGGCCTTCTGGCTGGCACTGCCGACTAAGAACCGCGATGCAGCCTGGGCGAATGTGCCACCGTGGCTGTTCGTCGCGGTAGCGGTGACAATCGTCTTATTCGCGACCAGGCCCAAAGTCGCGATTCCCCTGGTGCTGTTCTTCGGCATCATCGGTTTTGTACTCAGGCCCCGTAATAAAAAAAGACGTCCTCCGCGGTATTAAACACGCGGAGGACATGCTGATTTAATTCGGGCTTTGAGCACGACTGATCGGCTGAACCTGCAGGTCGCTGGACAGCTTGCGAGGAGCCTGACCGCTGGTCTGTGAGACCGGATCGATCGGCTGTGGTCGCTGCAGGCGACGACGCAGTGCTTCGGGATTCTCCCGCTGTTTACCGTCGATGTAGACCCGGGCTGCTACTTTGAGCAACTGCGGACGACGGATGGGCAGGACCCCTTCCAGGTTACCCGCCAGGCGTTCGACCCAGCCGGGCTGGCGTTCCATGGCCAGCGTCATCATGTGCAGGAAGATGGAAACTTCCTTGAAGTTGCGGTCCAGAATCGCATTACTGACCGGGGCCAGAATTTTGGCGGCAACTTCCACCGTCTGTGAAGGAAACGAAACATACATCGTCACCTGATGTGAGATGGAATCCCGCTTCTCATCATCGCCGGGATAATATTCGGTCTGCAGATGGAGCAGGGCTTTGGCTGAGATCGGTTTAGCAATTAACGGACTTTTATAGACTCCCGAGCAGACTACGATCGACTCGGCAGGGGTCTGATAAATGACGTCCAGCGTACCCACTGTGCCGTCGCCGGCATCGACTTCATACGAATACGGGCCGGTCTGCCACATCTTGAATTCGGAAAGCTGCATCTGTCGCCAGATGCTCACGACCACATCGGGGTGGGCGATGAAATACGCGTACGCCGAGTGGTTCACATCCAGGTGGATCTTGGGCAGCGTGCGAAACATGCTGATGTCTTTCAGCACGTATTCGGCATTTGTACGGTTGGCGGGCGTCATCTTATCCAGGGGCAGACTGGCCAGGCAGGCTTTCCGGGCACTGCGGGTCGAGGATCCCTTGGATAACTCTTGAATCAGTTCTTCTTCGCTGGGAATGGGCAGAGGTTCGTCCTGTCTGCGGTTTTCCCGTTCGAATTCAGTCAGCTGCCGATCATCGTCTTTTAACAGATATTGATCGGCAGCTGACTTCGTCAGGGCCGGGCTCTGGCCATCGCGTTGGTTGGCGGGTGTATCCTGGGCGGAGACAAATGCAGCAGGAACTGTGATGCTGGTTGTTACGGTCAGTACCAGAATCGCCAGTCGCTGTATGAATTGTGTCTTGTCCATTTTGATCATAGTGTGACCTGTCTCTTTCCGCTGTCCGCTGATTATGGGTCTGGTTTGGCGCTGGATTCAGACTGAGCATCTCAGTCAACGGGCGCACTTGCGGCGGGGGCTAACTCGGGGCCATCCTCTGCCACGGGCGTGCTGTCGATTCCTTTGGGGTAGGGATCGGGGGGCACAAACGTGGCTGGCTCAGGAAGAGGGACCAGGTCATCGACCGATTCGTCACTGATGTCCTGCTGAGGACGGCTGTATTCCGTGCGGGCCTCGGCAGAGTAGTAGTATTCCGGTCGGCAGTCAGAGCAGCATTTGCACCACCAGCGGTTGAATCGCGAGCGACACCAGTCTGGCTTGCCGATACGAGTCAGGTCCCAGGTGGGACGATAGAATCGATCCGCATACAGCTGCGTGTCACTGACATCATCGATCATGTTGTAATAGAGATTGCTGGCCCTGAAACACTGACAACCTGAGCAAAACAGGATTGGCTGTGCCAGGACGATGCAGACAAATGCTGCGCGCATTCGTGGTATCCTCCCCCCCATTTAAGCGTGACCATCCATGGTCACCACCATTCTGATGAAGCTGTTCATCAGTCGTACAATCGCCTGTACCTAAGGATGATCGGCTGGGGCAGACGCGAAACTTTATCGATTATTCGGAATGATCCGGTTATCGCGGTATTGCAGGTGTGCCTCAGTTCGAGACCGCCTGGTGGGGCAGAAAACACTGTATTAGTAGAGGAAAATGCAACAAAATCGAGCAGTTTTTCCGGAGAACTCCTTGCCATACGAAGCAATCTTGAGATTTGAGCCCGCAGGCAGGATACTGGAGAGAGGATGCACCTTACTGACGCAGTTCAACCGGGATCAAAAGGGAGAATGTACATGTACACGCTGATGAGAAAACGCGCGAACGTGATCTGTCTGCTGGGCTTCTGGCTTCTGGGGCATCCATTACAGGCGGAGGAGCCGGACCGCGGTACTCCCTGGCAGATCCATATCATAGACGACTCTTCCCGCGGTGCGGACGGCGTGAAACTGTATGATATAGACGGCGACGGTCTGCTGGACCTGACTACCGGCTGGGAAGAGGGGGGCATCACCCGTATCTACCGCAATCCGGGACCCGACAAGGTGAAATCGGCTTGGCCTGCGTTGACCGTCGGTAAAACACCCCAGGTGGAAGATGCTGCCTGGATCGATCTCGAGCACAAAGGCACCAGCCGGGCGGTCGTCAGTTGTTGTGAAGGGAAAATGCGGTCCGTCTTCGTACATTGGACTCCAGAAGACAAGCCGTTTGAGAATGCCTGGGAGCAGGCTGTGATCCCTGCCTCGAAAAATCGCATGATGTGGATGTTCGCCATCCCCGCGAAACTGGGCCTGGATGATAGCGGAGGGGAAGTCCTGGTAGCAGCCGGTAAAGGGCCGGGGGCCGAGATTGGCTGGTTTGAATGTACCGGTCAACCGCGGGATCTCTCGTCCTATCAATGGCATCCACTTTCCCCGGCTGGCTGGATCATGTCTCTCTATGCCGTCGACATGGACGGCGATGGTGACCAGGACCTGTTAACCACGGACCGCAAAGGGAAGCACCGCGGATGCCGCTGGCTCGAGAATCCGGGTTCCGTCAGTTCTAAAGGGAAGCTGTGGAAAAATCACTGGATCGGCGGTCAGGATCGCGAAGTGATGTTTGCCCATCTGGCGGACCTCGACCAGGATGGTTTGCAGGATATTCTGGTAGTTTCGCGAGCTCCCGATGAAGTGCACTGGTACCGTCGCCTGGATCAGAGTGGCCTGAAATGGGATCACCGCGTCATTCCCTATCCCCCAAACACGGGAGGCGGAAAGGGAGTTGCCGTAGGAGATCTGGACAGGGATGGTCAACTGGATCTGGTCCTCAGTTGTGAACATGCCGAGCCACCCAGGTCCGGGATGTTCTGGCTCCGCGGTTCTCGCGACGGAGATCAGTTCAACTGGGAGCCACGGGAAATCAGCGGTCCCCAAGGAATCAAGTATGACCGCATCGAACTGCTGGACCTCGACGCCGACGGCGATCTGGATGTGCTCTGTTGTGAAGAACGTCACAAGAAACGCGGGCTCGGTTTGTTCTGGTATGAAAACCCGGGTCAGAAATAAGGAACACAGTTCAGAACAGGAAGAGTTCCCGTTGAACGGTTTCCCATAACCGTCTGAGCCAGACGTAGCCCAAAGAACGTTGACCACAATCGATCTGAGGAAGTACCGATGCCCCCGGCCGCAGCCCCTTGATGGATTCACGATCCAGTTTGACCGTGATCTGTACGGCGGGGGTTCCTTCCTGATCAGGTTCCGCAGTGGCTGCGATGGATTGAACGGTGCCGGTATAAGTCTGGTCCGGATCTGTCAGTAATAAGAAGGAGACATTGAGGGGCGTCTCGCTTCGACGTTGCGCTTCCAGTACGTGTCCTACTTCAGAGTCGGGTACTTGCATTTTCAGTTCCCACGGGCCGGCGAGGTGAGCTACGGTGAGCAGACGTTGCCCCCGCTGGACCGGGCGGGCCAATAGTTTCTCCTGCAGATCCCAGGTCAGGACTTCTCCCGCGATCGGACTTTTGAGCAGCAGGGCATCCTGTTGATTCTTCAACAGGGTCCGCTGTTCGGTCAGACTTTTGAGGCGTTCGTTGAGTTCTTCCTGTTCCGCAGTCAGCCGGTTGGCGCGTTGCAGGGCATCGGCGTCGGTCGGATTGAGTTCGAGGCGTGCCGCCTGAATTACGGCGAGACGTTTCTGGACCGTCTGGATCTCGCCCCGCACGCGACTGGATTCGAGTTCCAGTTCCGAGTCACGCAGCGTGAGCAGTGTCTGATCTTGAGTGACTTCGTCTCCCTGTTGAACGAGGATCTGATCGACAATGCCATCTGCGGTCGCGAAGATGTTCTGCTGATCAACGGGCTGTAGAGTGCCGGTTCCTTCAATCGTGAAGTCAGCAGGGATCATAATCAGCAGGGCTGTGATGACGGCCAGTACCACGCCCGCAGTCGCCAGTTTCCGCCAGGTCAATTGTCGTTTGCGAACCGGCGAATGCGACCAGAATTTAAGTACGGGAAAGAAAGGAAAGCTTTCATACTGTAGCGCATTATAGAGCGCCGTTCCCCCGTGCCGCGCTACCGCCAGGGAACGATCGAGAAAAGTCTGGCCGGCACTCGCTTCGTGAAACTGCTCGACAACGATCGCGCCAATCGTCTGTTCCGCGGGACTGCTCTGGTCATGCAGTCGGGTGTTATTAACCGGTTCTGTTGATTCCTGGGTGATGTGTTTCAACGGGAAAATCATCAGCGAACGGGACGCCGCCAGGTCCAGATAAGCGTGCAACGGTTCGGTGATCTGCGGGGGATAGTTCTGATCCGCTTCCCAGTTCCAGTAAGGTCGATTCAAAGCCTGAATACGATTGACGAGTGTTTCCAGTCGTTGTACCGATTCGGAACGGCGTTCAATACTCTCGACTCCACTGGCGGCCAGCAGGCGATAGGCAGAACCGCTCCGTTGCAGTACCGAGACCCGGTCACAGTTGATGAGCAGACGCCCTTCATTGGCAATGATGTAGGCGGTCTGCTGTGTTTCCAGGTGCAGATGCACGTGTTCGGAGAATCGTTCGAACTCTTCCCAGAGGGTTTCCAGTTCCTGGAGTTTGAGCAACTGTTGGTGCTGACAGAAGTCTTCTGAAATTTCACACAGTGCGCTGATGAATCGCAGGTAACCTTCCTGAGCCGCGTAAGAGCGGGGGGCGGAATGAATGATTTCCAGGATTCCGATGCTGGCAACCGAATCGCGCATGATGCGGACGGGGCAGAGAATCAGATTTTCTGAGAGGGGATTCTTCCCCTGGTGTTCAGCCGACAATCCAGTTCCGGCGGCGATACTGGCAGGCTCGTTCTCGAGCAGGGCTTCGTTGAGCAGCATCCGGTGCCGATGGACCTGTTCCTGGCTCAGGCCCAGAATCGGATCGGTTTCGGGGTTTAACCCCTGTTGTTCGATAAGTTCGAAGTCCCTGTGGGAATCCGGAATCCAGAGCAGGGCACCTCGCGCGCTAAGACCCTGGATGGCCCGCTCCACCAGTTCGGAATAGAACCGCTGACTGGAAATCTCGGTACGTGAGATTTGCGCCAGCCCCATTACGAGCTCTTCGATCTCCTGCCAGACATTTTCGATGGAAGAGGATTCGTCTGTTGTCATCAGTTTGTCGAGTCAAAGGTTTCAGGTTGCCGCTGATACCAGCAGGCAGGGGACGCCAGGAAAGGTCCCTGTTTCCTACATCCTAACACGGCTGCCTCGCCGGCGCGGGGATCGAGCACGAAAAAGCAGACCGTGCTGCCAAAGTATTTGGTGTACAACTTTAAATCATTGCGCAGCTTCGCTGATCGATGCAGGCTGCTGGACTCAGGAACATTCACAGAGTGTGTGAATGGTGTGAATGCGAAATATGGGGTGTTTGGGGTGAGCCTTTCGATTATCCGATTATATGGAATATTCCGGATATGACGAAAATTCGCTTTGGGTCAGCCCGGTTTCGAGCCGATGAGAGGAGAGAGTGTAAAGCTTTTTGGTACGTGGTCCAGACTGACCAGGGTTATTCAATGAACCATTTCCTGACAAGATTGATGCTTCTGCTGGCGGTAGCTCCTACGCTACTGGGGCCAGGCTGCAGCAGTTTCATGAACAAGTCGATCCAGGACGAGTTTGTGGACAGTGAGGAAGTGTACCAGCAGGTCGCTCACGAAATCGAATATCCCAATGTGGATTCCATTGATGAAGGCGACACGATCGGCACAATGGCGCCTTCGAGTGTCGCCAGCTCTGCAACCCCCGATTACTGGGATCTTTCGTTGCAGGAAGCAGTCCGGATGGCACTGGAGAGTTCCAAGGTGCTGGGTGATGTAGGTGGCGTTTCATTAAATACGCCGGCTGCAGTGACCACGAAATACGATCCTGCCATTACCGAGTCGGACCCGCGATATGGCGTGCCTGCGGCACTAAGCGCCTATGATGCCACGCTGTCAGCGAGTACGTTTTTTGAGAAGAATGACAAGGCGTTGAACAACGTCTTCTTCGGCGGTGGTACCCGTCTGTTGCGACAGGATGCAATGGTGATCCAGGCGCAGCTGACCAAGCGTGCCATGACCGGTACTGAATTTACCCTGCGGGACTACATCGACTACGATGCCAATAACTCGCCCGGTAACCAGTTCCCCCACGCCTACCAGAACAATATCGAAATGGAATTCCGTCATCCGCTGTTGCGGGGAGGCGGAATCGATTTCAACCAGCTGGCCGGACCGAGTAACACGCCGGGAGTGATCAACGGTGTGATCATCGCCCGCATGAATACTGACATCAGCCTCGGCGAATTCGAGATAGCCGTCCGTAACCTGGTGAGCGACGTTGAAAACGCTTACTGGGATTTGTATTTCGGTTATCGCGATCTCGATGCGAAAATCATGGCCCGCGATTCCGCACTGGAAACCTGGCGGCGGATTCATGCGTTGTATGAAAATGGACGTCGTGGCGGCGAAGCTGAAAAAGAAGCGCAGGCCCGCGAACAGTATTTCCGCTATCAGGCCGAAGTGGAAAATGCACTCAGCGGTCGACTGCTGAATGGCACGCATACCAACAACGGCAGCCAGGGCGGAACCTTCCAGAGCAATCACGGTGTGTATGTTGCAGAACGACGCCTGCGTAAGCTGATGGGCATTCCGATCAATGACGGCCGACTGATTCGTCCGGCAGATGAACCATCGCTGGCTCGTGTTGACTTCGACTGGGAAGAGACCCTGGTGGAATCGCTGGACCGTCGCCCCGAAATTCGTCGTCAGCGCTGGGCGATCAAAAAATACGAACTGGAATTGCAGGCCAACGAAAACTTCCTGCTGCCCGAACTCGATTTGATTGGCCGGTATCGCTGGCGTGGCTTTGGTAAGAACTTCCTGGCCGAAGGTTCCAATCCCGGACCATACGAAGGTGCTCTGAATACCCTGTTTGATGGAAATCTGCAGGAATGGCAGCTGGGGCTGGAATTCTCTGTGCCCCTGGGACGTCGGCAGGCGCATGCAGCCATGCGAAACGCAGAACTGCAGCTGGCACGCAGCCGGGCGATCCTGCATGAACAGGAACGGACCGTGGTACAGAGTCTGAGTAACGCCATCGCCGATGTCGATCGGGCGTACTCTGTGATGCAGACAACCTTCAACCGTCGTCATGCGGCCCGACAGGAAGTAGCGGCAGTGCAGGCGGCTTATGAATCAGACAATGCGACCCTGGACCTGCTGCTGGAAGCACAGCGTCGTCAGGCCGAAGCAGACAGCAGTTACTATCGTTCGCTGGTCGAGTATGCCCTCGCGGTTAAGAACGTGCAGTTTGAGAAAGGCTCGCTGCTGTCGTATAACAACATTTTCCTGGCTGAAGGGGGCTGGCCTCAGAAAGCCTACATGGATGCAGCAGAGCGGGATCGTCTGAAAGGGCGTGTCCGGAACATCGCAGCAGCACCACTCTATACGGGTGAGATTTCGCGGGGCGTTTATCCTCAGCTGCTGACCCCGGGCGAAGCACCACCCGAGCCGGTTGCTCCTGCTCCGGAAGCAATGCCTCAGACACCAGCACCGCCGGTACCCGGCGTGCAGAGTGAATCTGCAGCAGCACCTGTGAATGAAAAAATTCAGTCGATCGATTTCAGTGAACCAGCGGAATCCGCGGCTGCCATCCAGAATCTGCAGGGAACTCAACCAGGTCCCGATGGCACTGCTTTCATTCCTCCGGCACCCTCTCAACGTGAAGCATCTGCGACACTGAAGGCCGCTTTCCTGGGAACGGAAGCTGATTCATCCGCTGTAACGCTTCCGCTGTCGGAACCGGCTCCTCAGCCGGGAGCGAACTTTAACTCCTCGCCAGGTGTCGAGTTCGAACCGAGCCTGCGAGCAGCCCGTCAGCACCAGATTCCGGAATTCCCGGTACGTGGCCGTGCGGGAGAGCAGGATCCCTTTAAAAATTACCGGAATTCCGGCCCCCGCTGGGAGCCCGTGGCGATTCCCGCTGAGCAGCAGCGGAATTTGAGGGATTTTTCGGGCGAAGTAAAGCGATTTCCACTGAAAGAGGCAGATTCATCCGACAGATGAACAGACTCTTCTCGATGAAAATACCGCTGAAACTGAGGGCGTAACCGGTTCAAAGTTCAGTCCCAGTGAAGCGATTTCGGATAAAATAGTGTATCAATGTTACTTGCCACTTTTTGCCGATTGATATAACTTAAGATGTAACAGTATATTTTAGCCAGAATGTATAACTGGAATCTGGTATGCGGCAAAGGCATCTCCTGCAGAGATGTTCTTTTTTCATATCAGTAGTCAGAGAGTGTGTTTCCCGACTTTTGAAAGTACTTAGCGGGACACAAAACCAATTTCTTGATTCGATACAAGGAGAAACAAGCAATCGAAACAACGCAGAGACTTAATGACCAGATCCGGATCAGTCCGGTGCGGGTCATTGATCAAGACGGGGAACAACTCGGAGTGATCCCCACAGCGGAAGCATTGAAGTTAGCGATGGAGGCCAACCTGGATCTGGTGGAAGTGGCCTCAGACGCAAAGCCCCCCGTCTGTCGTATCATGGACTACGGGAAGCTGAAGTACGAGCGTAAAAAGAAGACCAGCAAAAACACCAAGCAGCATCAGGTGCATCTGAAAGAAATCCGGATGCGTCCGAAAATCGGCAAACATGACATTGAGTTCAAGCTGAAAAGCGCCCGGAAGTTTCTGGAGCAGAAAGACAAGGTCAAATTCAATATCATGTTCCGTGGTCGTGAAAACGCGCACCACGAACTCGGCCGGACCATCCTCGGAGAAATCCAGGAAAAGCTTTCCGATCTGGCAAAAGTGGAGCAGGCTCCCTCAATGGCCAGCGGTCGGAATATGATCATGGTGCTGGCTCCCAGGTAGAACTGTCTGGCAGACCGTACTTCTCCGGTAAAATTCGAAGCTCGACCTCCCCATCGCTGATCGTGCGCGCTCTGTACGCAACCTGCCTGAATCTGCAGGCAGGCTGGTTGCTCTCGGAATGCAGCTTAGCGAAGCTGGAAAATCAGGGTTTCACCCAGGCGCCGCTGCGGTTGCTCTCAACAATCGCCTCGATCACTTTCATGTTGGCGACAGCATCGGTGAGCGGGGTGGGCACCGCGGTATTGTTGAGAATGGCCAGTGAGAACAGATCGCCCTGGATACTGTATTGGTTGCACTGATCCAGTTTGACCTCGGCGATATCAGCGCCGGTCTGGTGCCAGACACGACAGGGGCGGTCGATCGGTGCATTGAAGGGAATTTCAATCTCCACTCGTCCCTGTGTGCCATGAATCTGCACTCGCTGATAGGGATTGAGCTGTGTCGAGCAGGTGAAGGTGGAGGTTCCTCTGCCAAAGTCTAGCGTAGCCGAGGCCAGGCGATCGGTCCCCAACTCACTGTCGTATTCGACGATTCCTGAGACGCGCTGCGGTTCCTCGCCAAAGATAAATCGTGAGAGTGAGATGGGATAGCAGCCGATGTCCATCAGACCGCCACCACCGATTTCACTCTGGTTACGAATGTTTTGCGGATCGTCATTGAAGTAGGAGAAAAATGACTGAATCGTACGCAGTTCCCCGATTGTGCCATCTGTCACCAGCTTTCTGGCCAGCTGCCATTGGGGGTGGTGGCGATACATGAAGGCTTCCATCACTTTCAGCTCGGGATGCGCTGCAGCGCAGTCGACCAGTTGCTGGCCCTCGCTGGAGGAGAGCCCGATTGGCTTTTCGCACAACACATGTTTGCCCGCTTCAATGGCCTTGATGGACCAGGGGACATGCAGATGGTTGGGCAGGGGATTATAGATCGCATCAATGTCCGGGTCGGTTAGCAGTTCTTCGTAAGAACCGTACGCACGGGGGATTCCCAGCTCGGCGGCAGTCTGCTCAGCCTGGTCGAGCGTGCGGGAAGCGATTGCGCTGATCTCACAATGTTCTCCCTGCTGCATGGCGGGAATGACCTGTACGGTGCCGATTTTTGCGGTGCTTAAGATGCCCCAGCGAATGCGATTGCTCATAGACGAAGCCGCCTCTGTCCAAATGTGAGTGGATGTGATGTGTTCGAGTTGCTGAATCTGCATTCATCATGCAGCATTGCCGGTGGAGTGTAAAGGCACTGGAGATGCAACGGAATCGAATGCCTGGTGCGCAGAATCCCTCCGTTGAAATTCCTGGTGAGGAAAACACCGTAAACAGATGCTGTGGTCGGGTTCCGTCTACTGAGTGATGCGTTCACTGTTGCCGGAATTTTCTGATTCTCGACAATGAGACTGCCATCTGTCCGGGCTATAAGAAGGGGCTTCGCCACACCAATTGGATGAAAGTGTCCTTAATGGTGGCTCGTGCTGCAATTTTGCGGGGTTCATGCCTGTCTGGCGTAGCATTCAGCAGCGGGCGCTTGTCCCCAATAATGAGAATTTCAAAACCGGCGACTCCCGACTCCAAGAAACTTTCCCTAACCTGACGCTGAATGGATTGCTAACATCTTCCCTTACATCTATTGTGCGAAAATAGATGGGGTATCATCTCTCCAAACCGGTTGAAAAGTCCGCCGCGACCATCGATTGACTCATCAATCTCCAAGGCACGTTCTGTCTGTTTCAGGTTGGTCCGGCTCGAAAGGTCTTGTCAGGTATATCAAAAATGGATCGTTTTCTGTTTCCAAAATGGACAAATACGATTGTGCCAGTGCTAGGTGCGCTGGGGGCGATTGGAGTCCTGTATGTTGTTGGTATGGTTGCATTTGGGGCGAGTCCGGAGACGACGGACGTCGGTTATCAGCCCGAGCAGCCACTCCCCTTCAGTCATGCTCTGCACGCAGGTAAGTTGAAGCTGGACTGCCGCTACTGTCACAACACAGTTGAAGTTGCCGGCCACGCTGCTGTGCCTCCTACCGCGACCTGTCTGAACTGCCACTCTGGTGCAGACGCCAACGGGGTGGTTAACACTGTTGCCATCCACTCGACCAGCCCGAAGCTGGCTCCCATCCGGGAAAGCCAGGCGACCGGGAAGTCGATGCAGTGGCGTCGTGTGCATGACCTGCCAGACTACGTGTACTTCAACCATAGTGCTCACGTTCGTCGTGGTGTGAGCTGTGTTTCCTGCCATGGTCGCGTTGACAAAATGGAAAAGGTCACACAGGTTAAGCCGTTGAGCATGGGCTGGTGTCTGGAGTGTCATCGGCATCCTGAACCGAATCTGCGTCCACCTGAGCTGGTAACGAAGCTCGACTGGAAGCCCGAAGGGGATCCGGAAGAAGTGGGTGCAAAGATTCGGAAAGAATTGAATTTGAATCCTTCTACTAATTGTTCTACGTGTCACCGCTAAGGGGTTCGGTTGTGGATAAAAAGTATTGGCGAAGTCTGGGTGAGTTGCATTCCACGCCGGAATTTGAAGAGATATTGCATCGCGAGTTTCCCGTGGCCGCTTCGGAGTATCCCGAAGGTGTTTCGCGGCGTCGCTGGATGCAGATCATGGGTGCCTCTGTCGCTCTGGCCAGTGTGTCAGGGTGTCGCTGGGAAGATGAGAAGATTTCACCGAGCGTGTCTCGTCCCGAGGGGATGATTCCCGGTGAGCCTCAGAAATATGCGACCTTTGTTGAGCTGGGTGGGCAGGCTCAAAGTCTGCTGGTCACCAGCTACGACGGGCGTCCGATCAAAGTCGAAGGGAATCCGGATTCGGCACAGAACCGTGGTTCTTCCACGGCACAGGCGCAGTCAGAAACTCTGTCTCTGTACGATCCCGATCGTGCGGTCGGCGTGATTGAGCGTCAGGACGGAAATCGCTATGTCCGTGACTGGCAGGCGTTTCTGGCATATTCAGATAAAGTGCTGGGTCAGGCACGCGAGAACGGTGGGGCCAAGCTGCGAGTGCTCGCCGATCTCAGTACTTCTGTAACCCGCAAGGGATTGCAGGACAAATTCGCAGCCATGTATCCCCAGGCACGCTGGTTCGATTATGGAGCCGGTAACCGGGATAATGCTTACGCCGGTTCTCGTCTGGCGTTCGGCGAAGTTGTTCGTCCTCACTTCGATCTGAAGAAAGCGAACATCATTGTCTGCCTGGATGAAGATCTGCTGTCAGAGCATCCCGCCGGCATGTTGCACACTCGCGAGTGGGCCGCCCGTCGAGATCCTGCCGCTGGTCCGATGAACCGTCTCTACGTGGTTGAAAGCCGTTACACCACAACTGGTGTGGCTGCCGATCATCGTCTGCCGACGCGTTCGGTCGATCTGGGGGCGTTCCTGTCGAAACTGGAATCTCAGGTTCAGGCCCGTGTCGATGGTAAGAAGCCGGAAGCGGCCAGCGATGAATACGCTGACAAAGTTCTCGCTGCGATGGCTGAAGACCTGGTGGCCAATCAGGGTTCCAGCCTGATCGCGATCGGCGAGAATCAGCCTGCTGAGTTGCACGCCCGCGTCCATAAGCTGAATGAGCAGCTGGGCAACGTTGGCGAGACGGTCAAGTACACGCAGGAGCCGCTGGCAACGGAACTTCCTTCTGTCGAAGCACTGCGGACGTTGACCGATGAAATGCAGTCTGGTGCCGTCGAAACCCTGGTCATTCTGGGCGGAAACCCCGCCTACAATGCTCCTGGCGACATCGACTTTGTCTCTGCTCTTTCCAAGGTGCCGAATGCGATTCACCTGGGTGAGTATGAAGATGAAACTTCACTGCTCTGTCACTGGCACCTGCCCAAAACGCATCCGTTCGAACAGTGGGGTGATTCCCGGGCTTACGACGGAACTCTGTGTGTGGGTCAGCCTCTGATTGAGCCTCTGCATGACGGAAAGTCAGAAGTCGAACTGCTGGCAATTCTGTGCGGCGACAAGCATCCGGTCGCTCTGGATCTGGTGAAAGAAGCCGTTAAGGGCTCGCTGGATTCCATGGCTGTTAACGCTTCCTGGCGTCGCTCGGTGCATGATGGTTTCGTGAAAGGCACATCGCTGCCCGCAGTCTCTCCCAAAGTGAAAGACCTGCCTGCTGCCAAGGATGTTGAAACTTCCGACGAAGATCTGGAGCTGGTCTTCTACCTCAGCCCGAAACTATATGACGGTCGCTTCGCCAACAGTGGCTGGTTGCAGGAAACTCCCGACAGCCTGAGCAAGATTACCTGGGACAACGCAGCCCTGATTGCGCCGAAAACCGCCGATGACCTGGGCGTCAAATTCGGTTCCGTCGTCAAGCTGATTCTGGATGGAAAGTCTCTGGAACTGCCCGTTTACGTGATGCCCGGTCAGGCTCCGAATTCGGTTGCTGTCGCTCTGGGCTACGGTCGTACCGCCGCTGGTCTGGTTGGCGGAGATGTCGCTCGCGATGTAAAGCCGGTTGGTGAAAACGTCGCTGCCCTGCAGGCTAAGGGGGCGATGAACTTCAAGACCGGTCTGAAAGTCGAAGACACCGGCAAGCATTACGAACTCGCCGTCACCCAGGATCACCATGCCATCGACACCGTCGGCGGCAACGAAGTGCTGGGCCGCGTTGGTCAGCTGGTCCGGGAAGGCACCTTGGGTGAGTGGGAAAAATATCCCGACTTCGCCGAACATCGGACACACCATCCGCCTCTCAAGTCACCTTGGGAAGAACTGTCTTACGATGGTCATGCCTGGGGGATGTCGATCGACCTCTCCAAGTGCGTGGGCTGTAATGCCTGTACCGTCGCCTGTCAGGCAGAGAACAACGTTCCGGTCGTCGGTCGCGAGCAGGTTATCAACAGCCGCGAAATGCACTGGATGCGAATCGATCGTTACTTCACCGGTGACGACGTCAACAATCCCGGCGTAGCAACTCAGCCGATGCTCTGTCAGCAGTGCGAACTGGCACCCTGTGAGCAGGTTTGTCCGGTCGCTGCTACCGTGCACACCGACGAAGGTCTGAACGACATGGTTTACAACCGCTGTGTCGGTACCCGTTACTGTGCGAACAACTGTCCTTATAAAGTACGTCGCTTCAATTACTTCAACTTCAACAAGGTTTACGAAGAGCCACGCGGCAAGCTGCAGGCTCTGGTCCTGAACCCGGAAGTCACGGTGCGTCATCGTGGTGTGATGGAGAAATGTACTTACTGTGTGCAGCGAATCAAAGCCGTTCAGATCGAAGCCAAGAACGAACAGCGACCGATCAAGGATGGCGAAATCGTCACCGCTTGCCAGCAGGCCTGTTCTGCCAAGGCGATTGAGTTTGGCGACCTGAATAACGAAAACAGCCGCGTTGCCAAGGCCCATGCAAATCCACGGACCTACACGGCACTGTCGGAACTGAATATCAAACCTCGTACTTCTTACATGGCCCGGATTTCGAATCCACATCCATCACTGGCACCTCCGGTTCCAGAACCTCATGGTCACGGTCATGGCGAACAGCATGCTGAGGCTGACGGTCACGGCGATCATGAACATGATGAGAAGCACGAAAAGAGTGAGAAACATTAAGAGTGATGCAGGGCGGCAGAAGCTCTCTGCTGCTGTGTGACTAAACGAATTACCAATCCGTTTGATTTTATAAAGTAAAGAACTGGAACTATGGCTTCAGTAGCATCCGAGCCAATTGACACAACAACGGAAGTTCCCGGCAAACGTACTCCGCTCGTCACCGGTGCACACGATTACGGAACCATCACGGATGCCGTTTGTCGGCTGGCCGAATGTAAGGCTCCCCTCAGCTGGTACGTGGCATTAGCCGCTTCCGCCGCACTGATGGGTATGCTGTTTGGTCTGGTGGGATACCTGATCATCACCGGTGTTGGTGTCTGGGGTAACCGCAGTCCTGTCTTCTGGGGCTGGCCGATCGTGAACTTCGTGTTCTGGGTCGGTATCGGTCACGCGGGTACCCTGATTTCCGCGATTCTGTTCCTGTTCCGACAGGACTGGCGTACCGGGATCAACCGCGCTGCCGAAGCGATGACGATTTTCGCTGTAGTCTGTGCGGGGCTGTTCCCCGGGATTCACATCGGTCGTGTCTGGCTGGCTTACTGGCTCTTCCCGATTCCCAACCAGATGTCCATGTGGCCAAACTTCCGCAGCCCGCTGCTGTGGGACGTGTTCGCCGTTTCTACTTACGCGACCGTATCACTGTTGTTCTGGTACATGGGGATGATCCCCGACCTGGCCACCCTGCGTGACCGGGCCAAGAATAAAATTGCTCAGTTCGGTTACGGACTGTTCTCACTGGGCTGGAACGGTTCTTCCCGTCACTGGCACCGTTACGAGCGGGCTTACCTGCTCCTGGCTGCCCTGGCAACTCCACTGGTGCTCAGTGTGCATACCATCGTGAGTTTCGACTTTGCCGTTTCACAGCTCCCCGGTTGGCATACCACGATCTTCCCGCCTTACTTCGTCGCGGGTGCGGTCTTCAGTGGTTTCGCCATGGTGCTGACACTGATGATTCCCGTACGATCCATCTGTGGGATTAAAGACCTGCTGACCGACCGTCACCTGGAAAACATGACCAAGGTGATCATCGCCACCGGAACCATGGTGGGTTATGCCTATGCTATGGAATTCTTCATCGCCTGGTACGGCGGTAACCGCTATGAAACATTCGCCTTCATCAACCGTGCGTTCGGTCCCTATGCCTGGGCTTACTGGATCATGGTTTCCTGTAACGTAATCAGCCCGCAGCTGTTCTGGATCAAGAAGATCCGCACAACGCCGTGGATGATTTTTGTGGTCTGTATTTTTGTGAATATCGGTATGTGGTTCGAACGTTTCGTGATTACCGTCACCTCACTGAGCCGCGACTTCCTGCCTTCCAGCTGGGGTTACTTCAAACCGACTATTGTTGACGTGTTAATGTTGATCGGAAGTTTCGGTCTGTTCATGACGCTGTTCCTGCTCTTCTGTAAATTCCTGCCGATGGTAGCGATGGCAGAAGTCAAAAGTGTTTATCATGAACCTCACGGTCATGGCGATTATCAGCCAGAGATCAAAGACTAGAGGCAATCAGAACGGCTGTCAGACTGTATTTTGATACGGTATAAAACATGAGTATGAATAAAGAAATTATGGCGACCACGATCGAACATCCAGCTGAGAACAAAGTAGAACCCGAACTCCTGGGGTTGCTGGCCGAGTTCAATGATCCGGAATCCCTGATGGAAGCATCCCGGAAGGTGCGCGATGCCGGCTACAATCGCTGGGATACCCATACCCCGTTCCCGGTTCACGGAATCGATGAAGCTATGGGCATCAAATACACGATTCTGCCCTGGATTGTGGCTGCCTGCGGTCTGACCGGCGGTACTATCGCGATCAGCATGCAGTACTGGATGAACGCCGTAGATTACCCGTTCCTGATCAGTGGTAAGCCGCTCTTCAGTATTCCGGCCTGTATTCCGATCATGTTCGAACTCTCGGTTCTGCTGGCTGCCTTCGGTGCCTTCTTCGGCATGCTCGGTCTGAACCAACTGCCCAAACTGTACAATCCGATTTTCAAATCGGATGCTTTCCGTCGTGCAACCAACGACCGCTTCTTCCTGAGTATGGATGCCAGCGATCCCAAGTTCTCCGAAATCGATACCGGGGAATTCGTGAAGTCGCTCAATCCAAACCATGTGGAAGAGTTCTGGTCGGATGTCGAATCACCAAAACTGCCACGGAACCTGAAACTGGGCCTGAGCCTGTTCGGCGTCCTGATGCTGATGCCGATCGCCCTGGTTGCTTACAAGCGATCCACTGTGACCGATAATCCGCGGATCCATATCATTCCCGACATGGACTTCCAGCCGTATCTTAAGGCACAGAATACCACTACAATCTTCGGCGACGGTCGTGAAATGCGTCCGCATATCCCCGGTACGATTCCCCGTGGTCAGTATAAAGATGACAATATTCCCTTCTACTACGGTCTGAAAGTTCTGCCGGAAGATCAGGATGTGATTACGATCGCCGCCCAGGACGATGCGAAAGCCGATGAAGAGAAACCGGCTGAAGCAAAACCAGCAGAAGGTGCCAACGCTGACGCCCAGGCGGCAGCAGAAGACAAACTGGCTAACCTGCCCTGGGTAACCGAGTTTCCGATGCCCGTCACCGATAAGATGATGGCTCGGGGTAAAGAACGCTACCGCATTTACTGTTCTGTCTGTCACGGTCTGGGTGGGGAAGGTGATGGTCTGGTCACCCTGCGAGCCATGGACCTGCAGCAGGGAACCTGGGTACGCCCGGCATCCTACCATACCGACAACGTTCGTAAACAGCCTGTGGGACGCCTGTTCCACACGATCACCAACGGTGTCCGCAAGATGCCTGCCTACGGGCCGCAGATTCCGCCGGAAGATCGCTGGGCGATTGTGCTCTATCTGAAGGCCCTGCAGAAGAGCCATCAGGTTGACGCAGATACCCTGACAAATGATGAAAAACGAAAACTTCGGGACACCAAATAACAGGTTTCCTCTATAATTCACTGTTGAATATTATCTCGTTGTAAAACAAGAAACGTTATGCAAACCTCACACGACGCTGACAAAAAGATTACTGTGCAAACCCTGGATGAACTGGGGCCGCTTCCATTGAAGATCGCTCTGGGCTGCTCCGTCCTGCTGCCGGTAGCGTTCGTACTGGGACTGGTCTTCAATCACGGTTGGGATCTGTTTGCCTTCTCTTACCTGCAGAGCACATTCTTTTGCCTGAGTATTTCGCTGGGCGCGCTGTTCTTTGTGATGATTCAGCAGCTGACCCGTGCCGGCTGGAGTGTGGTCCTGCGGCGTATTTCGGAATTTCTCTCCCTCGGTGTGATTCCGATGGCTGTCCTCGTACTGCCGATCGTGCTGCTGTCCCTGACGGGCAACGATACGCTCTACAAGTGGGCCAGCGCGGAGAACGTGGCTCAAGATACTCTACTGCAGCACAAAGCCCCTTACCTGAATAATGGCTTCTTTGCGATTCGCTATGTGATCTACTTCGCTTCCTGGATCTTTCTGGCCCGGTTCTTCCTGAATAAATCACTGGCACAGGATGAATCCGGTGATCCGGAACTGACGCTGCTCATGGAGCGTCGCAGTGGTCCCGCGATCCTGCTGTATGCGTTCACGCTGACTTTTGCCGCCTTCGACTTCATCATGTCGCTGGACGCTCACTGGTTCAGTACGATCTTCGGCGTCTACTACTTCGCCGCGGGTCTGGTCGGGTTCTTCAGTGTGCTGGCCATCAGCCTGGTGTTCCTGCGGAGTAAAGGGTTGCTCCAGGAACCTGTCACCGTCGAACACCTGCACGATGTCGGTAAACTGCTGTTTGCCTTCAACTGCTTCTGGGCTTACATCGCGATTTCCCAGTACCTGTTGATCTGGTATGCGAATATTCCTGAAGAAACCACCTTCTTCCTGCCCCGTCAGACAAATGGCTGGGGAACAGTATCACTGATGCTGGTCATCGGACACTTTGCGATTCCTTTTGTCTTCTTCATGTCACGCTGGATGAAGCGGAACCCCAAGACTCTCTGTTTCTGGGCCGTTTATCTGCTGATCATGAACTGGGTTGATATCTTCTGGCTCGTGATGCCTAACCTGGCCTTTGATGGCATGGATCCGGCAGTCTCGTTCCCGATGATCCTGATCAACGTCTGTTGTACAATTGGAGTCGGCGGAATCTTTGTGGCGACCATTCTGAAGCTGTCCGCTGGCAAATCAATCATGCCGGTTCGTGACCCGCGTCTGGAAGAATCGCTCGAGTTTCATAACATTTAAACATCGCCTGGTTACTCAGATCAGCCACTTTTAGGATAAGAGATAAAATTATGTCGAGTCATAAAGCAGCCTATGATGACCTCGATACGACGATGATCGCATTTGTCGGCGTCGTTGGAACCATCATTACCTTTTTCACGGTATTCGCTGTCGCCGCTTTGAGCTACTCGTTCGAGAAATCGGAAACGGAAGTCAAAGTCATCGAGGTGCCGGAAGTGACTTCGGACAGCGTCCTGGCAAACCAGGCCGCAGCCTTGTCGGAATACCGCTGGATTGATCAGGATAAGAATATTGCAGCCGTGCCCATTGATCGGGCTATGGAGTTCGTGGTTCAGGAGGAACAAGAGAAACAAAAGAAAAACAAAAACAAATCGCCATGAAACCGTTGCACACCTCCATCCTGATCCTCTTTGTCTGGGGACTGAGTGTCCTGCCAGTACAGGCGGACCGGATGGAAAAAGCTCCTAAAAGTATCGAGAAACTGGACGTCATTGAGCACCTGGATACTCAATTACCCCTGGATCTCAAATTTCAGGATAGTTCCGGGAAACCGGTAACCCTGGGCGACTACTTTAAAAAAGACCGTCCGGTTATCCTCTCGCTGAATTATTCCAACTGTCCCATGTTGTGTTCTCTGCAACTGACGGCACTGGTTCGGGGGCTGAAGGAGCTGGAGTGGTCTGCGGATGAGCAATATGATTTTGTTTCGGTGAGTATCGATCCCAAAGAGACTTACCAGAGAGCCAACCTGACCAAACAGAAATACTTTAAAGAATACGATCGTGCGGGAACTGCCGGAGGCTGGCATTTTCTGTGCGGTCGGCAAGAGTCCATCGATAAATTAGCGGATGCGATGGGAGTCCAATATCAGTATGTGGCGGAACGCCAGGAATATGCCCATCCGGCAGTCCTGCTGGTCTGCACTCCCGATGGACGCGTTTCCCGTTACTTATACGGAATTAATTTTCCGAAACAGACCCTGAAACTGGCGCTGGTGGAAGCGTCAGAAGGTAAAATCGGTTCCACCGTTGATCGTTTTTTACTGTTCTGTTTTCATTACGATGCAGACAGTGGTCGGTATGCTCCGACCGCAAGGAATATCATGAAAATCGGCGGCTTTGCCACCGTCTTCATTCTGACTGTCGTTCTGATTCCCTACTGGAGGGGACGTAAAGGCAGACAGGCACTTGAGACAGGCGATGCCCAGACTCACGAGGTTCCACAGGAGACGAGGCACTTCTCGACTCCCGAAAAATAGCGATATTGTGATTTAATCAGTTCTGGTTAATACCTGAAATTATTTAACACTCAACAGTTGATTGTGTGAATGCAGATGAAACTATTCATCCCTAACATGTTAGCAAACGCCGATGCCGGGTTCTGGTTCCCGCCGCAAGGTTCAACAGTGGCAGAACACAGCGATTCTGTCTACTTCTTCATTCTGTATGTCTGTACGTTTTTCTTCGTACTGATTGTCAGTCTGATGGTGCTGTTTATGGTCAAATACCGCCATCGACCTGGTGTCGAAGCCGAAAAGACCAGCACACACAATCTGACGCTGGAACTTTCCTGGTCCGTGATCCCGACACTGCTCACCATTGTGATGTTCTGGGTTGGCTTCACCGGCTACATCGATATGCGGACGCCTCCCAGTGACTCTTACGATATCAATGTGATTGCCAAGAAGTGGTCCTGGGCCTTCCAGTATCCCAATGGCTGGATCGAAAGCGAACTGCACATTCCCAAAGGGGAAAACGTCACGCTGACCATGGCTTCCGACGACGTGATCCACAGTCTGTGGGTTCCCGCCTTCCGGACCAAAATGGATGTCGTTCCCGGGCGTTACACCCAGGAATGGTTCAAAGCCACGCGTGCCGGTGAATACCCGCTGATGTGTGCCGAATACTGTGGTCAGAAACACTCTAACATGATCAGCAAAGTAATCGTGCACGAAACCCGTGGCGACTTCGACAAGTGGCTGCAGCAGGCTTCTGACATTCATAAAAACAAATCACCTGTCGAAGCGGGTGAATATTTCTACAAAAGTCGTGGTTGCATCCAGTGTCACTCGCTGGACGGTACACCTAAGAATGGACCGAGCTTTAAAGGTCTGTACGGCAAGGATGAGAAGATGACTGATGGTTCCACGGTCAAAGTAGATGATAATTATCTGCGTGAGTCCATTCTGGAACCTCAGGCCTCAATCGTTGCCGGTTTCAGACCGATCATGCCGACCTTTAAGGGGCAGCTGACCGATCAGGACATTTCAGCGATTATTGCCTTTATCAAAGCTCAGAAGTAGAACGGGCGACAGACGTCGCTGATAAAATAAATCAAAGTGAGAACCTGGTTCTCGATTGTGTTTCCGGATCGCCGATCCGACATTATTTGAAATCATTCAGGAGGCTGGAAGATGGCAACTGTAGTTGACTCCTCCGATCCAAAATCAAATTTCCCGATTCAATACCGTGAATTGAATTATCTGAACTGTTCCAGTGGCTGGAAGAGCTGGTTCTTCACACTCGATCATAAACGCATTGGTATCATGTACCTGATCGGGGTGACCTGCTCATTCTTCCTGGGGGGCCTGTTCGCAGTTCTGCTGCGTACGGAGCTGCTCTCACCTGAGCGCGTTCTGATGGGACCCGATTCCTACAACCAGATGTTTACCCTGCACGGGGCGATCATGACCTTCCTGGTGATTATCCCCGGGGTTCCGGCGGCGATCGGGAATATCATCCTGCCGGTGATGCTGGGGGCCAAAGATGTGGCCTTCCCCCGCATGAACCTGGGCAGCTTTTACCTCTGGATGTTCGGGGCCGCCTTCTTCCTCGCAGCGATCGTGCTGGGTGGACTGGATACCGGCTGGACCTTCTATACACCTTACAGTGTCACCACCAGTACCGCGGTGATCACGGCCCTGCTGGGGGTCTTCATTCTGGGTTTCAGTTCGATCTTTACCGGGCTGAACTTCATCGTGACGATTCACACGATGCGTCCTCCCGGAATGACCTGGTTCAAAATGCCTCTGTTCCTCTGGGCTCTGTATGCAACCGCACTGATTCAGATTCTGGCAACTCCCGTTCTGGGGATCACTGGTCTGTTGCTCATCGTCGAGCGGGCTTTCCATATCGGGATTTTCGATCCGGCACTCGGGGGTGACCCTGTGCTGTTCCAGCACTTCTTCTGGTTCTATTCGCACCCTGCTGTGTACGTGATGATTCTGCCGGCCATGGGTGTGGTCAGTGAAGTGATCGCCGTTCACAGCCGCAAGCACATCTTCGGATATCGGTTCATCGCCTACAGTAGTATCGCGATCGCGATGTTCGGCTTCCTGGTCTGGGGACACCACATGTTTGTCTCCGGTCAATCCCGCGTCGTGGCTGTGATCTTCAGTGCGATTACCTTCAGTGTGTCGATTCCCTCGGCGATCAAGGTCTTCAACTGGCTGACTACGATGTATAAAGGTTCGATTCGCTTTACCACCGCGATGTGCTACGGTCTGGCGTTTATCTTTATCTTCTCCATCGGTGGTCTGACCGGGCTCTTCCTGGCAACACTCGCCACCGACGTCCACCTGCACGATACCTACTTCGTGGTGGCTCACTTCCACTACGTGATGATGGGGTCTTCATTGGTCGGTCTGTTTGCTGCTGTTCACCACTGGTGGCCTAAAATCAGCGGTAAGATGTTCAGCGAGACCTGGGGACGGATTGCCTGCCTGGGAGTCTTCCTGGGCTTCAACCTGACCTTCTTCCCGCAGTTCCTGCTGGGAACTCGGGGCATGCCTCGCCGATACTACACCTACCTGGAAGAATTCCAGGGACTGCACATCATGTCTACCTGTGGTGCCTACCTGCTGGGACTGAGTTCCGCCCTGATGGCTGCCACCCTGATTTACTCGGTGTACCGTGGCAAGAAAGCACCAGCGAATCCCTGGGGAGGTGCTTCCCTGGAATGGCAGTGCTCTTCACCACCACCACATAATAACTTCGATCATCCTCCCCTGGCCGGCGATCCCTACGTAATGGAATCCGTGGTTTACAACGAGGAAATCGGAGGATACGTTCCCGTTGAATGTCAGGGGGATAACAAGCAATCTGTGACCGCATCAGGAGATAAAGAAGCTTAATGAATACCGCGGCCACCACCACAACAGACGAACATTCAGACGCCCACGATCATGAGCACCATGATCCCCGGCTGGCGCATCACTTCGACTCGCATCAGCAGCAGTTCGATACCGGTAAACTGGGTATCTGGCTGTTCCTGGTCACTGAAGTGCTGTTCTTCAGCGGTCTGTTCGGCTTCTATGCCGTCTATCGTTCACTGCACCCTGAAGTCTTTGTCTATGCCAGCCAGTTCCTGGATACGACCCTCGGCGCAGCTAATACCATCGTACTGCTCTTCAGCAGTCTGACCATGGCCTGGGGCGTGCGTTGTGCCCAGCTGGGACAGACACGCGGATTGCTGACCTGTCTGGTGATCACCCTGGGTTGTGCAGCGATCTTCCTGGGTGTCAAATCGTTTGAATACACTGAGAAAGCACACCACGGTCTGCTCTGGGCCGGTGCTTACGTCAGCCCGGAACACCACGGCGAGGAGCACGTCGATCCGGAAAAGGCTCCCGGAGCTGCAGCGGCAGCTGCCCTCGAAGCCGAAGCCATCGAAGCTGAAAAAGAGGAAGCACACACTGAAGAAAGTCACAACGAAGGTGACACGCTCTTCGAAAAAACCAAGGCCACACTGTCTTACATGACCCTCGTTCTCTGGGTGGTTATCGTACTCTCTGGTGTTGCCTTTGGAGCACTCATTAAAAATCCGAATAAGAAAAATCTGGCGACCATCGCCGGTTGTTTCCTGGTCTCTGCGGTCGGAATGCAGCTCGGTGCTTATGCCAGCATCGGCTACCATGCCTTCGGTCATCATGAGGAGCCCACCAAACAGGAAATCCAGATGGCAGAAACTGCTCCCATTGAATATGCCGAGCAGACTGAGAAAGTGCCTGAGCCCAAACTGGCCGGTACCTTCTTCAGTGTTTACTTCTGCATGACCGGCTTGCACGCCATCCATATTATCGGTGGTATGATCGCCATCAGCTGGTTGATTGTGCGGACGGTTAACGGTGCCTTCACAACATACTACTTTGGTGCAGTCGATTTCGTCGGTCTGTACTGGCACCTGGTCGACCTCATCTGGATCTACCTGTTCCCGCTGTTGTACCTGATCAACTAGCGTCATTGATATTCCAAGTAATTCCTCAAGGAGTGGTTCGCCACTCCGAAGTGAAACAGATAAAGAGACGAAAGAATTCATCATGTCAGATCATGTTGAAAGTGATGCTCACGCAGAAGAGGCTCAGAGCTGCCACGTACACATCGTTCCGGTAAAAGTGCTGGTCGGTGTCTTCCTGGCCCTGGTGTTTCTGACCATCGTGACCGTAGAAGCCGCCAAGTACGATACCGGCAGCGTGGATGTGATTGTCTCCATGGCGATCGCGACAGCGAAGGCATCCCTGGTGGTCTTCATCTTTATGCACCTCTGGTACGATAAACCATTGAACCGCATCACCTTCTTCTTCTCGATCTGTTTTGCGGCCTTCTTCCTCTGCATGATCCTCCTCGACTCGCACGCGTACGATCATTACGTGAAAGGGTTCCAGGAAGATAACGCGCCTGTAGCAGCAGAAGCACCGGCTGCACCCGCGCCCGCTGCCCCGGCTGGCGAGCAGGCTGCACCAGCGGCAGCCCCTGAAGCAGCCGAAAAAAAGGCAGCTCCCGAGGCGAAGGCTGAGAAAGCTCCTGAAGCAGAGTCGAAACCGGCTCCTGAAAAGCCAGCCGCTGATAAGAAGTAATCTTGAATTTGCCCGGGCTGTGACAGAAAATAGAACTGAGCCACAGGAGGCTCAGTTCTGATATTCCACGTTTCGTTTTTCGCTTTCAGTGCGATGGCAGGTCAGCATGCCTACTTACCGGAGCCGCTCTATTCGTGATCGTTGCGCGATGTTGTTCACATCCCGCGACCGACTCAGTCAGCGGGATTTCGGACTGGCCATCTTCCTCTTCAGTATCGCGGTTCTATTCGTCGGAGGGTTGCTGGCGTACGTGGTTGTACGCACCAGTATGGCTCAGACATCCCAGCCCATCAATCTGGTGATCCCTCCGATTCTCTGGTTGAGCACCGCGCTGCTGATTCTGGGCAGTATCACCATTCACCGCTCACTGTATTACGTCCGGCTGGAAAAGCAGCAGCAGTTTCGTAACTGCCTGAACCTCACCTTCCTGCTCGGCGGCGCTTTCTTTGTGATTCAGACCCTGGGGCTGATGAACGTCTTAAGCCAGCACGGAGAACTGCTGCTCTCACTCGACCCGGCTCAGGATTCATATCGCTACCTCAGCAGCTACGGCATGCTGTTCGCCTTTGTGCTGCTGCACGCGGTGCATTTCATCGTGGCCTTTGGTGTCCTCGGTTATGTAATTTACAAAGCCTATCTCTATGAGTACGACCATGAGTATCACTGGGGCGTCCATGCCTGCTCTGTCGTCTGGCATTTTCTGGGCGTGATCTGGATCTGTATGCTGCTGCTGTTCTGCTTCGTGGGCTAAGTGGTTTCAAAACCATGTTTTAAAGTCAGATCAGAACTGCAACGCTCGTCTCATTGGCTGCTGGTGATCATCACCGTTGTTTCTATGAAAGAAATGCAGCGATCTGTGCAGGGAGACAGTGAACCGCTATTTCCAGAGCCCTGCAGGATCTATTAAAATGAGACCCCTGATTACCGCTGGCTGGATCTCGGGTTCAGCTGAATTCACTGTCTTCTGTTGTAAGTTGCGATGCACCAATCATCCCTTCAAACCGATTCCAGCACAGAAGAGGTTCCCGAGCGAACCAGTCTGATGCGGATGGTGGTGGAGTCTGTGGTCGCACTCGCAATTGCGGTGATTCTCTTCCGGACCTTCGAAGCGGAAGGTTATATGATCTCAACGGGCTCAATGGCCCCGTCGCTATTGGGTTATCACAAACAGGTGACTTGCCCCCGCTGTGATTATTCGTTTACTTACGGAGTCGCCTACGACGAATCGGTTTCCTCGAACCGTTTCCAGGGAGCTTCCGGAGAGGCTGATGTCAACGCGGGTGTGGGCGAGTACGCGACGTGTCCCAACTGCAATACGAATTCCATCGATCTGACCCACGTGCCCCGCAACGAAGGTGATCAGCTGCTGGTCTTCAAACACGCCTACTATCTCAAACCACCCCGCCGCTGGGAGGTCGTGGTGTTTCAGAATCCGATCAAACCTACCCAGGCTTATGTCAAACGGATTGTGGGACTGCCCGGAGAAAAGGTGCAGGTCAAGCAGGGGGATCTCTACGTCAACGGTGAGATACAGCGGAAAGAATTGAAAACGCAACGCGCGGTGCGGCAGCTCGTTTATGACAATCGCTATCAACCCCGGGATGACGACTTTTTCCAGCCCCGTTTCATTCCCATGGAACAGGAAGACGGTGCCGGCGGGCAAAGCAACCACTGGTCGCCTCGCGAGCGCGGCTTTGTGCATACCGCCGATCAGGACAATCCCCTCGCGGAATCACACTGGTCGTGGGTGAAATACCAGCACTGGATCCGGCAGGGGGGGCACCACGAAACAAGCGTCCCACTGGAAGCCTGGCCGGCAGAAGTGGATCCGCCGGAACCGGTGATCGGCGCGGTGCACTACGATGAACAGAAACAGCAGCTCACCTGTCATGGGGCGCTCTCCCCCGATGACTGCCAGCGGTGGTTAAACCAGTCCGAGGATGAAGAGTTCCGTTACGCGCTGGCACTGTTGTATGAGAAATCGCATGTGGCTCCGGTCGTCGATGATTACGCTTACAATTCGGGCGTGGAGAATCAGAAAGCGATTCCCGTGCATGATTTTATGTTTGAGTGTCAGCTGCAGGTCTCCGGAAGGGAAGGGGTCTTCGCGGTCGAAATGCAGAACGGACAGCATCAGTTTCGTACGCTGATTGACTTTGCCCAGCAGCAGGTGTCACTCTGGGTCGACGACCAGCGGCAGCCACTCCGCAGCGAACCCCTGCATGACGCGTTCCGGTCCGGCCCCGTGCGGCTCGAGATGTCCGTCATGGATCGACAGGTTCTGTGTGCCGTCGATGGAAAGCTGCTCTATCAGCCGCTGCTCTTCTCGGAGAGTAGCACCCCGCGGAAGGAGATCCGCGAACCGGTTCGCTTTGGCTGTCAGGGAGCGCGAGTCCAGGTGGCGGACCTGAAATTATTTCGCGATATTCACTACACCCGCGGCAAGGGATTACACGGCGTGGAGGAGCCCTACGAACTCGACGAACGCAGCTATTTCGTACTGGGAGATAACAGCCCGGTATCGTTGGACAGTCGGAGCTGGGCGGATGGCAAAGTGGATCGCAAGTACCTGCTGGGTAAGCCTTTTCTGGTGCATCTCCCCTCCCGGCAGGGGGAAGTCAAATTCGGGAATCATATCGGACACATCCGCATTCCAGATTTCTCCCGGATTCGCTATATTCACTGATCAGGGGTTGCTTTTCTTTATGATCATTTTTTGTCTCAATTGAAGAAAAACGCCCATAAACCAGCGCGAACGGCGAATAATGGGAACTGGCGAATCAAGCTGGTTCCGCTTTCGCATGCGATAAATTAACAGGTTGGCATTGATGACCAAAAAAATCGAGAAATCAAAGCTGAAATCGTTTCTTGCAGAACGGGCTGAAAAAAAACAGACTGAGTCCGAAACGCCTCGTTCCCGCCATAATGAAGTCCGCGATACGATCGAATCGATCATCATTGCGCTGGTGTTCGCTTTTGTTTTCCGGGCTTACTCGGCAGAGGCGTTCGTCATTCCCACCGGTTCCATGGCTCCCACACTCTACGGTCGGCACAAAGAGCTGACCTGTCCTTCCTGTGGCGTCAAATATGCCGTCGGTGCCAGCGATGAACTGATTGAAAAGACAGAGTATTACCGCCCCGATTTAAAAGTGACCGGCGCGCTCTGTCCCAACTGCCGCTACTATGCTGATCTGCGGGAGGCGATGCCGTTTACCGGGGATCGGATTATCGTTAATAAATTCCCCTTTGAATTCGGCGATCCCAAACGCTGGGATGTGATCGTCTTCAAGTATCCGGAGGCGTCGCAGACCAATTACATTAAACGTCTGGTCGGACTGCCTGGCGAGGAAATCCAGATTTCCCGCGGCGATGTCTACGCTCGTAAAAGCGATCAGGAACCGTTTCAGATTCTCCGTAAAGACAACCTGGAAAAACAGCTGACGGTTCAGCAACTGGTCTATGACGATGATTATCCGCCCCGTGAAATTCTGCAGTATGGCTGGCCCGAACGCTGGTCTCCCATGCAGCAGGTGGCCGCCGGCGAGACGAAGTTCCAGGGGCTGACCAAGTCCAGTTGGGTGATCGATCAGGAATCGCGAGCCTATCAGTATCAGGGTGAATCCCTCAAGCAGGCTGACGCCAAACTGGAATGGCTGCGCTACCAGCACGTGGTACCGCAGACATCAGAGTGGGCTCTGCTTCAGGAAAACCCGGAACTGTTTCAGCAGTCGATCTTGTCCTCGCCTCCCCGGCCCCGGCTGATCAGTGATTTTACTGCCTACAACAGCTATACCGGGGGTACCACCGAGGGATATTACATCTACGACGCGGCCTTCTGGGTCGGTGATCTCACACTCAGTTTCGATGTAGAGATCGAGAACGCCGAAGGAGAACTGTTCGTGGAGCTGATGCGCGGCGATCGGCATTACCGCGTCAAATTTGACGTAAAGACCGGCAAAGCGACCCTCTACTACGTGGAAGATTATCCGAACCCCGAACCGGTAGAGACCGAATTAACGACCGTCGAAACCTCATTGCAGGGAGCGGGCGCTCATCAGATCATGTTTGCGAACGTCGATCAGCGGCTCTGTCTCTGGATCGACGGGGATCTGGTAGAACTGCAGGGTAAGACCGAATACAAGCCGACAGCGACGCACGATCCGCGGGAAGGCGACCTGGCACCAGCAGGAATCGCGGGCCGGGGGCTCAATTTCAACGTCTCCCATCTGCTGCTGCAACGGGACATCTACTACCGTGCGGACGAGTATTATCAGAAGCTGGAAATTCCCGGCGAGCATAAACATCTCTGGGAACTGCTCTACGATCCGGCTGCCTGGAGTCGTGAGTATGAAGATCATCACCAGAAAGTCACGTTTGCACAGATGTCTGATGAAGAGTTCTTCGTGCTCGGCGATAACTCCGCCCGCAGTGCTGACAGTCGCCTGTGGGGCAATGACCGGGGGGCAGAACGTCGTCACGCCGTCCCGCGTACTGCCCTGGTCGGGAAAGCCTTCATGATTTACTGGCCGCATGGAATTCCGTTTATGAATGATGGTCGCGGCTACTCACCCGATGTGGGACCGCTCAAGCGGTTTTTCTATCATCAGACGGCTCCCGGATCTTATCCCAAGGACCCGTATGCCAAGCTGTCATTCCCCTTTTACCCCAATTTTTCCCGCATGAAACGCATTCGCTGAAGCCGGGGAATTCCGCTGAAAATCACTATTCAGCCAGATCCCCGAATGTAGTAAAATCCGCGTTCGTTAGTTTTCGAGTTGCAGTTTCGTCAAGGAGGACGGCTACGATGCCATTGCTGGAATGCGTCGGTCTGGTCAAGGATTATCCGGGTAAACGGGCCGTCGACGGCGTCGATTTTTTCGTGGAACGGGGTGAAATCGTCGGTCTGCTGGGACCCAACGGGGCCGGTAAGACGACCACCTTCCGCATGGCTTGCGGAATGGTTGCTCCTACGAAAGGCCGTGTCTACCTGGAAGATACCGATGTCACCTCCTGGCCCATGTACAAACGGGCGCGGAAGGGCATGGGGTACCTGCCTCAGGATGAGAGTGTCTTCGTCAAACTCTCGATTGAAGACAACATCTACGCCATCCTGGAGTTCCTCGACTTGAATCGCCGTCAGCGACGCGAGACTGTCGATCGACTGCTGGATCAGTTCGGATTGACCGCTAAGCGGAAGCAGATCGCTTCGACCCTCTCCGGGGGGGAACGCCGGCGTCTGGAAATTGCCCGCTGCCTGGCAAGCTCTCCGGAACTGATTCTGCTGGACGAACCTTTCACCGGGATTGACCCGGTTACGATTCATGATATTCAGGATATCATTGCCGACCTGCGTGACAGTGGGATTTCAATTCTGTTGACGGACCACCGTGAACGTGAGACGCTGACCATTACTGACCGCAGCTATATCATCAGCGCGGGACAGGTACTCGTCAGTGGGGACGCGGAAACCGTGCTCAGCGACGAATCAGCCCAGGCGCTGTACTTCGGTAAGCGGTTCGACAAGGGCTCGATTATTGAAGGTCGCGAAGCCTTTGGAACCCGCGGATTTGAACGAGATGCTGCCTGAGAGCCTCTCAGAGAGGCTTCAGGCTTCTTCGTGATAACGACCCGGCTGCCAGCGGATAGCAGCACGACCGATGCACATGGCGTCTGTCAGGCGATCCATACAGATTCCGGCGGCGGGTAACAGAATCAGGTCGCCGGGAGCGGCCGGTTCATATCCGTTCTGGCTGACAACCTGCTCCAGACGCGCCAGGATCGTGGGGATTGTCGACGAGATGGAATTGCCGTAGTTGGGCAGATTGTTCAGGAAGTCGGCTTCGATTGGTACCTGCTTTGCGGCCGCAATCATGGCTTTGAGCAGCTTGCCACTGGGCTGATGCGGGGCAATCAGGATCCGGCCGGGTTCGTCGGCGACTTCGTGATATGATTTCAGGCAGGCATTCAACATGAAGTCAACGCCATTCAGGAATACCGATTCCCCGTCCATGTGCATCACAAGCTTATGCTCGGGCTGACCACGGAAATCGAACATGTCGCCTTGTTCGGTCCAGAACAGAGGGACGTCGGGTTTACGGCGTTCTTCAGGAATGATTTCGACCGCGGTCTCTACGTGCAGCAGTTCGTGTCCCGGTCCACGCCAGAGGGTAGTGCCGGTCGCACCGGCGGAAACAATGCCGCAGAATGCTTTGTCAGACGAATCGTGCCAGTGCTCGGGGGTTTCGACCGTGAGCAGCGGAATATGCACCCGTTCGGGGAGTTCCTGCAGCAGTTGTGCGGCCCGGTTCAGGAGCTGCACAAAGCCGACACAGCCATAGTTGAAGGGGATGAAGCGTTCTGTGGGAACACCGAGCTTTTCAGAAAGCTGATCACAGAGCTGACGGGCTGACTGGTTATTAGTGTGTGAATGACAGAGCAGAATGGCCGGACAGTCGTTCCAGTCAAAGCCGACGCGGAACTGGAGTTTCTCTGCAATCGCGACCGCAATGTCCAGTGGACAGAGATCGGGCTGCAGCAGGCGGCGCGTCTCGATACCCGTAGAACGGCTAATGGCTTTCACGCTGGAAAACCCGGCCGTTACGCCCTGGTGAGAAAGGGTGTAGACACTTTCATTATCCAGTAATTCAAACAGATCCGCGTGATCTGCCAGATCTACAATATCTGTAAGTGCTAGTCCATTAATCTGCATAAAGTAATCCCAACCTAACTATTGCAGAAAGGGAATCCATAACCCCGCAATCGTCTGAGTATGCTCAACAATAGTTGAAAGTGCAATTGTATCTATAGAATTGAAGATGTTTTTTTAAGAAGTCGAAATCGCTTTTTGGCGGGTCAACCTGACTTGATATGTCACCCAGTGCCAGAGTGTTCACAGATTCCAGGAAAGCACTGCCAGCAACGTCATCAAGGCCCCCATGATGATGATTGCTGTAAAGAAAAAACGTATCGAACGTTTAATGATAATTTCAGGAATCTCGTAACGGGTCGCATTATAAACCAGACTGATCACCGCCAACAGGGGAATCAGGTAAACTATCGCATTAACCTGGTTCGCGAACAGAAGTGAAACAGACATGTCGATGTGCCTTTTCTGGTTTATGTTAAAATGGTGGAATTGGAGCGAGTGGGTGTTTATGTTGTCGCAGGTGAAGGCTCTTTGTCGGAGGAGGGCTTTTCTTCCTCCTCGTCTCCCCGGCCGTAGGCGGGGCCTTCAAACGCGTCCCAGATCGCCAGCAGATTCAGGAGACCCGCGATCCAGGTAAACACGACGGCAAACTCATACCGTTTTCCCAGCTCTTTATTGATGTCATCCAGCTCACTTTCACTGAGGGGCATCTCGAACCAGTTCAGGAAAGGTCGTGGAATGCTCCCTTCGATGTGTCCGGTGTCGGTCCGCTGTCCCCCCTCTTTGCGGATGACCGCACATTCCAGGGCTCTGCGCTGATTTCCTCCCAGAGGCAGCCCGATTCCGATCGGATCCGCCAGTTCCAGGGGTTCAATCGGTTTTCCGTCCAGGGTGCCTTCAAATGTTCCTCTGACCTCTGGTCCGAACTCACCATCGATGGATTTCAACCGGATGGTACCCTCCAGCGCACCGCTGATGGTTTTTCCGTCATTGCCTCGATCCAGCAGCGTTCCCTCGAAAGCAGCTTCCAGTGGCAGATCCATCTGATAAGGCTGCGACTGAAAATAGCCTGCATCCAGATCGTTGCGGGCCAGGTTGCCTGGCGACGCCTGTTTATGGAACCGGGAGTTCTGTACCAGTGCGGGCAGGGCCGGCAGACCGACGCCAACCTGGGCAAAGTAACCCAGATTCCGCTTCCCCTGCCAGGACTGATAATAGACCGTTTTCCAGTCGCCCAGTGCCATTCCGCAGAAGAACGTGCTCAGAATACAGAAGCAGTAAATCGCTCCTTTGAAGGTGCGGCCCTGGTAAAAGTGACCTGCTCCTGGAATCAGGAACCCGAGCACTGCAGCGACAGCCGGATTTTTTAATTCAATATGATTTTGACTGTCAGCCATTCTGGGGTCCTCAGGCAGTTCCCTGGTCAAATCTGGGTTCGGGCAATTCGTTTCCGGATAGAGAATCTTAGTCTTATCTGGAGGAAATCAGAAGAGCGCTCTGAATGCATCCTCGTCTGGATTCTGTCTCAGGCGGGACTTTGTAGTGTATCTGATCCGGATAAACAGGACCAGAGCAACCTCAAGTCATTATTTTGAAATGAGTTGAGGCATCTGGTCCTGACGGGGTTCTGGCCCGGAATCCCTGCCGGATTTACTGTGCACCCTCGGCCCGATTGGACCACCAGGGCAGGCTGATTCCACCATCAATCGTGGTGGTACCGCCGGTCATGTAATCGGCATCGGGACTGGAGAGGAAGGTCACCAGTTTGCCGACTTCATTCGGGGTTCCCAGTCGTTTCCAGGGGATGTTTTCCGCACCGGCCTGCAACTGCTCATCGGTAAAGAACTTCCGCTCACCGGGAGTATCAATCCAGCCGGGATGAACGGTATTCACACGGATGCGATGCTGCGCGAATTCGATGGCAGCGGTACGCGCCATGTGGTCGATGGCGGCTTTCGCCATGTTGTAAGCGGCTGAGGTCGGAATCGCGATGACCGCATGCGGAGAACTGATGACGACAATAGAGCCACCCGAACCCTGTTTGGTCATCTGGGCGGCAGCCGCCCGAACGCCGAAGAAGGCACCCCACATGGTCACATCGATGGTTCGTTTGAAACCTTCCATGTCGGCTTCCAGGATCAGTTCCCGATCGCTGTAGGCAGAGTTGGAAACGAACAGATCGAGGCTGCCGAATTCTTCAACAGTCTTGGCCACAGCGGCTTCGACCGAGGCCTGATCAGAGACATCAGCCTGGACAGTGATGGCTTTCACGCCGTAAGAGCGGGCTTCTTCAGCTGCTTCTTCCGCTTCTTCGGGATGGGAGCGATAATTGATCGCCACATTGGCGCCTGCTTTGGCCATTTCAATCGCACATCCTCGACCGATGCCCCGAGAGGCGCCCGTCACGAGCGCATTTCGCCCTTCCAGTTTCATTGTGATCTTTTCCTTCGTGTTGATTGTCTCTAACAGGATAATGATGCCGGTAATCTGTATCAGCAGCACCGACAGTCTGAGTTATAGCGACCGGGGACTCCGGTGGGAAGCCGCAGACCGGCTCTGAGAATGCCCCCGTAAATGGTGTATTTTCGGGAGCCTTTCACCGGAATTCGCTTAACCGATCCATGCGAGCCGCAGGTTGCTGTACTATCAATGTAAACGAGCGGCGTCCCAAAACAAAGAAAACCGAGGAGCAATCTCTGCTCCTCGGCGAAATCTTTATCTGGATTACTCTGGATCGAGGCGGGGGGGTAAGCCCCGGCTAGAGACTCAATCAGGCAGAGAAGCTGCTACCACATCCGCAGGATTTGACAGCATTGGGGTTATCGAAAGTGAAACCGCGTTTGTCGAGACCTTCGTAGTAGTCTACGGTGGTACCGTCAAGGAACAGGCTGCTCTTCTTGTCGACAACGACTTTCACGCCGTGTTGTTCGGAAATGGTATCGTTTTCTTCGTTGTATTCAGCTGGTTCAACGAATTTGAAGTCGTATGAGAAACCACTGCAACCACCGGAAACGATCCCGATACGTAAGAGAGAATCTTCACTGTAATTGGAATTCTCTTTGAAACGCTTCAGTTCGTTGGAAGCATTTTCAGTAATTGTGACAGCCATGGAAAATAATCTCCAATTGAAAAAAGTCTGGTTGCTTGACCCGCGCATTGAGTTTATCGGCAAAAACAGGTCAAAAATCTGAAATTCACCACGGGTAGGAGCGAGCCTGTTTGCCGTTGTTGATCTCCTGTTATTATAGCAGGGTTTCGATCTTTTCCGAGATGCATTTTGCTCAGATCTCATCAAACAGGCGAGATTCATCTTAAATATATTTATCGCAAAGCGGGACTCCTTTCAAGTGCTGAAATTAAAGGGTTTTGGGCATCCAGACCAGACTCTGGTAGCGAGACTCTTATTCGTATATGTGGAGCAATAAGTCTGGTATTGTGTGGGGGACACTGAACATCCTCTTTTGCACTTACGATACTTCAGCGCTAAAATGTGAAGAGAAATTATCTTCTGAAACACATACTAAGGGCAGACGATATGAACACCGCGCGAGAAGTCATGCTGTTGAGTGAAATGGAACCCGGACAGATGGCGGACAGTTTTGTCCTGCTCGTCTCCCGACAGCGTTCCAACACGCGGGACGGGAAACCTTATTTTCGGGTCCAGTTCCGCGACCATGCGACAGTGGCCACCGCGATGATCTGGAGCGACACTCTCTGGTTTGAAGACTGTGAGACCAACTGGAGCGAGGGGGAGTTCTATAAAGTCCGAGCCCGCTATGACGAAAGTAAGTACGGTCCCCAACTGGACATTGACCGCATTCGTCCCGTGAATGACGAAGACGCCGAGGATGGATTTGACCCCGGCCTGTATTTCAAACGCTCCCGTTTTTCCAGCGACGAGATGTTTGCAGAGCTGACGGACATTGCTCGCGAACAGATTACCGAGGAACCCTTGCGCGATCTGGTGCTGGACATTTTGGATGAATATGCAGACCAGATCAAAGTGATCGCTGCAGCCAGCAGAAATCATCATGCGTTCACCGGCGGCTTTCTGGAACATGTGCTGTCGGTCACTCGGACTGCCTGTTATCTGGCCGACAAATACAGCGACTATTACCGGGAGATGCAACCGCCGCTGAACAAATCTCTGGTGGTAGCAGGGGCCATCCTGCACGATATCGGCAAGCTGAACGAACTCGATTACAAACCGCATGCATCCAGCTACACACCAGCGGGACGATTGATCGGCCATATCCTGCTGGGCCGCGATCTGGTACGGGAGCACGCCCGAAAATTTGAGGAACTCAGTCCCGAGACCCTGCTGCGACTGGAACATATGATCGTCTCGCATCAGAATCTGCCCGAATGGGGCTCGCCTGTCGCCCCACATACCCCGGAAGCACTGCTGGTGCATTATGCAGATGATGTGGATGCGAAGTTCCACATGATGGCCACCACGCTGGAAAATATCCTGCCCGGAAACGAAGATGCGTTTTCAGGACGCGATAATGCCCTGCGGCGGAGTATCTTTCTGGGGCTGAAAACGCCAGAATAATAGAGAATTCATTCAAGGGCTGACGGGAGTTACCCGGAGCCTGTTTAAGATCAGAGAAAAGAAAAGCGACGATGAAATTTACCAAGATGCACGGAGCCGGCAACGACTACGTCTATGTCAACTGTTTTGAAGAGTCCCTCCCTGAAGACATTGCCAGCCTGGCGATGGCGGTCAGTGACCGGCACAAAGGCATCGGATCGGACGGACTGATTCTGATCTGCCCGTCGGAAAAAGCGGATGCCCGCATGCGGATGTTTAATGCAGATGGCAGCGAGTCGGAAATGTGCGGGAACGGCGTGCGTTGTGTCGCGAAGTACGTTTACGATCATGGGATCGCGAAACAGCAGACCTTGAAGATCGAAACCGGTGCCGGTGTACTGCATCTGGACCTGGAACTGGCGGGAAGCCGCGTCAGCCAGGTGCGGGTCAACATGGGACAGCCGATTCTCAAAAGCGCCGAGATTCCCACGCTGCTCCCCGGCGATCCTCCGGTCGATGCCGACCTGGATCTGGGTGATCAGAGACTGAAGGTGACCTGTGTTTCCATGGGGAACCCGCACTGTATTACCTTCGTTGACGAGCTCAACGATCACTGGGTGCATGGGATCGGACCGAAAGTAGAAGTGCATCCGATGTTCCCCAATCGGGTCAACGCGGAATTCATCGAAGTCGTCTCGCCCTCCGAACTGAAGATGCGCGTCTGGGAGCGTGGTTCGGGCGAAACCCAGGCTTGTGGCACCGGAGCCTGTGCTTCTGCGGTAGCAGGGGTTCTGACGGGGCGGTCCGAACGGAATGTGCTTATCCACTTGCCCGGTGGTGATTTACGGCTCGAGTGGGCCGAGGCAGGAGAAGTCTATATGACCGGTCCGGCTGTCGAAGTCTACGAGGGAGTCTGGACGGGGCCTCAATAAATGGTAGCCTGTCAGGAGCAGATGGACATTTTCCGGATCTGGTCTTGCAGTAAAATAATAGAACTGATAAACCTCGGCTTCTCTCATTCTCAATAATGAATTTCAATTCCAAACCCACTGCCAGAACATCAGACAATCGGCTGTTGTCGGCGCTGCGTGAATTACATCCGGGCATGCCCATTGGATGGAAACTGCGGCTGCTGTTGATTTGCTGGAGTCTGTTTCTGATCGGCGGGTTTTGGGTTGCGATTCGAATTCAGCCGGATCCGCGAGGCTTCGGTTCACATCAACAACTCGGTTTTGCACCCTGCGTCATCAGAAATCAATTCTCAATTCCCTGTCCCAGTTGTGGGATGACAACTTCCTTTTCACATTTTGTTCGAGGTCAGTTAAGTCAGTCTGCCCAGGCCAATACGTCCGGGTTGATTCTGGCACTGGTCTGTCTGGCTATGATTCCCTGGTCCTGGATCAGCGTGTATCACAGACGGCTCTGGCTGATCTCCAATCCTGAACTGTGTCTGCTCTGGCTGATCTGTGGTCTGACTTCGATCACCGTGATGGAATGGGCTTTCAGGATGACATTTTAATACTTGCGCCGCGTCAGCGCGCGTGAGAACCCGCCTTTCAAATCAAATCAATCACAACAAATCTTAGCGGTTCATGCCAAGGATGGCTGAAATGATGCGACTGAAACAACAGATCGAAAGCAGACTCTCCACTCCCCGACGCTATTGCGTCGTGGTGATGCTGGCGCTGGTCTGTCTGGAGGCCAGCGGATGTTCTCTGGGCGTAATGGCCGGGAAATTATTCTTTGGCGATCCCCTGATTACCTGTGAATTCACCAGGCGGACCAATATCGATCTGTCGGAAGAACATAAAAAAGTACTGGTGATCTGTTCGACTCCCGAATCGATCCGTTCCGATTATCCGTCCCTGAATTACGATTTGCTGGAACAGATTACTTACGATCTGAAGCGTCGGGAAATTGTGGTTCAGGATACCGGTGAAGTCGCGACCTGGCTCGATGACAATGGCGGCGTCTGGAACGACGTGGATGAACTGGCGGAAAACTTCGAGGTCGATTACATCATTCACGTCGACATCGACGAGTTCGATTACCGCGAGCCCAACAGCCCGAACCTGCTACGTGGAAAAGCATACGGTACCGTCTCTGCCTATGAAGTGCAGGATGTCGACGGGTATCGCCGGGCACTGTCTGTCTTCGAGACCAACTATACTTCCGAGTTTCCGAGCCATATGCCGGTCTCGATTGAACAGGAATCTCCCAAAGTCTTCAGAAAGAAATACCTTGATCGCATCGCCGATCAGATTGGTCGCTTCTTCTATAACTACCATTCCAGTGAAGAAATTTACTGATCGTCACTTTCAGCCTGGTACAGGACAGCAGACCAGAACATCAATTCGGAGTTGTGAAGGATCACACGATGAACAGTTTTTCGTTGAAACAACGTATTCATAAACGGTTTTTGCAGACAGTCAGCAAGCTGGCACTGGTACTGATATTGTGTACGACGCTGTCGGGCTGCAACTATTTCATCCTGCTGGGTTATCTGATCGGGGGGCCGCCTTCGATTGAGCCGGACTTCGATGCCCAGACTTCAAAGTCACTGACCGACAAAGATGTAACCGTCGCGATCGTCTGTTATGCACCACTGGAACTGCAGTACAACTTCGACGGAATTCACAACGATCTGGCGAAGTACACCACGTTCCAGCTGCATCAGCATGGAGTGAAGATGGTCAATCCGGATCGGATTCGTGCCTGGATGGATGAGAACCCGGACTGGGACAAGCCGGAAGAGATTGGCGAAGCCTTCGATGTGACATACGTGATTCATATCGAGCTGCATAAGTACAGTCTCTACGAAGAAAACAGTTCTGACCTCTACCGTGGTCGCGCCGAAGGGATGGTCACGGTCTATGAAATGGATGAAAACGGCGAAGGCGATAAACTCTACAGCAAAGAGATCACGTCCTTCTATCCGCTCAGGGCTCCGCGGGCGACCTCGGAAGTCACGTTCTCCAAGTTCAAGAAAGAATACCTCTCGCGACTGAGCGATGAAATCGGCCGCCTGTTCTACGAGTACTACCGCGGCGACGACTTCACCCACGCGATCTGATTCGAGCTGAGCCAACTCTTGCATGTCTGCTTCTGAAGCGTTAATTTCAGAACCGTGAAGTGCGGGGCCATCGAGGTGCCCGCCGGTAAAAGACGTTGAGTTTCAATCAGAGTGACGTCATGTCGATCAGCAAACAGGAACTGGTAGAGCGCAGTCAGGTGGTCCTGGCGCATGCCTGGATGGTGCGAACGTTTATCAAGCACTGCGATGAAGTCGACGATTACCCGGAGCTCATGGGAATCACGCGGGCTGTCTTTGATGCCTCGCGGGCACTGGAAACCCGCGTGGATGATCCGGACGCGTATCTCAAGATGCTCCGCAAAAAAATCGGTCGCCTCCGCAAAGCCACCGATCAGTTTGCACTGGATGCGCCGGAAGCGTCACTGCACACCAACTTTGAGCAGGCCGTGGTCTCAATGAAAGGCTGCACCCAGGCGCTCGAAGCATTACTGGCAGACGTCGAAGAGTAATTCCGCTCGAGTCGGGTTACTCTTCTTTGGTCGCATCCAGAACTGCGAGGAACGCCTTCTGGGGAATCTCGACCTGGCCGAACTGCTTGAGGCGTTTCTTGCCCTCTTTCTGTTTTTCCCACAGCTTGCGCTTACGGGTAATGTCACCACCGTAACACTTGGCGGTCACATTTTTACGGAGGGCTTTGATCGTCTCGCGAGCGATGATCTTTCCACCAATCGCGGCTTGAATCGGGATTTCAAACTGGTGCTTGGAGATCTCCTCCTTGAGCCGCTTCGCCAGACCGCGTCCACGACGCTCGGACTGTGAGCGGTGCACGATCGTGGAGAGGGCATCGACGCGTTCCCCTTTGACGAGGATGTCCATCTTGACCAGGTCGGCTGCACGGTAGCCGATGATATCATAGTCCATCGTACCGTAACCCTTGGTCGCGCTTTTCAAGCGGTCGTACATGTCGTAGACGATTTCCGCCAGCGGCAGTTCGTAAACCAGCTGTGCCCGATTGGTTCCCAGGTACTCGGTATTCTTGTAGATCCCGCGCCTGTCGGAACAGAGCTGCATGATGGTGCCGATGTTCTCTGCAGGCAGGATGAAATTCACCAGCGCGATGGGTTCGCGGAATTCTTCGATGCGGCTGGCATCTGGAACGTCCTGCGGGTTATCGAGGTGTAAAACTTCGCCGCTGCGCTCCAGGATTTCATAAGTTACGTTAGGTGCGGTTTGCAACAGGTCGATGTTGAATTCCTGTTCCAGACGCTGCTGAATGATTTCCATGTGCAGCATGCCCAGGAAGCCGCAACGGAAGCCGAAGCCCAGAGCGTCACTGGTTTCTGGTACGAAACTGAAACTGGCGTCATTGAGGCTCAGCTTCTGCAGCTCTTCACGCAACTTTTCAAAGTCGGTGGCTTCGATAGGATACATTCCACAGAACACCATCTGTTGTGGAGTCTGATAACCGGGCAGTGGGGCGGCCGGCAGCTTTTTGGGGTCTGCGATGGTATCCCCCACGTGAACCTGGCTGAGTTCCTTAGCACCACTGACCAGGTAACCTACCTGTCCGGGCCCCAGCGACTTGACGGCTTTCATATGCGGAGTGAACTGGCCGATCTCGATAATGTCCAGCTTGGTACCGCCTCGCATCAGGACGACCGTCTGGCCTTTTTCTACCGTTCCCTGGACCACGCGGACGTAGGTAACAACGCCGCGGTAATGATCGTACTTGCTGTCGAAGACCAGTGCCTGCAGTGGCGCACTGGGATCGCCACTTGGAGGGGGGATGCGTTCGACGATGGCATCGAGCACGTCTTCAATGCCGAGCCCGCTCTTGGCGCTGACTTTGAGTGCTTCTTCGGGGTCGAGACCGACGACCGATTCGACTTCTTCCAGCACTTCGTCGATACGGGTGACAGGCAGGTCGATTTTATTGACGACCGGAATGATCGACAGGTCGGCGTTGATACAGGCGTAGGCGTTCGCGACGGTCTGGGCCTGCACACCCTGAAAGGCGTCGACGAGCAGCAGCGCGCCTTCACAGGCAGCCAGGCTGCGGGAGACTTCGTAGTGGAAGTCGACGTGACCGGGGGTGTCGATCAGGTTCAGCTCGTATGTTTCACCTTTGTATTTGTGGTGAATCACCACCGTGCGGGCTTTGACCGTAATTCCGCGTTCCTGTTCAATCTGCAGGTCATCCAGAATCTGGTTTTTGAATTCCCGCTCCGTGATGGCGCCGGTTTTCAGGAGCAGCTGGTCGGCCAGCGTACTTTTCCCGTGGTCAATGTGTGCTACGATCGAAAAGTTTCGAATCAGACGGGGCTCAGTTGCCATAAAGGTATCTCGGTTTCCTGTCGTTCAGACCGCCCGGCATTGATTGCACCGGGCACGTTTTAATTTTATTCTGCTTTGAGGCAGGCCAGTCGCGCACAGCCGGCGACGCCAATGTAACCGGCGTCTGCTCCGAGTTCTGCGTAATCGATGATCGTGTTCTCGTAGGGAACCGAGAACGCGCGTTGTTGGACCTCTTCCCGGATGCGCTGCAGGAAACGGTCTCCCTGGGCAGTACCCTTGCCTCCGAATGTCACTGCACCGCCGAACAGAACCATGTCCGGATCGATGGTGTGCATCAGGTTTGTCGTGCCGACTCCCAGGCAACGGGCGGATTCCATAATCAGCTCGGTTGCCAGTTCATCGTTTTGTTCTCCGGCCTCGGAGATCAGCAGAGGCGTCAGTTCCTGGCCCTGCTGCAGCATGTCATTCAGGACGGACTCACGACCGGCGTCCAGCTGTTCCTGGCAGCGCTTTACCAGGGACGTGCCACCCGCGTAAGCTTCGAGTGTACCATATTGTCCTGAATCACATAACCGTCCGTCATCCATCTGGATGACGATGTGTCCGCATTCGCCTCCGTGTGAGTGACGACCTTCGATGATCATTTCGTCTATAATAATACCACATCCAATGCCCGTGCCCAGTGTCCAGAACACCAGACTATGAGCCTCGCGGGCACCGCCGATCCAGTATTCTCCATAGGCGGCCGCGTTCGCATCGTTCTGGTAGATCGTCGGTTTGCCTCCGTAATGATCACAGACGGTCTGGCGGATCGGAAAACCTTTCCAGGTCGGAAGATTCGGCGGATCGACCAGTTTCCCCCCGGGAATATCCATCGTACCGGGAGTGGCGATCCCGATGGCCCTGATGTCGTCCATAGTCAGCCGACAGTCAGCCAGGGCATCGTCGATGGCCTGGTAGATGTTTTTCAGGCCCGCCTCAACACCTGAAGGAACATCGGTGCTCGTTTTAGAGAAGGCAAGTGTCTGGCCGGCATCATCAACGATACCGACCTTGACGTTCGTACCACCGATATCAATGCCGACAAAATAAGGTTCTTGAGGCTTTGTCGGATTCATGTTGCCTGGGGTTCCTCTGTTTTTCTCTGGAATTCTGGAACGACTCTCAAACGTGCCCCGAATGAGGCTGGGGCAGTCTCAATCATTGCCTTGAAGACGTAAGTTGATTGTGGCAGGGGAAAACAGCAATCGACGTCAGTTCAGAGGGAGGTCCGGATACACGTGAGAAGTATAGCCGAGCAGGCAGGGGGGATGCAATCATCAGCACGGCAATTCAGGCTCCCGAACCCGGCATTTCAGGCATGAGAGCGGGCTCAGAAGAACTTTGCAGAAAATCAGTGCCGGCCCGGGAAAGAACCTTGGCGCCCTTTCTGATTTGGGACAGGATGAAATATCGACTCGCTTACCTGCCTCCCCGATTCAACCTTGAGGTCACAATATGCTACGCCGCTTCGTCTGCTCCGCTTTGCTCCTTCTCTGTGGATTCTGTTTCTCCAGTACCCTTATCAGCCTGCACGCCGCTGAAAAAACAGCGCGGCCGAATATCGTGCTCTGCATGACCGACGACCAGGGCTGGGGCGAAACTTCCTTTAACGGGCATCCCGTGATCAAGACACCGCACCTGGATGATATGGCGGCCTCTGGTCTGCGGCTGGACCGCTTTTATGCAGCAGCGCCCGTCTGTTCGCCTACTCGAGGCAGCTTTCTGACCGGACGACACCCGAACCGCTTCGCCTGCTTCAGCTGGGGACATACCTTACGTCCGCAGGAAGTCACAGTCGCTGAGGCGGTCAAGTCAGCTGGTTACACGACTGGTCACTTCGGGAAATGGCACCTCGGTTCGGTGCAGGCTAACAGTCCTGTCTCTCCGGGGAACAGCGGTTTTGACGAATGGGTTTCGAGCCCGAACTTCTATGAAAACGATCCTTACATGAGCCATAACGGAATGGTCGAGCAGCTCAAGGGAGAGAGTTCTCGCGTCACCGTCGATGCGGCGCTCGACTTCATGAAGGGGGCTCAGAAAAAAGAACAGCCCTTCCTGGCGGTCATCTGGTTTGGTAATCCGCATCTGCCCCACGAGGCGGTGGACGAACTCAAAGCCCTGTATCCCAACCAGGATCCTGCTTTCCAGAATTATTTTGGTGAAATCAGCGGCGTCGACCGCGCAATGGGGCATCTGAGAAGGCAGCTCCGCGATCTGGGACTTGCGGAAAATACACTTCTCTGGTTCACCAGCGATAACGGTCCCCGACCTCCCCAGTTCAAAAAAGACGGACCCCGCTCTCAGGCGACCGGCGGTCTGGCCGGTTATAAAGGGAACCTCTGGGAAGGGGGCATTCGCGTGCCGTCTGTGATCGAGTGGCCAGCGGTCATCAAGAAACCGGAAACCTCAGACATGCCCTGCGGCACCATCGACATCTATCCGACAGTGCTTGCTTTGACGGGGGCGAAGGTCTCACATCAGCCCACGCTGGATGGTGAAAGCCTGCTGCCCCTCATCGAAGGACACAAAATGTCCCGCGACAAACCGATGGGCTTCTGGACCTACCCCATCAAAGGGCACCCTAAACGCAGCACGGATATTCTACTGGCGCTGCAGAAACAGCAGTCTCCCGGAAAACCCAATCCACCGGGACCGGTTCCCGATGCCGATGCAGGCAGCCTGAAAACACAGTATTCCCGGGAAGAGCTCCCGGGGGCCGCGGCACTGATCGACGGCGATTATAAAGTCCTGAAAATGGAAAACAAAAAGGGAACGCCAAAATTCACCCTGTATAACCTCAAGCAGGATCCGTCCGAACAGCATGATCTGTCAAAACAGGATCCGCAGCGGTTCAAGAAGATGAAAGCCGCCCTGAAAGGCTGGCAGCATTCGGTGGTCGATAGCCTGAATGGCAAAGACTACGCCGATTGAGTTGCGTCACCTTGCGGAGGAAACGCTGAAAATTCCGACTCCCAGCCGCCGTGCGATTGCATTTGGTATACTGGGTTGACCATAATCGATTTTATAAACATTCATAAGGAAATCGAAGGCGGCACCGTCTGTGCAGGCGCAGTCGCTTTACCTGCCTGTTTCCGTATCAGCTTACCTGTCATCCACGATAGAGGAACATTATGAACTCTGGACTTTTTAAACGCCTTTTCTGTCAGGCCTGTTGCGCTCTGCTGCTGTTGACAGTTGCCCTGGGCAGCTCGGTCTCCGCCGAAGATGCCAAGAAGGTACTCAAAGCCGGGATTATCGGCCTGGATACTTCGCACGCGATTGCCTTCACCAAGATGCTGAATACCGGCAACCCGGAAGGGGATCTGGCCGGCTGTCGGATCGTCGCCGCTTATCCCAAGGGAAGCCCGGATATTGAATCCAGTGTCTCTCGTGTTCCCGGCTATACGAAGCAGGTCAAGGAAATGGGCGTGGAAATCGTCGATTCCATTCCCGCTCTGCTGGAGAAAGTCGATGTGGTCTTCCTCGAAACAAACGATGGTCGTCCGCACCTGAAACAGGCACTGCCGGTTCTCCAGTCAGGCAAGCCGGTCTTCATCGACAAGCCGATTGCTGCCTCGCTGACCGATGCCGTCGCTCTGTTCGAACTCTCCAAAAAATACAATACTCCGATGTTCTCATCCTCATCACTGCGGTTTGCCAAGGGCGCACAGCGTCTGCGGAACGGCGAAGAGGGAAAGATCATGAAGGCCAGCACCCACAGCCCCTGCTCGCTGGAAAGCACTCATCCCGACCTCTACTGGTACGGGATCCACGGTGTCGAAACTCTGTTTACCGTGATGGGACCTGGTTGTGAGTCTGTCACCCGTACGATCAGCAATGCTGATCGGGATGAAGTCGCCGGCAAATGGGCCGGTGGTCGTGAAGGGCATTTCGCTGGTGTCCGTAAAGGAACCCCTAAAGGTTATGGCGGAACCGCAGTCGGTAAAAACGGTGAAGTCGCCGTGGGTGGTTACGACGGTTATAAGCCGCTGCTGGTGGAGATCGTGAAGTTCTTCCGTACCGGCAAGGCGCCTGTGAGCCCTGAAGAGACACTGGAAATCTACGCATTCATGGAAGCTGCTGACGAAAGTAAACGTCAGGGGGGTAAAGAAGTCACCCTGGCAAGCGTCATGGAAAAAGCTGAAAAGCAGGCTGCGAAGAAGCTGGCCAGGCTCGATGTGGCTGACTCCGGTGCTTCAGAATCAGATAACAAGCTGACTGCAGCTGAAAAAGCAGAAGGCTGGAAACTGCTGTTCAACGGCGAGAACTACAAAGGCTGGATGTGCAGCAACGGTAAGAAGATCGCTGCCCCGATCGAAAACGGCGCACTGGTGCCTTACAAGTCGGGTGGTTACCTGATCGTCTACAACAAAGAATTTGGTGATTTCAAATTCAAGTGTGATGTCAAGATGCCTGAAGAATGCAACTCCGGAATCTTTTTCCGCGTGGGTGATCTGAAGAATCCCGTGCAGACCGGTTTCGAAGCGCAGGTCTTAAGTGGTGACGGCACTGGTATGCACGATTTCGGGGCGATCTATGACCTCGTATCACCTGCAAAGAATCTGGCCAGTGCACCGGGTGAATGGACTCATTTTGAGATTACCTGCAAAGGTCCGCACATCAGCGTCGCCGTGAATGGAGAAGTGGTTGCCAAACTGAATGCAGATGAATGGACTGAGCCGGGCAAGCGTCTGGATGGTTCTGCGCACAAGTTCAAGGCGGCTGTCAAAGACTTCCCGCGGAAAGGTTACATCGGTTTTCAGGACCACGGACACAAAGTCTGGTATAAGAATGTAAAGTTGCTGGAACTGTAAGCCGAAACTAAACTCTAAACCATCAAAGTAAAATCCCGCCACCTGAGAGCGTGTTGTTCTCAGGTGGTTTTTTTTTGAGTATTCAAAAGCGTTGAAATCGGATTGAGACATCAGGAAACAGGCTGGGAGATTCTGCTGAAAAGACCCGATGCGCGGTGCAATTGGACGCATTACACGTCAGTTCTCAGCATTGAGAATCGCGGAAAAGGTGCTGAATGAACTACGAATCCAGCTTTTCTGATACAGAATGGAAAATGATCCAATTTGTTCCCTGCTTTCACTACAAAACGGGGGGGATCTGTGTAAAATAGCCGCGAATTATTGGGCACTAGAGATCTTGCGCCTATAAAACCAGCAAGCACATTGCAGAAATGCCCTTAATCGGATTTGTACAGCATTCAGGTGGTGATTGATACCACATCAGGCGAGTCAGTCAGAAACACTCGTTGCATTCAGGTTCATAATTCAATGATTACAATTAAAAAAGGGCTGGATCTGCCCATCGCAGGTGAGCCTTCCGCTTTGATCGAAAACGGGCCACAAGTTCGATCAGTTGCGTTAATCGGCCCGGACTACATCGGTATGAAGCCGACGCTGGCTGTTGAGGTCGGTGATACCGTTAAAAAAGGTCAGTTGCTGTTCAGCGACAAAAAGATCGAAGGTGTCATCTACACCGCTCCCGCCGCCGGGAAAGTGACTGAAATCAACCGCGGTGCCAAACGCGTTTTTCAATCCCTGGTGATTGAACTCGCCGGCGAAGAAGAAGAGACTTTCACTTCATACGAAGAAGGACAGCTCGGCAGTCTGACTCGCGAACAGGTCACCGAGAACCTGCTGCAGTCCGGACTCTGGACCAGTCTGCGGACCCGTCCTTACAGCAAAGTGCCCTCACCCGAGTCAACTCCGCATTCCATTTTTGTGACCGCCATCGACACCAGCCCTCTCGCTCCGCCACCGGAAGTGGTTTTGAGTGAAGAGCCCCGCGCATTCTCTCAGGGTCTGCAGGTTCTGAAGGCATTGACCGAAGGCAAGCTCTATCTCTGTAAAGCACCGGGAACCAATCTGCCAGGCTGCGATCTGGATTTTGTGACGGTCGAAGAATTCGGCGGCCCGCACCCTGCAGGTCTCCCCGGCACACACATTCATTACCTCGATCCGGTCAGCGATAAGAAAACCGTCTGGTACATCAATTACCAGGACGTGATCGCGATTGGCAAACTCTTCACCACCGGTCAGCTTTACAACGAACGCGTAATTTCCATCGCGGGTCCTGTGGTTAAGAATCCGAAACTGGTAAAAACCATCATGGGAGCCAGTCTGGCTGACCTGACAGACGGCAACCTCGAAGAAGGCGTTGATCGGGTGATTTCCGGTTCCGCTCTCGCCGGCCGAACAGCCGAAGGCCCGTTTGCTTACCTGGGCCGCTATGCATTACAGGTTACCGCGCTCAAAGAGGGAACACACCGTGACTTCCTGGGCTGGATGGGCCCCGGGTTCAATAAGTTCTCGGTTGTGCCTGTGTTTGCTTCTTCCTGGACCGGTAAAGGCAAGAAAGTGCCTTTCACTACATCCACCGAAGGCAGTAAGCGAGCCATGATTCCCATCGGCACTTATGAAAAAGTAATGCCGCTGGACATCCTGCCGACCTTCCTGTTGCGGGCACTGATTACGGAAGACACCGAACAGGCAAAACTGCTGGGATGCCTGGAACTGGATGAAGAAGATCTGTCGTTGTGCACGTTTGTCTGCCCGGGCAAATACAACTACGGATCACTGCTGCGAGACAATTTGACCAAAATTGAAATCGAGGGCTGATACAGTGTTGGCCCGGGAAGGGCTTTGACTGTGAAACTCGCCAAGCCTTCACTGAGTGTGATTGTAAGCCGGATAACTCAATTTGTTTTGAAAGATGTCAGCCTGACTGATCGCTCTGAAACGTATTCGTTTCGGCTCGCAGTCAGAGACAGTCAAAGTTGCTGATGGCCCGCCTGAGCCTGATTCAGGGGCTGTCAAACAGGAAAGATAAACCTCGAAATGAAGCCGTTACGAAATCTTCTTGATAAGATGCACCCCCTCTTCGATAAAGGGGGTAAGTTCGAGAAGCTTTACCCACTTTACGAAGCGCAGGATACCTTCCTGTATACGCCGGGTGAAGTGACCAGTGAAGCCTCTCATGTGCGCGACTCCATCGACTTGAAGCGCATGATGAGTATGGTCATTGTGGCTCTGCTGCCCTGTGTGTTTATGGCACTTTATAACACCGGGTACCAGGCCAATGCGGCGATGAGCACCATGGGCATCGAATCGGTACCGGGCTGGCGGGGTGCAATCATGTCCTCGCTGGGCGTGGTTCCCGATGCGAACAGCCTGCTCTCCAACCTGGTACATGGGGCACTCTACTTCCTGCCCGTTTACATCGTCTGTATGGCGGTAGGGGGGGCCTGGGAAGGTCTATTCTGTATCGTGCGGCGTCACGAAATCAACGAAGGCTTCCTGGTGACCGGGATGCTGTTCCCGTTAACGCTGCCTCCCACGATTCCGCTCTGGCAGGTTGCACTGGGTATCAGCTTCGGTGTGGTCGTCGGTAAAGAAATCTTCGGTGGTACAGGGAAAAACTTCCTCAACCCCGCATTGACAGCACGTGCGTTTCTGTACTTTGCCTATCCGGGGCAGATCGTGGGTGACACAGTCTGGACTGCCGTTGATGGCTTCAGCGGTGCTACTTCACTGGGACAGATGGCCACCGCTGCTCCCGAAGTCGGCATGAAAGCAGTGACCAATCCCATCTCTGAGGGAGGCCTTGGTATCTCCTGGTCGCAGGCGTTCCTGGGAACCATTCAGGGGTCCATGGGTGAAACTTCAACTCTGGCCTGTCTCCTCGGAGCGATCTTCCTGATCCTGATCGGCGTCGGTTCCTGGCGTGTGATGGCGGGTGTGCTTGCTGGATCGATGGGCTTAGCGACACTGCTCTGGATGATTGGCAGCAACACCAACGCGATGTTCGCCATGCCTCCGCAGTGGCACCTGGTTGTCGGCGGCCTGGCCTTCGGTCTGGTCTTCATGGCGACCGACCCGGTCTCCGCAGCGATGACCGATACCGGACGCTGGTTATATGGAATTTTGATTGGGGGAATGACAATCCTGATTCGGGTGGTCAACCCTGCGTATCCAGAGGGGATCATGCTGGCGATTCTGTTCGGCAACGTCTTCGCTCCTCTGATTGATTATTACGTGGTTCAAGCAAACATTAAAAGAAGGTTGGCGCGAAATGTCGCGTGATTCAATAGGTTTCACATTTATCGTATCGGCCACGTTGTGTGTGGTCTGCTCGATTCTGGTTTCCGGGGCTGCGGTCGGATTGCGCAGCAAGCAGGAACTGAATAAAGAGATCGAACGTAAAAAGAACATCCTCTCCGTGGCGGGCCTGATCCAACCAGGTGATGACGCGAAGAACGTCATGAAGATTTATGACGAGCGGGTTGAGGGGATTATCGTTGATCTCGACTCAGGTAAAGTCGTAACCGACGACAAGGAACTGTTCCCCAATCCTGCGGAATACGACCAGAAGGCGGCAATCGACAATCCCAAACTGAGCACGGCAATCGAGCCCAGCAAAGACATCGCCGGGATCAAACGTCGCGAAAACTATTCCTGGGTCTACCTGATCAACGATGAGAATGGTCAGTTGACTCAGTATGTTCTGCCCGTCCGCGGCAAAGGTCTCTGGTCTACCATGTGGGGCTTCCTGGCTCTGCAGACCGACCTGACCACCGTGCAGGGTTTGACCTTCTACGAACAGGGGGAAACACCCGGGCTGGGTGGTGAAGTTGATAACCCTAAGTGGAAGGCACAGTGGAAAGGCAAAGAAGTCTACAACAAAGACTTCCAGCCCGATATCGAAGTCATTAAGGGGAGTGTCAATCCAGAGTCCCCCAATGCGGAACATGAAGTGGACGGCCTCTCGGGAGCCACCATTACCTCTCGCGGCGTAACCCACCTGCTGGATTTCTGGCTGGGTGACCTAGGATTTAAGCCTTATCTCGAACAGGTTCGGGAAAAGGAGGGAAAGTAACATGAATTCACGACAAAAAGAGGTTCTGACCGGACCGATTTTTAATAACAACCCGATTGCGTTGCAGATTCTCGGGATCTGTTCCGCTCTGGCGGTAACAACCAAGATGGAGACCGCACTCGTGATGAGTATCGCGGTAACCCTGGTGACCGCCTGCTCGAACGCCGCAGTCGCTTCGATCCGTCTGCAGATTCCCGGCAGTATCCGCATTATCGTGCAGATGACGATCATCGCCTCACTTGTGATTCTGGTCGATCAGTTCCTCAAGGCCTTCGCCTTCGGAATCAGCAAGCAGCTGTCCGTGTTCGTGGGACTGATTATTACCAACTGTATCGTGATGGGTCGTGCCGAAGGGTTCGCGATGAAAAACGAGCCTGGCATCAGCTTCCTGGACGGAATTGGAAACGGGCTGGGTTACAGTGCAGTCCTGATGCTGGTTGCCTTCTTCCGGGAACTGTTCGGATCCGGCAGCCTGTTTGGAGTTACCATTTTGAAACTGAGTCGCGAGGGTGGCTGGTATGATGCCAATGGCCTGATGTTATTACCTCCCAGCGCGTTCTTTATTATCGGTTTCACCATCTGGGCTTTAAGAGCCTGGAAGACCGATCAGGTGGAGGAAGCATAAAATGTTAGAGCATTATCTGAGCCTGTTTATCAAGTGTCTGTTCGTCGAAAACCTGGCACTGGCCTTCTTCCTGGGAATGTGTACCTTTCTGGCCGTTTCCAAGAATGTGAAGACCGCCTTCGGTCTGGGGATCGCTGTGGTCGTCATTCAGACGATTACCGTTCCCGTCAATAACATCATCTATCAGCATCTGTTGAAAAAGGGCGCACTGGCCTGGGCCGGTTATCCCAATGTCGACCTGACCTTCGTCGGTCTGATCTGTTACATCGGCGTGATTGCGGCGATGGTGCAGATCCTGGAAATGACCCTCGACCGGTTCGTTCCCGCTCTCTACAACTCGCTGGGGATCTTCCTGCCGCTGATTACCGTGAACTGTGCGATCTTGGGGGGAACCCTGTTTATGGTGGAACGCGACTACAACTTCCCCGAAAGCTGCGTCTTCGGTTTTGGTTCCGGTGTCGGCTGGGCACTGGCGATTCTGGCACTGGCGGGTGTGCGGGAGAAAATGAAATACAGTGACGTTCCACCGGGATTACGCGGTCTGGGCATCACCTTTATTACCGTTGGACTGATGGCGATGGCCTTCATGGCTTTCTCCGGTATCCAGCTCTGAGACTTAACATTTTCCTAATTTATTGAGCGGTTAAAGTTTAATCATGGGTATAGAAATTCTGTTAGGCGTGGTGATGTTCACGGGCATTGTGCTGGCCCTGGTCGCCATCATTCTGGTCGCGAAATCAAAACTGGTTGCCTCCGGTAACGTCACAATTACTGTGAACGAGCAGAAGAAAATCGAAGTTCCCGTGGGCGGGAAACTGCTGGGCGCTCTCGCCGAGAATCAGATTTTCGTTTCATCTGCCTGTGGTGGCGGGGGAACCTGTGCTCAATGTGAAGTTCGCGTGCTCCAGGGCGGCGGCGATATCCTGCCGACCGAACGCTCTCACTTTAACAACCGCGAAGTCCGCGAAGGCTGCCGACTTTCCTGTCAGGTGCCGGTCAAAACCGACATGGACATCGAAGTACCACCCGAAGTCTTCGAAACCAAGAAATGGCAGTGTAAGGTCAAGTCCAACGACAACGTGGCGACCTTCATTAAAGAGCTCGTTCTGGAACTGCCTGTCGGCGAAGACGTGAACTTCAAGCCGGGTGGATACATTCAGATCGAAGCTCCGCCGCACCATATCAAATACAGCGAATTCGATATTCCTGACGAGTATAAAGAAGACTGGGACAAGTTCGATCTCTGGCGGTTTGAGTCCAAAGTCGAAGAGCCGGTCATCCGTGCTTACTCGATGGCCAACTATCCAGGCGAAAAAGGAATCATCATGCTTAACGTGCGTGTGGCTTCACCTCCGCCACGTGCACCGGATGGCACTCCTCCCGGGAAGATGTCCTCCTACATCTTCAATCTGAAACCGGGTGATGAAGTTACTATCTCCGGTCCTTACGGTGAGTTCTTCATCCAGGAAACCGATGCGGAAATGATCTACATCGGTGGTGGTGCCGGTATGGCTCCCCTGCGATCTCACATCTACGAACTCTTCAAAGAACGCAAAACCAACCGGAAGGTCTCTTACTGGTACGGTGCCCGCAGTATGCGTGAAATGTTCTACGAAGATGAATTCCGGGCGATCGAACAGGACTTCCCGAACTTCAAGATGCATATCGCGCTTTCAGATCCGATGCCGGAAGATAACTGGACCGGTCTGCAGGGCTTCATCCACCAGGTGCTGCTGGACGAATATCTGAGTAAGCATCCTGCTCCGGAAGATTGTGAGTACTACATCTGTGGTCCGCCAATGATGTTGTCCGCCGTACGTAACATGCTGGATGATCTGGGAGTTGAACCTGAGAACGTCCGCTACGATGACTTCGGTTAACAGACAATCCGCGTGGTTCTGGACTCTCGCTCTGCTGCTGTATTGCCTGCAGGTCACGGGATGCCGGAACGATGAATCAGGCTCCGATTCTGCTGCATTACAGAAGCAGCAGATCGAGGGGCCGACGATGGGAACGACCTATCACATTACGGTCTGTTCCCCTGCAGCAGAACAGGTTGATACCGGGCAGCTGAAACAGGATATCGATCAGCTGCTCGTGGAAATCAACCAGGAGATGTCGACCTACATCAAAGATTCGGAACTGTCCCTGTTCAACCAGGCGGAACCCGATCAATGGTTACCCGTAGCACCTGCCGTGGTCAAAGTCGTCGCTGCCGGTCTTAAGTTGAGTGAAGACAGCGACGGGGCCTTCGATATGACCGTCGGCCCACTGGTCAACCTGTGGCACTTCGGTCCGGATCCCGGCAAGAAGACGCTGCCTGCAGACGAGAAGATAGAAGCGGCCCGCAAGAAGGTGGGTTATCATCATATCCAGGTGCAGGAGTCACCTGCGGCACTGAAGAAACTGATCCCCGACGTGTACGTCGATCTGTCGGCTATTGCAAAAGGCTATGGCGTCGATGCGGTTGCCGAACTCATCGAGTCTCGTGGTATCGAAAATTACCTGGTGGAAATCGGTGGCGAGATGCGGGCCCGGGGCATCAATCAGCGCGGCGAAGCCTGGAAGGTAGGCATCGAAAAGCCGGTGAGTGAAACCCGGGTGGTGCAGAAGATTGTACCCCTGTCCAATCTGTCGATGGCGACATCGGGCAATTATCGTAATTTTTTTGAAGTGGATGGCGTCAGCTATTCACATACCATAGATCCCCGTACCGGGCGACCAGCGACTCATGGGCTCGCTTCGGTGACCGTGGTGGGGGAAACCTGCATGAATTGCGACGCGATCGCGACATGCCTGATGGTATTAGGCCCCGCTGAGGGGTATAATTGGGTACAAGAGCGGGACATCGCCGCTTATTTTATCGTGAAAACAGACGCCGGTTTTACAGAACGCTTCTCGCCTGCCTGGCAGAAGCAGTTCGGTGAGGAGCAGTAATTATGTCAACAGTCCTGTTTGCTCTGGCAATCTTTGCCCTGGCCTTCGCGGGGATGGCCGTTGGTGTGATCTTCAGCAACCGGTGTATCAAAGGCTCATGTGGCGGTCTGAACAACATCGAAGGAGCCGAAGGCTGCTCCCAGTGCGGTGGTTGCTCTGTTGGTGACAAGATGAAAGAGCACGACCACGCGACGGCCGCCGGCTCCTGTGCTGTCGAGGAAGAAGACACCAGTCTGACCTCCGGCGCGAAATAGTCTGATCGCTTCAATCGGCTTACTATCGTCAGTCAATGACAGCTCCCTCATAAAATCCGCCGGTAATTTTCAAGATTTTTACTGGCAGTTCGAATCAGATGTGAGACAATACAGTCAAAAGTGGATTCCACCCGCAGGGGAAGCGCTTTTGTGGAACATCACATTTGAAATGAGAGCGGCGTAAGTCGCACTCGGAAGAGGAGTTTAGCATGTCATCTGCCGATCAACCGGGCCAGCCGGATCCCGTTTATATTCATACCGAAGAAGCATCCACGGAACAGAACCAGGCCGAACAGGCCGACTCTACCTATTCAGAATCAGCACAGTCCGAATCCAGCCAGTCGGAATCGCAGGAATCAACCGAAGGTAAGCGATCTGACTCTACGGGCATTCCGAATTCCATCGAACGGCTGCGCACCGAATTCGATAAGCTGCTGGGTGTCGCTGTCGAGCAGGGAGAACGGGCCCTGGATCGACTGGGCCTGTTTGGTAACGACCCTGTCTGGGTTCCCCGTGTCGATCTGATGGAACTGGAAGAGCAGGTTCAGGTCTATATTGATCTGCCCGGTGTCACTGCCGAAGAGATCAATATCACGCTGGCCGGCAATATGCTGACCGTGACTGGTACCCGCAGCACTGGAACGACAACCACCGCCGGTCAGACCGTGCGGATGAGTGAGCGTCCTTCCGGTCAATTCCGACGTTCGGTACCCATGCCTGTTGCCGTCGATCCGGATAAGGTATCCGCCTCCGTGCAAAACGGAATTCTGAGCATCCAGTTGGATAAGGCTTCGACAGAAAAGCCACGGCAGATTCCGATCAACAGTGCATCCGGCACCAGCTTCTAAACAGGTCAGTCGGCCGGGGGCCGCTCCAGGTTCTTAATCAGGTGCGGTTCCACTGACTGTCCCGAAGTCAGATTCATGCTGGGGGCGACGATCAGTCGATCGCCGGCTTTGATTCCCGTTTTGATCTCTGCTTCGAAATCGTTCATCACCCCCGGTTCAACATCGACAAGCACCGTACGGTTATTACGAACCACGTAGGCCTGCCACTGACCTGATCCGTTGCGGAACAGTGTCGAGCGGGAAACCTTGACCACATCCGGTTTGATGTCCGTATAGATTTTCACCCGCACCCGAAAGTCGGTGCCCAGAGTCCGCTGCTGCTGTTGCAGCTGTTTGAAGATGTTGCGGTCAAAGCCGATGATGACCTTCACTCGCTGCTGCTCGACGCCCAGCGAAGAAATCTTGGTAAAGCCCTTGGGGTAGATCCGTTTGACCTTTCCCTGCACGGGATCAGGACCGATGGCGGGACCTTCGATATCGACGGGCGAACCGACGTGGATGTTGCCCACGTATTGAGAGAGGACATCGGCTTCGACTTCGAGATCATCCAGCTGACCGAGCTCGAGCAGGATTTCGCCGGCGGGCAGCGTACGCTCGTTGGAGAAGTGTTTCGCCAGCACGGTTCCATCGATGGGGCTCCGCATCGTGGCCCGGTTGCGGTCGCGCTGTAACTGCTCAAGCTGAGACTCTGCTTCTTTCTTCTCTTCCTGCAGGACTGCTTCGGAGAGGACTTTCTTCTCTTTGTATTTCTGAATCGAAATTTTGCCAATCTGCATCGCACTTTGAATGGCCTGCAGGGCCCGCCAGGTGAGAATGTCTTTCTGGTAATCGATTTCACTCTGTTTTTTGAACAGGTCTGCTTCACTGAGTTCACTGGCCGACAGTGCGTTCTTTTGAAACAGCTGATACTTGCGATCGTACTCGTCCCGCGCGTAAGTCCATTTGGCTTTACTGGCATCCTGCTGTTTGCTGGCGGCTTCGACGGTGAGATTCATCGATTTGAGGAACTCATCGAACTGGTCGAGCGAGTTGTCTTCCAGGCGATTGTCGGACTGTTCGATGATTTTGCGGGCATACTGTTCCACGCGGTAGCGGGCTTTCGCGACTTCGGCATCCAGGTCGGATGTATCCATCTCCGCGATGACCTGTCCCTGGGTGACCTGTTCATCTTCCTGTACGGTAATGGGCATCACCCGCCCGTTGAGCGGCATGGCGATGCGGTAGATGCGAGGCAGGCTGGTCTTGGCGCGTTCTTCGATGAACGCCTTGACGGTGCCTGTCTCCGCGGCTGTGACATCCACCGGTTGCGGCGCTTCGCTGAAAAGATAATACAAACCCAGCACCGCCAGCAGGCCGACTGTGATCAGGATGGATTTTCGGGACATGGTTATTCCTTTACATTCAACGCCTGGAGCCAGTCCATTTTCTGAATGGTTTTCTGGACCGGCCAGTGTGAGATCAGTGTAAACAGGATGCCCAGGACGACCGTCATTACCCAGCTCAGCATGTAGATGGTAAATGGCATGCGGAACAGTTCGGTATCGTAGGCGATGTTAATGCCTTTGGAAGCCCAGTAACCGGCAGGCAGCCCCAGCAGGATGCCGGGCAGATTAACAGAGAAACTTTCGCGGAGGAAGATCGAGCCGACTTCGCCGGGAGTGTATCCCAGTACCCGCAGCGTGGCGATTTCCTGTTGACGTTCGGAAAGCGAAATCAGCGACGCATTGAGAATGCTGCCGAAAAAAATCAGGCAGGAGAAGACGATCACCACGACAATCATCACGATCATCTGGTCGACGAGTACTTCCTGCAGTTTGTCTTTCTGATCGCGGATGGAATTTACCGTCTGTATCGCCGGGACCTGTTTCAGTTGTCGATAGATTTTCCGCGTCACTTCCGGTCGGGGATTCGTTTTGAGCTGCACGCTGGTCAGCGAATCGGCTTCGCCCATCAAACGGTTCAGGTAATGGAAGTCAGCGTAAACGGTCAGCCCCAGGTAACTGTCAATGATTTTCATGACGGGGACCTGGCGGGGATTGCGATCGCCGGAAACGGGAATCATGCGGATCGAGTCTCCCGCCTGGATGTGCAGAATGTCGGCCAGTTTGCGTGTGACCAGTAAACCGGTAGGGGGGACTTCAACCCGGTTCCCCTCGGTATCGCGGGGAATGGTCAGACGCGCGTCACGCAGAATGCCGGTGATGCCGGTTTTCTTTTCGTGGATGCCGTTTTGCAGGGTGCAGCCAACCTGGAACAGCGGTTCTGCATAATCGACTCCCTGGATCTGTTGGGCTTCGAAATACGCGGAGTAGTCGTGGTCGTCTTTGAAAGTCAGGTCGATATCACTGAGCAGCAGCTTATCGTATTGAAAGTTGAGTAGCGCAAAGGCAGAGTCGTACATGGAAAAGGTAACCAGCAGCAGCATCGCCCCGACGGTCGCGGAAAGCAGTCCGCCAATGGTGCGGGTTCGATTCCGGAAGATATCGCGCAGTACCATTTGCCAGCGGAAGTCGAGCGCCTGCCAGAAGACGTGAATCCGTTCCAATAGAATCCGCCGGGCCCGTAGCGGCGGTTTGGGCCGCATCGCTTCCGCCGGTGAGAGACGCACGACAGTACGGACTCCTCGGAATGTTCCCAGCACCGCAAAGAAGACGCTGATCATCATGCCCAGCAGAATCACACGGGGATACATCTGATTGGTCAGTGAGGGGAATTCGAAAAAGTTGCGATACTGAGCCGTCATGGCTCCGGCCAGGGAGTAGCCCAGCAGGGTTCCCAGGATGCCTCCCGCCACCCCGATCAGCAGACCAAACTGAATGAAGTGCCGAAACATCTCCTGATTGGAATAGCCCAGGGCTTTGAGGGTTCCGACCACGGTTCGCTGCTGTTCGGCCATGCGTGACATGAGCAGATTCAAAGCCAGGGCCGCGACAATCAAAAAGATGGTGGGCAGAATAGTGGCGCTGATTTTGAGACCGTCGATCTCATTTTTCAGGAACCAGTGCGAGGACTGCTGCGAGAGCGGGGTCGTGGAAAAGACGCCATAGTCTTCCAGTTCGAGTTCCAACTGATCCAGAATCTGGCGGACGCGGTTAGGGCTCTGGTACTGCGGGGCGAGGTGTCCCAGGATCTGGTTGGCTGCTCCTTCAAATCCGAAAACATCTTCCGCGTAGTCATGTTTCAGGTAGAACACACCGTAACTTTCTGGTTCTGGCACGAGCCCGCCAGGACCGATCAGATAGACGAATTCCGAGCTGATGGCGGTACCGACGATCAGCAGATCCTGCAGACGGTTGTTGAGAATCAGCTGAATGTGATCACCGGGCCGCAAGTTATGCGCACGGGCGAACGCATCGTTGACGATGACCTCTTCCTGTCGCTGATCGGTGAAGTAACTGCCCTGTTTGATGACGATGCTGTTGATCGGTGCGTTTTCATGTTCGGGCAGCGAGACCGCTTTTCCGGAGAGAGGTTTTTCGACGTCCTCAAGTGAGGCGGTAACTTCAAAGACAATGCGCGGCAGGACATTGGTTACGCCCGGCGTTTGCGCGATCGCCTCCAGGTCTCCCAGGGGGACCTTCTTGAGTTCGATCGAGAAGTCAGCCATGTGACAGAGTCGGTAGTAGTTCTGCCGGGAATACTCGAGATTATCGTAGGTCGAAAACATGGCGATGAAACAGCCGATGCCGACCGCGATAATACTGATGATGGCAATCAGAACCCCGCGGGCCGCCAGTAGTTCTCGCAGTAATTTCCGGTGCAGCACTTTCATTACCAGGTAACCTGCTCAGCGGAAATGGGATGCGGATTCGGACGGGCCTCTGCGATGGTGCCTGAGCCGATGCGGACCACGCGGCGGGCCATCTGTCCGATGGCCGAGTTATGAGTGATGATCACAACGGTCTTGCCCAGCTCACGATTCAGGTCAGCCAGGACGCCCAGGATTTTGCGTCCTGTGGATAAGTCGAGAGCTCCCGTCGGTTCATCGCAGAGCAACAGTTCCGGCTGTTTGACCAGGGCCCGCGCGATGGCGACTCTTTGCTGTTCGCCCCCCGAAAGCTGTGCAGGGAAATGCTCGGCGCGGTCTGAGAGTCCCACCAGCTCCAGCGCTTCATCGGGGGACATGGGGTCGGCACTGATGTCGGCGGCGACAATGACATTCTCCCGCGCGGTCAATGTCGGCACGAGGTTGTAGAACTGAAAGACAAAGCCGATGTTTTCGCGACGATAACGCGTGAGCTGCTGCTCGTTAAAACGGGAGACATTCTGTTGCTGAAAGTAGACTTCGCCCTCTGTCGGCGTGTCGATGCCTCCCACGATATTCAGCAGGGTGCTCTTTCCCGAACCGGACGGACCGACGATAACCAGAAATTCCCGCGCATAAATCTCAAGGTCCACATGGTGCAGCACCGGTACTTTCACATCGCCCGTCGTGTACGTTTTCGAAATCGATTGCAGCGAGAGCAGGACTTCCTGTTCTGCGGCAGAAGCGGGGACGGAATTCATTTCAGAAGCGGGCATGACTGTGATCTCGGAACAGGTAAGAATTCAAGAGGTCATCTGGCAGGGGGCGTCCCTTTGCCACTCTGGATGTACTGATCCCGCTGCTCGGCGTATTCTTCAGCGGTGATGGTGTCTTCTTCCAGATCCGTGATCTTCCCGGAATCTTCGGCGGCCGCTTTTTCGTATTCGGCGAAATAGCGTTTCAGGTAAGGGACACACCAGCCACAACCCGTGCCTGCCCCGCCGCATTCACTCAATTGACTGGCCCGGCGGGGGCGATGAATGCGAAGATGGTTGATGATTTTGCGTTTACTGATATGAAAACAGTAACAGACTTTGTCGTCGAGTTTCACGTGCAGAGCTAACTTTGGTTAAGCCCGCTGACGGGCAGACTGGTTCGCGACAAGGCGAACTTGATTTACGGCGCGGGAGGACTTCAGGAGCCTTCCGCTCTTTCAATGTAAATCTTATTTGATTTGACAGAGAATGTCAGTGCCGCTTCACTCAATATTTGCGTCAGCAGGCGGGAGAGGTTTGTGTTCTTCTGCGAGAACGAGACCGGTGTTTCGAGTAACCGCGGATCGTTTTTGACATTGTCGGCAATCAGAAATTTGGTGTCGAGCATCTCTTCGAACTGCGAGATCAATGTGCTCAGCGGTATTTCTTTGGATTGACGAAACTCGAGAATCGGGATTTGCAGGGCGACCGTTACGTCGGTCGCGGGAACCGCTGGTTCGTCCTGAGGATCCGGTTTACGTGCCACCAGCGGCGGGATCTGTTTCGGTTTGACGGCGATCAGGGTCTGATGTGCAAACTGATCGGGCGCTGGTACTGCTGGAACAGCAGGAGCTGCTGGCTCTGGTACACCGGGCTCTGGCTCCGCAGCGACTTCGGGGAGCAGTGGCTGATCTGCTGCTGGTTCCTGGTTATCGTCTGCTTTGACACTCGCATCGATTTCAGGTTGAGGGATCGTGGGTGATTCATCGAACAGAATCATCAGCAGAATCGCCAACCCTCCGGTGCCGGCCACGATCCAGGACAGCAATACGGGACTGGCTGCCAGGTATTTGAGACCCTGGCGAATTGATGTCAGTGCGGCAGTCGTTTTCAGAGCCAGCGGTGACGGGCCCTGGGGGACGGGCTCTGATTCAACGGGAGAGAGTGAGAGCGTTCCTTCTTCAGCAGCCGTGATTTGCAGCGGTCGTTCACAGTCGGGACAGTGGAAGCGGGTGCCAGCGGTCTGTCTGCCGCGCATGCGGAGCGCAGCACGACAGTGTGGACAATGAAAGGTGGTGACATCCATGGGTAATCACCCCGACTACGAGTCCGATAGGGAACTTACGGCTTCGGTGGAAACGCGAAGATCGTCAGGTTGTTGTTCTTCGCATAGGGTTTACTGGTGATCGTGGCAGTTTTTTTACCTTCATCAATCACCAGACATAACTGATCCTGATCTTTCACATTGAAAATCGCCTGAATGGCATCCAGCCCGGAAACCATTCCGAGGTTCATGGTCTGGGGCATGTTTTTCGTATAACCAACCAGCTTGAGGGCTTCCCCATCGAGTTCGATATTGGTTTTGGTTTCTTCGCCGATATAAGCAAAGGCTTCCTGCAACGGTGTACGGCGGAAGTCGACATCAACTTTCATCTTCAGACGGTCGACTACCTTATCCGGCAGTTTGGGACCGGTGGGCCGTGGTTTGACTTCGACGTCGAAGTTGGTCCGCGTCGATTCATCCCAGGTGAGCAGGCTGGCGAGTGCCAGGTTGGGGGCGGCCCGTTCGGGCAGACTGCTGACAAGCTGTGCGTAGCGTTCGCCCGTTTTTTCGTTGTTGGCCATACTGAAGGCTTTGAGCATGGCAGGATAACGACCAATTACTTTCCGGCTGCCGACCGTGCCCGGATTCATTTTTCGGACCCCTTCGAGCATGTCGTGGGGCAGCTGGTCGAGTTTGTTCTTGAGATTGTTCGCCAGCTGTGGGGGGCGGATCATCGTGTTATTGCGGAAAGTGAATTCCGAATAGAAGTCATCGGGATTCAGATGCATGCTCCAGGAGATGGTTTCTACATCATCCCCGACCCAGTCCAGAAACTCATTGAGGAAGGGGTGTGCTTTTTCGGGGACGAGGACATCCTGCTGACGGCGGACTTCATCGGGATCGAAGACCAGTGTGAGGTGACGGTCCCGGTCGGACTGTTTCAGGATCGATTCAATGCCCGGGGAAGTGCTGCTTTCAAACTCGCGGGCATCTGCCATCTCGGCGGCGCGATCTGCACCCGGAGGGCCAATCACGTAAGTGTTTTCGTCGACGATCATGTAAGAGTTCTTGCCTCCCGAGTATACGGGAAAGCTGTAGTCATCCAGCCGCTGTCCATCAAACTGGGCGATCAGCGCCGAACGTTTGATAGGTTCGACGGGACGAATCACCGCTGCATATTCGGGTGGAGCACCGGGGGAGCCCAGGATCAGACAGATGGTGAGTTCCTTGATCTGTTCCGGTTCCAGCATGCAGATGTCTTTAATTTTCTGTCCGGCCCAGATGCCCAGCGGCCCGAGACAGGCACGGAATTCTTCTCCCTGAGAACCAGGTTCCCAGAGGGCAGCGGGGTGCATGTGAATCAGCACACGGGTGCCTGCGGGGACGTAAAGTAGTCGAATCGGCTCGCCGGATGTCGGGCTGGCCGCGACTTCTTGTTTCTGGCTGACAGCGGGAGTGACGGGAGCCGCAGGCGTGGCATTGTTAGTCTGTGGTTGAACCGGGGCCGCCGGTTTAGCGGTCATGGACTGCTCAACCTGTGGCCAGGCGAAGTAACCGCCGATGCCGACGACCAGGAGTAAGCCGATTACCGAGACGATGGTGATGTTACGACGCTTGGCGTTTTTGCGGCGCAACTCACGCATGCGGGCAACGCCGGCATTCTCAGATGATTCGACGGCGATGTTCGGGAAGCCACCGGCTGAATCGCCGCCGCTTGACTCATTGGTGTTGATTTGCGGAGTTCCCGTTGCTGCGGGAGCGGAGCCCGAGGTATCAATCTGCGGGAACTGACTCTGTGGTTGAGGCGGTGTGGGAGCAGCCGGCTCAATGGGTTCATCGGGAACCCATTTCGCAGACGTACCGACGACGGGAGTCTTGGGTTGCGCGAGATCTATTTTGACTTCTTCAATTTCCGCAGAAGAGGGCGGAGGTGTTATTTCTTCAGGTCGTTGTTGGGCGGGAGGGGGCGTCGGCTCCGTGGAAGGAGCTGCAGACGAAGAGCTGGAACTCTGGACCGCCGCCGTTTCGGGCAGCTGCAGGACAAATGCGTGCTTGCAGTTCGGACAACGGGCTTTTTTGCCGAGCAGACTTTTATCGCGGAGTTTGAGCTTTTTTTTGCATTGCGGACAAGGAACAGCGATGCTGGTCATGAATCGGCCTGTAAATTCGTATTTGCGTAAAGTGAATCTGAATAAGGGTTAAGGGTGTGCCATAACGCCGCAGAGGGAGCAGCTCTCTCCTTTATCATACGTTTTGTCACGGAGTGCTGCCAAGTCTTTTTGAAGCTTGTTTTCGATTAACCCGGGTTTCGTGAATTGCGGACATCGATCGCCATCCTGTCACGAGACGGGGCAGGAAAAGTCGGGTACTGCCGAAGATACTGTTTGAGGAGCGTTGGGTAGAGGCTTAGCCGAAGAGGCCTTTGATCACAGCGCCGCCATCGACGAGGCGAACGGGGCGACCGATGGGGGTGTGCAGTTCCATGTCGGCGTTGATGCCCATCGCTTTACACATGGACTGGAAGAGGTCTTCGACCTGTACCGGATTTTCAGTGATCTCCTGGCCGTTCTCATCGGTTTTACCGATGGCCTGTCCCCCTTTAATGCCGGCACCCGCCATCAGGAGATTGAAATTACGAACCCAGTGATCGCGTCCGGGAGCAGGGGGGCGGGCATTGATTTTCGGGGTCCGACCGAATTCTCCCATGCAGAGGACGAGCGTTTTCTCCAACAGTCCCCGAGACTTGAGGTCGGTGAGGAGCTGAGACAGCCCCTGATCGACATCAGCCGCGCGGCGCTCCATATTGCGGAAGATGCTGCTGTGCATGTCCCAGCCTGTACTGCGAACTTCGACAAAGGGGACACCGGCTTCCACCAGGCGGCGGGCGACCAGCAGTCCCTGGCCCAGTTGATTTTTACCATAAGCGGTCTGCATGTCTTCGGATTCCCCATCGAACTCAAAGGCTTTGAGGCGGGGGGACGTCATCATCAGGCTCGCTTTCTGATAGAGCTTGCTCTGCTCCTGCACGAGTGCTTCGGCGCCGGCCTGGGCGAAATCACGCTCCTGCTGGCTGAGCAAAGCGAGCCGTCGCCTCTGGCGGGCAGCGGAGGCATCGCTGGTGACGTTATCGGGCAGCTGACCGGGACGGTCGATGATGAATGGAGCAACCTGCACACCCAGAAAACCGGAGCTCAGCGTCTGTCCGATGCTGACGAAATTGGGGATGTCGGAATTCGGATCTCCCAGTTCGCGGGCGACGACAGAGCCGAAGTGCGGGAACTTCTCGATCCCCAGCATGCGATGTCCGGTATGCAGATGATAGGTGCCCCGTTCGTGGGCCGCTTCTTTACCGGTCATCGAGCGAATGAGGGCGACGTCATTCATGACGGACGCGATCTTGGGCCAGTAGTGGGCGATTTCGATACCCGGAGTCTGCGTCTGGATTTTCCTGGTCTCGCCTCCATTGGGAGATCCTGGTTTGGGGTCCCAGGTTTCCAGCTGACTGGGGGCACCTGCCAGCCAGAGTAGAATGCAGGCGCGACCCTGCTTTTTCATTTCGGCAGCATTGAGCTGAATCTGACTGAGTAGCGGTGAGCCGGCGACACCGAGAGCGGCGGCCTGCAGAAAATTCCGACGGGTGAACTGCCCGCGGCGATTTAAATTCAGATGGAGGAGCGCATCGGATTGCATGGGGTGATTCCCGTGTTTGAGCTGTCAGCGTTTGGTACGAAATTCGGTGCAGTTAACGAGAACCCAGAGCAGGTCTTCTACCGCTTCGTCCCGTTTTTCGGAGCTTTGCAGGTAGCTGACGTTGCGCTGAAGTTCATCCGGCGTAGGATTACGGGCCAGCACATTCAGATAGAGTGACTGCACCAGTTCCTCGTTCGATGTGATACCCAGCAGTTTCTGTTTGAGTTCACTCTGCGACAATGCCTGCTGGAGTTCCCGCTGATTCATGAGCAGTAGAGCCTGCTGAATCGAGCCTTCCAGGGTGCTTTGGGGCAGAGAGGGATTCATGTCGAAGACGGTGTCGATCTCTTTCCGCAACTGGGGATTTTCGCCGATCACATGCGAGACCGAATTGGCGACCACATCCGGTCGCAGCCGGGAAGGACGGATGGCCGTAAAGAGTTCGGAGGGAGAGTCCATGGTCCGCATTTCCCGCTGATAGACCTGGGAATTCATGATCAGCCGAAAGACCCATTTCGGGTCAAAGTCCTTGTAGCGGAAGTTAGCCGCGATGCGATTGACGATCGGCTTGTGAACGACATCGCCGTCCGGTCCCAGGCTGTCTACGTCGTAGAAGCCATCGCCAATCAGCTCACTCCAGATACGGTTCACGTAAGCGCGGGCGAACCAGTAGTTCTGAGGATTGTAAGCGAGGTAAGCGGCAATCGAGACGCGACGGGCATCGGACTTCATGTTTTCATAAGGTTTTTCACCGAGCAGGAAGCGGGGTTTCACTACGGTGCTGACGGTGGGGTCTTCCTGGGAGGGCATCTTGTAGGTGTAGGGGTGAAAGAAAGCGGCGAGTTCGTGGAACTGAATTCGCTTCCAATTGTCAAAGGGATGATCGTGACATTCAGCACATTGAATACTGATGCCCATGAAGATGCGGGCCGTTTCAGAAGCCAGCTCGGTCGATTTGTTTTCGCAGGCGAGGACGAAGTTGTTGGGCCCGTAATCCTGACCGTAATCGTTCTTTTTCTTCTTGTTTCGTTCGGGAGTCGCTGAAATCAGCATGACCGTGATGTAATCCCAGGGGGCGCCTTTACGGAATTGTTCTGCGAGCCAGTCTTCGAGCGCTTCGGGATTAACCCGCCGCTTGTTGGCTTCACTTTCGTAGAAAATGACCGAGGTCCAGTAACGGGCCCATTTACGCGCGTATGCTTCTGTTTCAAGCAATTCATCAATGTAGTCAGACCGTTTATTTGAATTCTGATCAGCAACGAACGTTTTGATTTTTTCGGCGGAGGGCAAGGTGCCGGTCAGATCGAGTGAGGCACGACGGATAAAGGTTTCATCGTCGATCAGTGGTGCCGCCTGGGAAATAGTGTCTCCCAACTCCAATGCGAGTGCTTTGTCGAGGTCCTGCGAGCTGAAGCTCACGCGACTCCCCTGCCGAAGCGTGGGCATGTTCTGCCGAATGTAGCCGAGCAGCTGCATCTTCTGTTCCTGAGTTTTCAGGGGAGGCAGATTCAGCGGGGGGAGCTTCTTTTTGGTGTTCTTGCGGGGTGCTGCTGAAGAAGTTGCCAAAAGCGTCAAACAAATCAATGCAACGAGAGTGATCCATTGATGAGGACGCTTGCGGAGAGAACTGGAACCACGCTGCAACATGAGATTACCCGCTATTCAGAGAGAATAAGCTGAAGTTTCCAACTGAGATACTTCAAATGCAGAACGCACGAAATACGTACTAATATTAGACAGGGATGCTGGAGACAGTGTACTTCGGGCTCGGAAACCGCTGAAACCAGCACCTTTTATCGTATCTGTCTGCGAACAAAGGTAAAGAGATCTTGATGGATTCACGACAGCTGACGGTAAGAAATTTATTCATTTCAATCCATATGTACACAAGATGGGCTTGAAGAGAGTTCCGCGACAGGGTGGTGTACAAAGTGGTTGACAGAACGGAAAATCGTATGTATACTATTTTTAAAGACAGGGTGTCGGCTTCGGAATGTGAGCTATCTCACACATTTTTGTAATTTTTGGGAGTCCCTGGGAGTTCAAATCGTATTGTTTTTAAGGAGTAAGGGGCTCTCGTCAGTATGGAGGTAAATTACGCGTCACTTTTGTAAGTGTTTGATAATAAACAGGATACCGTTCGTTTTGAGTGATGGAATCGGGTTTAAAGGGCAATCTGCAGGTGAATTCCAACTTTCTTTGGCTAAAATAATTTATGTGTGAACTTTTTACTCTCAAATTCGTCTTTTCATACGTAGAAGAGATGAAAACCCGGAGACAACATTGTGACGGACACGCTGGGTTTCCCGGAACATTCATAAAAGAGGGTGGGGAATAATGATCAGTTCAAAATATAACAATCCGGCCATGAAGCAGCTGGCAGATCAACAGGTGAAGTATGCACCTCACGATGTCAAGCTGGCGCAGATGGACCGTGCAGAAGCGCTGCTCACAGAGATTGATCTGGAGCAGGAGTATCAGTACCCGGAAATCTGCAAACAGATCACCACATATCGCTCCGAGATCTACCCGGACCTGATGATCAACGGCAGCGACGTCATGCATGATGTGCGGTGCTTCATTGAGGACCTGTCCGAGAGCGCTGAAATTGACGTCGAAGACGTGGAAGAAGACGTTTTCACCGTCCAGGATCTGAGTAAGAAGTTCAACATTTCTACCAAGACTGTCGACCGTTGGCGCGATAAAGGGCTGGTCAGCCGCCGCTTCCGGTTTAATGGTCGGATGCGTGTCGGGTTTCTGAAATCATCCGTGGATCGTTATTTGCAAAACAATAAAGGCCATGTCGCCCGCAGCATGAATTTCAGCCAGTTGAGTGACGAAGATCGCGAAGAAATTTTACGCCGCGCCAGACGACTTGCCCGGTATGGGGGCTGCCCCGCCGAGATCAGTCGTCGTATCGCACGGCACATGAATCGTTCACCAGAAACGATTCGTTATACCCTGAAAAATTTTGATCGGGAGAATCCAGAATTGGCGATATTTCCGAACGCACCAGAAAAGATCACGGATCAGCAGAAACGTGATATCTACAACAGCTTCCGACGGGGCATTCCCGTAGATAAGCTGGCGCGGCGTTACTGCCGGACTAAGGCCAGCATCTATCGGATTATCTCCGAAGCACGGGCAGCGCGCCTGCATGCCCAGACCATCGATTACATGCACAGCGACGAATTCGATCAGTCCGGTGCGGAAAAGGTCATTCTGGGACCGGCTCCGGAAGTCGATAAGTCGAATGAGAAAGTACGTACGCCTCCCGGGCTGCCTCCGTACCTGGCCAGCCTGTACTCCATTCCGTTGCTCACGCGGGAAGAAGAGGCTTATTACTTCAGAAAATTAAACTTCCTGAAATACAAGGCGGCACAGATTCAGGAAAAACTGGATCCGAATCGCCCTAAAGCCCGGGACATGGATCAGATTGAGAAGCTGCTCGATGAAAGCACGGACGTTAAGAACTTCCTGATCCGCAGTAACCTGCGACTGGTGGTTTCGATTGCCAAGCGGCACATTCGTCCGGGCGGTAACTTCTTCGAAATGGTCAGCGACGGCAATATGTCTCTGATTCGTGCCATCGAAAAATTTGATTACACCAAAGGTAATAAATTCTCGACCTACGCCAGCTGGGCAATTATGAAAAACTACGCCCGGTCAATTCCGGCGGAATACAAGGTCCTCGACCGATTCCGTACGGGGAACGACGAACTGTTCTTTCAGTCGACTGATGAACGGGAAAGTCAGTACCGGGAAGAGTTAATCAACCAGAAGCAACATGCAGTTATCATGAGTATTCTGGACCAGCTGGATGGTCGGGAAAAGGACATTCTGATCTACCGTTATGGTTTGAATGCCCGCAATGAACCTCAGACACTTGAACAGGTAGGCGATCGCTTCGGAGTCACGAAAGAACGGATTCGTCAATTGGAATCCCGTGCTCTGAAAAAACTGCGACGGATTACCCAGGTGGAACGGGTGGAAATCCCGGGAATATAAAAGCAGGCTCATCAGTTCCGGTTTACTGGATCTGTTAGTGAGTTCTCCCCTTGAGCAGGCATGATTCTGTGAAATCATGCCTGCTTTTTGTATGCGCTGTGAACCTGTGCGCCGGTTTTCTGTCTGGATTGCAGGCCTTTCGAGCTTTGTTCATTGAACTTGAGGAGGCAAGTCAGTAGGCTGTGAAACCCATGGACGAAGCGGCGTTTTCTGCCGATCTGAAAACAGATTCCAATGAGTTGGAAAATCTTAGACCGCATAGGCATAGAGCATTAAGAAAAGATAACAATTTTTTCTAATCAGCCTGTCGTTCTCACTTGCAAGCAGGTCTCTGATTGCTATATTGAGCTGCTTACTGAGTTTCGGCGGGGAAAGTACCTCTTTAGCCAGGCGAGTTGTTCAGGTTCATGAGGCTTGAAGCCTGCTAGTTTAGTCTCAGTTTGACAGGCTAGCGTAGCTCAATCGGCAGAGCATCGGTTTTGTAAACCGAAGGTTGTGGGTTCGATTCCCACCGCTAGCTCTTTTAGTTGCGATTTGAGGCAGTTTTATAATTTAAATTGTTGCCAGATTACAACTTGTGACTTCCAGCTTCGGCTGGTTGGGAGGGGGAATTCCCGAGCGGCCAAAGGGGCCAGACTGTAAATCTGGTGGCTACGCCTTCGCAGGTTCGAATCCTGCTTCCCCCATTCAAAAGGATTGGAAGTGACTGAGTCACGTAAAATTAGACGCGGGTGTAGCTCAATGGTAGAGCCCCAGCCTTCCAAGCTGGTCGTGAGGGTTCGATTCCCTTCACCCGCTTTTGAATAGAAACGCGTTTCGGTTTAATTCTCAAAAATTGCTGCTGTGGCTCAGTCGGTAGAGCGCGTCCTTGGTAAGGACGAGGTCATGGGTTCAAGTCCCATCAGCAGCTTTTTGATTATCGTTAAATGTGGTTCTCAGGAGGTGTGTGCCTCTTGCGTGCGAGGGGTGACTCCTGTTTTTACCTCGCTAATTGTTTTGTTGGTTTTATTGTTCAGGTCCTCGAGTGCGGGCCTGAAAAAGGGGTTTTAAAGAGAGATGGCTAAGGAAGTCTTTGAGCGAACAAAGCCGCACGTAAATGTTGGTACGATTGGACACATCGACCATGGTAAGACCACTCTGACTGCGTCACTGCTCGCAGTTCAGGCTCACAAGGGTCTTGCTGAACTCAAGAGTTATGCTGATGTTGCGAAGGGCGGAACCGTTCGTGACGAAACCAAGACTGTGACGATCGCTGTGAGTCACGTGGAGTATGAAAGCGAAACTCGCCACTACGCTCATATTGACTGTCCCGGTCACGCGGATTACATCAAGAACATGATCACCGGTGCTGCCCAGATGGATGGTGCGATCCTGGTTGTGTCTGCTGCTGATGGTCCCATGCCCCAGACTCGTGAGCACATCCTGCTGGCTCGTCAGGTTGACGTGCCTGCTCTGGTTGTCTTCCTCAACAAGTGTGACCTGGTTGATGACGAAGAGCTGCTCGAGCTGGTTGAAATGGAAATTCGTGAGCTGCTGAGCAAATACGGCTTCCCCGGCGATGACATTACCATCGTGCGTGGTAACGCTAAGGGTGCTCTGGATAACCCCGGCGACGAAAAGTTCAACGCCTGCATTGGCGAGCTGATGGATGCTCTCGATGCTGACATTCCTGCTCCAGAGCGTGAAGCAGACAAGCCATTCCTGATGGCGATCGAAGACGTGTTCTCTATCGCTGGTCGTGGTACCGTGGTAACCGGTCGTATCGAAGCTGGTAAGATCAACGTTGGTGACAAGGTTGAAATCGTCGGTCTGCGTGACACTCAGGAAACAACCTGTACCGGTGTTGAAATGTTCCAGAAGACTCTGGATCAGGGTCTGGCCGGTGACAACGTTGGTATCCTGCTGCGTGGTACCAAGAAGGAAGACGTCGAGCGTGGTCAGGTTCTGGCTGCTCCCGGTTCCATTCCTCCGCACACCAAGTTCGAAGGTCAGGTATACGTGCTGAGCAAAGAAGAAGGTGGTCGTCATACTCCGTTCTTCAACGGATATCGTCCTCAGTTCTACTTCCGTACCACTGACGTAACCGGTTCAACCACGCTGCTGGGTGGCGCAGAAATGTGTATGCCTGGTGATAACGTTGAAGTTGAAGTTGAACTCGGTAAGCCAATCGCTATGTCCGAAGGTAGCCGTTTCGCGATTCGCGAAGGTGGTCGTACCGTCGGTTCTGGTGTGGTTACCAAGATCGTCGAGTAGTCGAACGATCGCTTCGGTTTGAAGATAAGTGGTGTCCACCCTGTTTTGGCAGGGTGGACATCTTCAAGTTACAGTTGATTTGTGAAATTGATGTCCGTGGGGACTGAGGGCTGTTATGGCACGTGAATATGTTTGGTTAGAGTGTACTGAGACTGGTATGAGAAACTATCGGGTCAGTAAGGAGACTCGCGGCACTGAGCGGCTTTCATTGATGAAATACTGCCCCAAGCTGCGGCGTCACACATTGCACAAAGAGTCGCGCAAGAAATAAGGCTTGCTGACCGGGATTTTGTGAGCTGGTGTGCGTTGTTTCGAGTTACTTCCGGTGGTCAAATCTGTTTGGTCAGTTCAATGTTGTGGACGGGTGTAGCTCAATTGGCAGAGCACTGGATTCCAAATCCAGCGGTTGGGGGTTCAAGTCCCTCCGCCCGTGTTTATGAAAGTTTTACTGTTGATGTCGACTTTGGCTGAATGGGTTTCGGTCGAGTGTCGGCTCAGGAAAACAGGTTTGCGGTTCCAGTGGTTCACACCATAGGTATCTGGTAGTTAGTAAGTCGGTCTCATGGCTAAATCCAAAACGGAACAAGCATTTTCTGCCACTCTGGTTAGTGGTGGTTTATATAAAAGGAATCAGGGGCGCCTGGTGCGTCAGTTGACTGCGATCGGTCTGGTGGCCGTGGCGATTTTTGGCGCCTATTCGCTGTATAACGTATTGCCCCTGGGGATGTCTGCAGGGCTGCAGAAGGGAATTGCGGTCGGAGTGGTCGTGATTTCCGCATGGTTGGCATACCGTCTGGTGAATTTTCCCCGGTTTGCTGACTTCCTGATTTCGGTGGAAGCCGAGGTAAGCAAAGTGACTTGGGCAACCAAGGAGCAGCTGTGGCGTTCAACGACAGTCGTGATTGTGGTCATGTTTCTGTTGGCGTTTCTGCTGCTGGCATTCGATTTGTTCTGGCAGGCCCTCTTCCAGTTGATCGGCTTTCTCAGGATTTGAAGCAGGACGTGGCCGGCATTCAGCGAATAACAGAGATTTTTTGATCTCTGCTTCTTGAATAAAATGGTCTTCCTGCTCATTATGGGCGATTCCGGTTTTGGCGGTCTCTTTGTTTGTCGCATTCGAGTAAAATCAGGGCTTTTGTTGTCGTCGAAGGTCTGATTGAAGGTGTCTCATGAGTAATGATTCGGGTTCTGAACCAACCTCTGAAAATTCGGAGGGATCAGAGAAGCGGCAGTGGTACGTACTGAAAGTACAAAGCAACCGCGAAAAATCGATTCGTGATGCCCTGTTGCGGGGAATTAAGCGGGACGGCCTGGAAGAGTACTTTGGGGAAATTATCATCCCCACAGAAAAAGTAGTTGAAACAAAAGGTGGTAAGAAACGCGTTTATGAACGCAAGCTCTATCCTGGTTATCTGATGATCCAGGTGGAGTTGAATGATGACAGCTGGTATCTGGTGCGGTCAACGAATGGCGTTGGCGACTTTACCGGGGCCGCTGGTCAGCCGATTCCGATGCAGGAACATGAAATTTCCCGCATGCTGGGTCGTGAAGAGACCAAGGAAGAAACACCTGTCAAAATTAAGCTGGATTTCCAGACAGGCGATGTTGTCAAAATTAAAGATGGTGCGTTTGAAGGCTTTGAAGGCACGATTGATGCCATTGATGAAGCCAGTGGTAAAGTGACGGTTCTGATTGAGATCTTCAGCCGTCCAACACCTTCAGAGCTGGAATACTGGCAAATTGAAAAAGTGTGACGGGTCTCCTGACTCGGCATTAAAAAGATATATTTGATTCACCTGTTTATAAAGTGTTTTGAAAGTCGGTCAAAATGGCTAAGCAGCTTGTTGCAGAAGTAAAAGTTCAGATTCCCGGTGGTCAGGCTACCCCGGCTCCTCCAGTTGGTACAGCTCTGGGTCCACACGGTGTCAACATTGGACAGTTTGTGCAGCAGTTCAACGAGCGTACCAAGGATATGGCGGGAACGACTATTCCTGTTGTGATCAGTATCTTTAACGATCGTTCTTTCGACTTTGTTCTGAAGAGCCCTCCGGCTGCGGTTCTGCTCAAGCAGGCTGCTCAGGTTGCTAAAGGGGCAGGGAACCCTAAGAAGAACAAGGTCGGCAAAGTGACCGTTGATCAACTGAAGGAAATCGCCAAGACCAAGTTCGAAGACCTGAATGCACCAAACATCGATCAGGCTGCCAAGATTATTGCCGGAACTGCCCGCAGCATGGGCATTGAAGTCGAAAAATAATCTGAAACGGGCGGCAGGCTGCCCTTAAGTACTATCAGATTTCATCAATACAAACAGCACGTTTACCGGATAAAAGAGTCATGGGAAAACAATCCAAGCGAACAAAGCATTACAATGAAAAGCTGTCAGGTCTCGGCACTGTCAGTCTGGAAGAGGCTGTAGGGGCGCTGAAATCGCTGGATAGCGATCTGCCAGCTGCTATCAAGCCGGTCAAAATGGATCAGACTGTAGAACTGGCTGTGCGTCTGGGTGTTGATCCCCGCCAGGCAGATCAGCTGGTGCGTGGTTCCATTATTCTTCCACACGGAATTGGTAAAGCACAGCGAGTTGTTGTGTTCGCCCAGGGCGCCAATCTGGAAGCTGCCGAAGCTGCTGGTGCAGATGCCGCTGGTGGTAAAGATCTGGCTGACAAAATTAAAGGTGGCTGGCTCGACTTCGACGTTGCGATCGCCACTCCCGACATGATGGGTGTGGTTGGTCCGCTCGGTCGTGTGCTTGGACCCCGCGGTCTGATGCCTTCACCACGTGCTGGTACAGTTACCCAGGATGTGGAAACTGCAGTGAAAGATTACAAAGCTGGTAAAGTCGAATTTCGTGTCGACGCTGGTGGAAACGTGCATTGCCGGGTTGGCAAGATGTCGTTTGAACCAGCTCAGTTAATCGAAAATATCCAGGCGATGCTGAAGTATCTGGACAGCTTGCGTCCTTCTTCAGTCAAAGGTGCTTATGTGAGAAACGTCGCCGTTTCGGCAACCATGAGCCCGGGGATTTCTGTTGCCCTGTAATGGGGAGCGTCGAATCCTGACAGATTTTATATAACATCACATATTGCTGTTTTCGGCGTTTAACAAGCTGGAAGAGATCCAATGAGTAAATTTGTAAAAGAAATGATCATCTCGGAGATTGAATCCCAGATCGGCGATGTCCGCGACTTCGTCGTGATAGATTCTGCAAAAGTGGATGCGATTACTGATAACAGTTTCCGCATCAAACTGCAGGAAAAAGGGCTCTCTGCTCTGACAGTCAAGAACTCACTCGCTCGACGGGCGTTTGCCAATAAAGGCATTGAGGGGTTGGAAGAGGTTCTCAAGGGACCTTCAACTCTGGTCTGGGGTGGCGAGGATATCGTTGAGCTCTCTAAAGAGATGAGCAAATGGGCTAAGGAAATCCAGGAGCTCGACATCAAGGGTGGTCTGACAGAGGGAACCTCTCTGTCCACTGATGATGTGACCAAGCTGAGCAAGAGCCCTGGTCGTATGGAACTGATCGCAGACATTGTCGGTCGAATCCTCGGACCTGGTTCACAGCTGGCAGCGACACTCAAAGGGCCAGGTGGAACCGTGGTCGGACAGATCAAGTCGATCGCCGAAGGCGAAGAAGGATAGACGGCCGGTCTGTCTCTCCCTGAGGCGGATATTCAAAAATTTGTAGCAACGACCGTAGTGACGTAGCGGCGTTGATTTGATTTACACTATTGAGAGATTTTTTTTACGCATTCGTGCGAAAGGAAAGAGAAGATGGCGACAGCCGAAGCAACAACTGAATTTGGTGAAGAAACCAAAGAACTGGGCGACAAAATTGCTGGTTTGACTCTGCTCCAGGCTAAAGAACTGGCTGATTACCTCGAAGAAGTTCATGGAATCAAAGCTGCAGCCGGTGGCGCCGTCATGATGGCTGGCCCCGCTGGTGGTGGAGACGGTGGCGGTGAAGCTGCTGAAGAAAAGACTGAATTCGACGTCATTCTGACCGGATTCGGCGACAACAAGATTCCGGTTATTAAAGTCGTTCGTGGCGCCACAGGCCTCGGTCTGAAGGAAGCCAAAGAACTGGTAGAAGGTGCTCCTAAGCCGCTGAAAGAAGGCGTCTCCAAGGAAGATGCTGAAGCTCTGGTTAAGGAAGTTGAAGAAGCAGGCGGTTCCGCTGAAGTTAAGTAAATCGTCGCTGAGGAAAAAGCCATCTGGATTTAACCTGTGCTGAAGCTTGCTTTGGCACAGGTTAGTCTTGTGTTACTATGTACATTTATATGGTTTTTTTCTGCGTGCAATTGAAGTGTGCTGTTTGACAGTTTAGAATAAAAGCCTGCAGGTTGCGGTGCGATAGTATGTCGTTGCGCAGGCTGGCTTTTTTGTTTATTGTTATTCAGGACTACCTCACTTGGTTGCATGTCCTTGTTGCTGATAGATTTGTTTCCTTTAGTTATCTGCTTCGATCAGTCATCGTGTCAGTCCCATATGGTCTAAGCAATCGACTCATTGTACTCTCTTTTGAATAGCAAAGTAGTATTGAGCGATTTACCAGGCTTTAATTTCGTCGAGCGATTCGCTTTTCATGCAGCAGTCGGGGCTGTATTCTCTCGAGGTACGCGCTGCGGTTCCTCGCTATCCATGGCAAGTGCTCCTTTCAGCCGCGTGAGCGGTCTGCGCGGAGTAATTCCACATCTGGCACCAGGTAAGTAGAAAAGATCATCTTAATGCCGATTCCAGCACAGCGAACGATTCCCACTCAAACTGTTAAGAATTTTGGTACCATTGAGCATAGCTTTGAATTGTCTGATCTGACACAGATTCAGACGGATTCCTATGCAAACTTCCTTCAGGCCGATAAGTCTCCCCGTGAGCGCAAGAGCCAGGGCCTGGAAGAAATCCTTCGTGAAGTCTTCCCGATTGAGAGTTATCAGGGACAGTACCAGTTGGAATACGTGAAGTATGAACTGGGAAAACCTCGTTACACTCCGACCGAGTGCCGTCAGCTGCGTCTGACCTACGGACGTCCTTTCCGCGTCTGGTTGCGTCTGGTGAAAGAGCAGCCGATCGAAGAAGAAGTTTACCTGGGTGATCTGCCTGTCATGATCGGTGGTGGAGAATTCATCATCAATGGTGCCGAGCGTGCGATCGTCAGTCAGCTGCACCGTTCTCCCGGTGTTGACTTCGTACTCAGCTCAGAGCCTGGTGAGAAGAAAGAATATTCCTGCCGCGTGATTCCAGAGCGTGGCAGCTGGATCGAACTCGTGGTTGGTAAGAAAGACACACTGGGTGTGCGGATCGACCAGAGTGGTAAGTTCTCTGCGATGACTCTGCTGCGGGCGATGTCGAAAGATTACTCTTCTGACACCGACCTGGTGAAACTGTTCTATGAAACCAAGTCAGAAAAGATCAACAAAGATGCAGCCGAAAAGCTGGTCGGTAAGATCGTTGCTGAAGATGTGATTTATCCTGCTGGTCACGATCGGTGTGGTGAGATCATTCTGGACTGCTGTGGCACCATCACTGAAGAGTTGGCCGAAGAGATTACCGAATCATCTCTGAAGACAGTTGAAGTCGTCGATGAAGTTAATGACCTGCTGGTTCTGCAGAGTATTGCCGAAGATCCGACTGCTACTCACGAAGAAGCACTGCTGCGAATCTATTCCCGTCTGCGTCCAGGTAACCCTCCTCAGCTGGAGCGTGCGATTGACCTGTTCAAAGAAAAATTCTTTGACGTCAACCGTTATCGTCTGGGTCGTGTCGGTCGTTTCCGTATCAACCGGAAATTCAAGCAGGATGTGCCTGACACCGAAATGACCCTGCGTCCGGAAGACTTCATCAACTCGATCCGCTATCTCGTCCGTCTGCGGGTCGGTGATTCTTCTGCGTATGTCGATGACATCGACAACCTGGGTAACCGTCGTCTGCGAACCATCGATGAACTGGCTTCTGATGAAATCCGAAAAGGGTTCCTGAAGCTGCGTCGAACCGTGCAGGAACGTATGACTCAGAAGGACGTGGAAGAAATGTCTCCACGGACCCTGATCAATCCCAAGAGTGTTTCCGCTGCGATCGATTTCTTCTTCGGTCGAAGTGAACTCTCGCAGGTGGTTGACCAGACGAACCCGCTGTCCATGCTGACTCACGAACGTCGTCTGAGTGCATTGGGACCGGGTGGTTTGAACCGGAAACGTGCCGGCTTCGAAGTGCGTGACGTTCACATTTCTCACTACGGCCGTATCTGTCCGATTGAGACTCCTGAAGGTACCAACATTGGTCTGATCTCCAGTTTGAGTATCTTCTCAAAGGTCGATGATTACGGCTTCCTCGTGACGCCTTACCGTTATGTGAAAGACGGTAAGCTGACCGACGAAGTGCACTGGATGCGAGCCGATGAAGAGGCTGAAGTGCACGTGGCTCCCGCCGATACTCCCGTGGAGAAAGGTCGCTTCACTGAAGATCGCGTGATGGCCCGTTTCCGGGATGACGTGGTCTGGATTGCCGCCAGTGCCGTGGATTACATTGACGTCGACCCCGCACAGATGGTAGGGATTTCCGCCGGTTTGATTCCGTTCCTCGAACACGACGATGCGAACCGGGCACTCATGGGTTCTAACATGCAACGGCAGGCTGTGCCGCTGTTGATTGCCGAGCCTCCCCTGGTGGGAACCGGCATGGAAGCAGCTGTCGCGCAGAACTCGGGGATGGTCGTCCGGGCTGAGAAAGCCGGAAAGGTGACCTATGTGGACGGAAACCGTGTGGAAGTAGACGGCAAGAAATATCGTCTGCGAAAATACGAAGGCCTTAACGAGCGGACCTGTCTGAACCAGACTCCCTGCGTGAGAGTGGGTGACCAGGTCAAGAAAGGTCAGATTCTCTGTGACAGTGCTGCGACTGCAGACGGGCTGCTCTCTCTGGGGCGGAATGTGCTGGTCGGGTTTATGTCATGGGATGGATATAACTTCGAGGACGCGATCATTCTTTCTGAGCGTCTGGTGAAAGAAGACGTCTACACCTCGATCCACATCGACGAATTCGATGTGGAAATTCGCGAAACCAAACTGGGTCGTGAAGAGTTCACGCGTGACATTCCCAACGTCAGCGAAAAGGCACTGCGTCACATCGGAGAAGACGGGATTATCAAAGTTGGTACCCGCGTCCGCCAGGGTGATATCCTGGTTGGTAAAGTCTCTCCGAAAGCCAAAGCTGAACTGACACCGGAAGAAAAACTGCTGCACGCGATCTTCGGTCGTGCGGGTGAAGACGTGAAGAACGAATCACTCGAAGCTTCCAGTGGTGTCGAAGGGATTGTGATTCACACTGAGAAATTTGCCCGTCGAATGAGTCTGACTGACTACGAACGGAAGCAGTACGACGAAGATCTGAAGAAGGTCGAGGAAGAAGGACACGAACAGGTGGCCGCTGAATTCCGCGAGTTTCTCAAGGAATTCGAATCGGCTCTGGGACAGCCTCTGGTTGACGATGATGGTCGTAAGATTCGTGAAATTACCGAAGACAAGTTCGTCTCTCAGTATGCTCACGACTTCCTGTCACACCTGGATAACCTGGATATTCGCAGCCCGCAGAAGAAAGCCGACTGCCGTGCTGTGATCGAAAATCTGTGGTCCAATGTCGAAGATGTGATCGATACCTGCGACCAGAAGATCAACAGCATGAAGCGTGGCGAAGAACTGCCAAACGGCGTGCTGCAGATGGTCAAAGTCTACGTGGCATCCAAGCGTCAGATTTCCGTGGGTGACAAGATGGCTGGGCGTCACGGTAACAAAGGGGTGATCTCCAAAGTTCTGCCGATTGAAGATATGCCTTTCACCGAAGACGGAACTCCGATCGACATCATGTTGAACCCGCTGGGGGTTCCGAGTCGTATGAACGTGGGACAGATTCTGGAGACCCACCTGGGTTGGGCTGCCGAGAAGCACGGCTTCCGTGCTGTCTGTCCGGTATTCGATGGTGCTCTGGAAACTTCGATTCAGGAATACCTGGATACCGCTGGTCTGCCTGCTGACGGGAAGGCCCAGTTGTACGATGGTCGTACCGGCGAAGCTTACGAGCAGAAAACCACCGTCGGTCAGATTTACATGCTGAAACTGCACCACCTGGTGGATGACAAAGTGCATGCCCGTTCTACCGGTCCTTACTCTCTGATTACGCAGCAGCCTCTGGGTGGTAAAGCCCGCTTTGGTGGTCAGCGATTCGGGGAAATGGAAGTCTGGGCTCTGGAAGCTTACGGTGCCGCTTACATTCTGCAGGAACTGCTGACTGTTAAGAGTGACGATGTGGAAGGCCGGACCAAGATTTATGAATCGATGGTCAATGGAGAAAACACACTCGAAGCCGGAACGCCCGCCAGCTTCGACGTGCTTAACAACGAAATTCGTGGACTTGGTTTGAATCTACAACTGGAAAAGAACCCTACCTGATGCGTGCTCAGTGATGAGACGTGTTGCCCGGGTGAGGTTTCTTTTCATGATCAAACTCTGATCATACATAGTTCAGAAAATAAGGAGCGTGCACAGTGAGTGTTGCACAAACAGCTTACGAGCGAATTAACGATTACGGTTCCGTGAAAATCGGTCTGGCCAGTCCACACGATATTCGGAGTTGGTCCTTCGGAGAAGTCAAGAAGCCGGAAACGATTAACTATCGAACCTACCGTCCCGAACGGGATGGTCTGTTCTGCGAACGTATTTTCGGGCCGGAAAAAGACTGGGAATGTGCCTGCGGTAAATACCGGGGGATGAAGTACAAGGGCATGATCTGCGACCGTTGTGGTGTTAAAGTGACCCACAGTCGTGTGCGGAGAAAGCGTATGGGGCACATCGAGCTGGCAGCACCGATCGTGCATATCTGGTTCTTCAAGTCCATGCCCAGCCGCCTGGGTGCTCTGCTGAATATGAAGACCACCGCCTTGGAAAAAGTGATTTACTTCCAGGATTACGTGGTAACTGATCCGGGCGACACCCCGCTCGAAATGTGCCAGACGATGACCGAAGAGGAAGCTCGGCAGAATCAGGCCAAGTACGGCCCCGGTTCCTTCGAAATCGAAATGGGTGCCGAAGCGATCAAGAAACTGCTGATGAGCCTGAACCTGGTTGAGCTCTCCGAACAGCTCCGCAAGGATCTGTTTGAAACCAACAGCCAGCAGAAACGCAAGGACTACATCAAGCGTCTGAAGATTGTGGAATCACTGCGTGACAGTGACAACCGTCCCGAGTGGATGGTGCTGGAAGTGATTCCCGTGATTCCTCCGGATCTGCGTCCGCTGGTGCTGCTGGATTCCGGCAACTTCGCCACCAGTGACCTGAACGACCTGTATCGCCGCATTATCAACCGGAACAACCGGTTGAAGAAGCTGGTCGACCTCAACGCACCGGAAGTAATCGTGCGTAACGAAAAGCGTATGCTGCAGCAGTCTGTCGACGCTCTGTTCGACAACAACCGCTGTAAGCGACCCGTGCTTGGTTCTTCCAACCGTCCGCTGAAATCTTTGACCGACATGATCAAAGGTAAGCAGGGACGTTTCCGTGAAAACCTGCTGGGTAAACGTGTTGACTACTCTGCCCGTAGTGTGATCGTGGTGGGGCCGGAACTGAAACTGCATCAGTGTGGTCTGCCCAAGAAGATCGCACTCGAACTGTTCCAGCCGTTCATTATCCGTCGTCTGAAAGACAGCGGGCACGCCGATACGATCAAGTCCGCCAAGCGGATGCTGGAACGTAAAGACGAGGACGTGTGGGACATCCTGGATGAAGTCATTCAAAACCATCCGGTGCTGTTGAACCGTGCTCCCACGCTGCACCGTATGGGGATTCAGGCCTTCGAGCCGATTCTGGTGGAAGGAAACGCGATCCGCGTCCATCCGCTGGTCTGTGGTGGATTCAACGCTGACTTTGACGGCGACCAGATGGCGGTTCACCTGCCTCTGTCCATCGAAGCTCAGGTAGAAGCCACAACTCTGATGCTGTCAACCAACAACATCTTCAGTCCTTCCGACGGGGCACCGATCATTCGTCCTTCTCAGGATATCGTGATGGGGTGCTACTACCTGACGCTCAAGAAAACAGAGCGGGTCGGGGAAGGAATGGTCTTCTCCAATGTGGGTGAAGTGCACGCCGCCTTCCAGCAGAAGAAGCTGGATCGCCATGCCATCATCAAGGTCCGGATGCCTTCTGACAAACGGATCAAAGGGGAAGGGGCCGACGACTTCAAGATGGGCGGTCTGATTGAAACGACCACCGGTCGTGTGATCTTCAATGACATTCTGCCCAAGAAGATGGCTTACTACAACCTGACGATGAAGGGGCGTGACCTTTCGAACGTGATTTCCGACTGTTATCTGGAGCTGGGTCGTCGCGAAACGATCAACCTGCTCGACAAGATGAAGGAAACCGGTTTCCGGGAATCAACGCTCAGTGGTCTGTCATTCGCAACCAGCGACCTGAAAACCGCGCCGAATAAGGCGAAGGTAATCGGGGATTCGGAAAAGACCGTTCTGCAGAAAAACAAGCTGTACGATCGTGGTCTGATTACTGCTGAAGAGCGTTATAACCAGGTTCTCGATACCTGGACTCACGCTCGTGAGCAGATTACCGAATCGATGATGCACGAGCTGGAAAACGACTATCGTGAAGGCGGGAAGTATGTGAACCCGATCTATCTGATGTCGAATTCTGGTGCTCGTGGTGGTATCGAACAGATGCGTCAGCTCGGTGGTATGCGTGGTCTGATGGCCAAGCCGAGTGGTGAGATCATCGAAACGCCGATTAAGGCGAACTTCCGTGAAGGTCTGACCGTACTGGAATACTTCAGTTCGACCCATGGTGCCCGTAAAGGTTTGGCTGACACCGCTCTGAAAACAGCGGACTCAGGTTACCTGACACGTAAGCTGGCAGACATCTGTCAGAACGTGGTTGTCACCGAGCACGACTGTGGTACGACCCAGGGTATGACCCGTGGTGTGGTCTACCGTGGTGAAAAGGTCGAAATGAGTCTGACCGATGCGATCCGTGGTCGCGTCAGCCGGACGAACATCGTCGATCCGATTACCGACGAAGTGATCGTGCGTGAAAACGAGATGATCACCGTGGACATCGCCCGTCGGATTGAAAGCATGGGTCTGGAAAAGATCCAGGTACGCAGCCCGATGACCTGCGAATCTTCGCTGGGGATCTGTCGTCTGTGTTACGGGATGGACCTTTCCACCGGTTCGCTGGTCGAAGAGGGTCTGGCCGTGGGTATCATCGCTGCCCAGAGTGTGGGTGAGCCTGGTACTCAGTTGACGATGCGTACGTTCCACATTGGTGGTACTGCTTCCCGTGAAGTGGAAGAAAGCGAAATTCGGACCCGTCGTGCCGGTAAAGTTACATTTGCCCGTATCCGGACCGTGGTCAACAACGAAGGTATGAGCGTTGTACTGACTCGAAACGGTGAAGTGGTGGTCAACGATGTGAAGGGCCGTGAGCTCGAACGTTACACCATTCCCAACGGTGCAACCCTGCGTGTTGCTGAAGGGGATGATGTTGCTGAAGGCCAGGTCATCTGTCAGTGGGACCCGCACTCGATTTCGATCCTGGCGGAAGTGGGCGGTCGCGTCCGCTTCGAAGAGTGTGTGGAAGGCAAGACCATCCGCACCGACAAGGACCCCAGTGGTCACATTCGCCGTTCGATCATCGAACACAAAGGGGAACTGCATCCGCAGATCATCATCGAAGATGGTACAGGCAAGATTCTGGACTTCTACTACCTGCCTGAAAAAGCAAGTATCGAAGTGGAAGAAGGTCAGCAGATCACCGCTGGTACGGTGGTCGCGAAGAACCCCCGTGAATCTTCCGGTACGCAGGACATCACCGGTGGTCTGCCGCGTGTGACCGAACTGTTCGAAGCCCGTCGTCCAAAGGATCCTTCGGTTCTCGCGGAAATCGACGGTGAAGTCGAGTTCGTTCCTGAGAAGAAACGTGGTAAGCGAATCGTGATTGTCCGCGGGGAAGACGGCACCGAAGTTGAGCATGTCATTCCTCACGGTAAGCACCTGCTGGTACACGCCGGCGACCTGGTGAAAGCGGGAGACGCACTGGTGCGTGGTCCGCTGGTTCCGCACGACATTCTGCGTGTGAGTGGTACCGAGGCCGTTCAGCAGTACCTGCTGCATGAAATTCAGAACGTGTATCGTGCACAGCGTGTGACGATTGACGATAAGCATCTGGAAATCATTATTTCCCGGATGTTGAGTAAGGTGCTGGTAGAAGATGTGGGTGATACCAATCTGCTGCCGGGCATCGTGCTGGATAAACTGGCCTTCCAGAAGATCAATGAAGAAACCAGTGCCTGCGTGAAGGTCGTCGATTCCGGCGATACTGACTTCCAGCCAGGCGACCTGGTACCTCTGGCGACGATCGAAGAAGTGAATGCCCAGGTAGAACTGGCCGGTCAGGGACCTGCCAGCTTCTCCAAGCCGCGTCCGGCTTCGGCCAGCTCGCAGTTGCTGGGGATTACCAAGGCTTCGGTTCAGAGTGAAAGTTTCATCTCTGCAGCCAGCTTCCAGGAAACCACCAAGGTGCTCACCGAAGCGGCTCTGGCCGGTCGGGTCGACTACCTGGTTGGTCTGAAGGAAAACGTGATTCTGGGTCACCTGGTTCCTGCCGGTACCGGGTTCTATCAGCACCAGACTGCCGAAGTTCGGATTCGTCCCGAGGCTCTGGAAGAACTGAAGGCCGAAAAAGAGCGGATTCTGGCAGCACGGATGAGCCTGTTGAACGAAGTGCAGCCCGACAAGCCGGTTCCGCTGGGCGGTGGGCAGGATTCGGAAGAGTATGGACAGGGGGGCTCTGATTCTTCCCTGGACAGCACCCCGCCGAGCCCCAGTCCGAACCCTTTTGACGAGTAAAGGAATGAAGGAAGCGTATCTGGTCTGCCAGGAAAATTCACTTTGTCTCAGATCCCGAATTGAGAGATTCGTGAGACTTGACGGATGCCTGCAGGCTGGATACATTGTTCCGTTCCTAACTCTGGCAACAGGGAATTAATTGCATATAATAGTGGTCATTTGTTACAATGGCTGCCTGTAAATAGAAGTTATTATTGAAGTTCAAGCATTGAACGAAGATGGGTTATCTCGATGCCAACAATTAATCAATTGATTCGTAAGCCAAGAAAGAAGCAGACCTCTAAGAGTAAGACTCCGCTGCTGGAAGGTTGCCCTCAGAAGCGTGGGGTTTGTCTGCAGGTCAAGACAGTGACCCCGAAAAAGCCGAACTCCGCTCTGCGTAAAGTGGCCCGTGTTCGTCTTTCGAACGGCAAGGAACTGACGGCTTACATCCCCGGTGAAGGTCATAACCTGCAGGAGCACTCGATCGTGCTGGTGCGTGGTGGTCGCGTTCGCGACCTTCCTGGTGTGCGTTACAAAGTGATTCGTGGCGTTCTGGATACCCTGGGCGTCAATGATCGTCGTCAGGCACGTAGCCGTTACGGAACCAAGCGCCCCAAATAGTCGCCTGGTTTATCAAGCATAAAAATTCACACAGTTTGATTACATTCATCAGTGCCCCGTGAGGTGCTGAGGCAAATGTCAGAGGAAAAGATGGAATGAGCAAGAAGTTTACAGCCAGTGCGACTCAGCTGAAGCCAGATCCGCGGTTCAATTCACTGCTGGCTTCCAAGTTTGTTAACTGTCTGATGCATGATGGCAAAAAGAGCATTGCTCAAAACGTGTTCTACTCGGCCCTGGATCGCATTAAAGAGCGTATCCCCGATGCTGAGCCGATCGAAGTTTTCACACAGGCTGTCGAAAATGTGAAGCCCAGTGTTGAAGTTCGTTCGAAGCGTGTTGGTGGTGCTACTTACCAGGTGCCAACCCCTGTGAATCCCAAGCGTCAGCAGACTCTGGCGATTCGCTGGATTCTGGCTGCGATTCGCGGCAAGAAAGGTCGTCCGATGGAAGTTCGTCTGGCTGACGAAATTCTGTCTGCACACAAAAAAGAAGGTACTGCCATCACTACCCGTGAGAATATTCATCGTATGGCTGAAGCGAACAAGGCATTTGCTCACTTCGCCTTCTCACGCTAAGGCAAAGTAACGATCAATCAGACGCACTGGCGATGGTGATAAACCATTGCCTGCTGCGTCTTTTTTTTTGTAGATTGAAAAGTCTGAAGCCAGCTGGCCGGTTGAAGTCCAATGGAGGATTCGCGGCAGTTGGGTTTTGTTTTTGTGATTCAATTTCAGTTGGAATGGCAGGACCAGGATGTCAACTTCAATAGATCAGATCAGAAACATTGGGATTATCGCTCATATTGACGCCGGTAAGACGACGACCACCGAGCGAATTCTCTACTACGCCAAGTTCCTGCACCGCCCGGGCGGGGTGGATGAAGGTACGACTGCAACCGACTTCGACGAAGAGGAGGCGAAGCGGGGGATCACGATTTATTCTGCGGCGATTACCTGTAAGTGGAACGGGCACACGATCAATATTATCGACACTCCCGGGCACGTCGACTTCACGGCTGAAGTCGAGCGCAGTCTGCGCGTACTCGATGGTGCGGTCGTGGTCTTCAGTGCGATGGAAGGCGTTGAAGCGCAGAGTGAAACGGTCTGGCGGCAGGCGGATAAATACAATGTACCCCGCATCTGTTTCATTAACAAGATGGACCGTATCGGCGCCAGCTTCGAGCGGACGTTTGAAGAGATTAAAAAGCGTTTGCGGGGCAATCCCGTGGCGTTGCAGATTCCCATTGGTGAAGGCACAACATCGACCGGCGATTCCTTCAGTGGTGTGATTGATCTGATTAAGATGCGGGCCCTGTTCTATGACCAGGAGTCGATGGGGGATCAGTTCGAAGTGCAGGAGATTCCGGAAGCCTATCTGGAACAGGCACAGGAATGGCGCGCCAGATTACTGGAGTCGGTAGCTGAGCTGGATGAGGCGGTTCTGGAGCAGTATTACGAGACTGAAGACATTGCAGAGGATGTCATTATCAGGTTGCTCCGTGAGGCGACGCTTAGGGGTGATCTGCAGCCGACTTTCTGTGGTTCCTCTCTGAATTATATTGGTGTCCAGCCTGTGCTGGATGGTGTGACGAGCTTCCTGCCCAGTCCGCTGGATCGGCCGCCGGTGGAGGGGATTAATCCCCAGCCCAAAAAGCGGGGCGGTGAGGCGGGTGGTCACGAAACGCGCGGTCCAAGTGTGGATGAGCCGATGTGTGGGCTGGTCTTTAAGATTCAGGCGGACAAGCACGGCGATTTGTGTTTCATGCGAGTTTACTCGGGGCAGTTGAAGAGTGGCAGTCGTCTGTTGAATCCGCGGACCGGTAAGAAGGAACTGGTCAGTCAGTTGTGGCGTGTGCAGGCCGGGGCGCGTGAGAAGGTTGAGACGGACAGTATTGATGCCGGCGATATCATCGGGGTGATCGGACCGAAAGAAGCCGTGACTGGTGATACGTTGTGTGAAATTCAGCATCCGATTTTGCTGGAAACCATTTCGTTTCCTGAGACTGTGATCTCAATGGCGGTCGAGCCGGAATCGAGTGCGGACCGGAAGAAGCTTGAAGATACGTTGCAGAAGCTGTCTCGTCAGGATCCCACGTTCAAGGCTGTGGCTAACGAGGAGACGGGTCAGACTATTGTTTCCGGGATGGGCGAATTGCACCTGGAAGTGTTGCGAAACCGGATGCAGAAAGAGTTCAACTTGAGTGTGCGGGTGCATAAGCCGCGCGTGAGTTATCGGGAAACTGTTTCTGCTGCTGTCGAGAAAGAGGTCGAGTTCAATCGTCCTTCGGCCAATGGGAATATGTATTTCAAAGTCAAGCTGCGGCTGGAGCCCTTCAAGGGGGATAAGCCGATTTCCATCAAGAGTCAGCTAAAGCCGAATGAGTTGAATCCGGAGTTAGAAAAAGAGTTGATGGAAACGCTGCGGTTAGGTGTCGACGGGGGAGGCCAGGTTGGGTTTCCTTTGATGAATGTGCAGTTTGTGGTATTGGATGCCCAGTCGCGCGAGGGTGAAACCAACGATGTGGCGGTCGAGGCGGCAACTTCCGAAGCGCTGCATGGCTGCATTATGGACGCGAAGATTCAGTTGCTCGAGCCAATCATGAAAATGGAAGTGGTGACGCCTGATGAATTTCGTGGGAACATCCAGGCGGATCTCAGTTCGCGGAATGCGAATGTGCTCAACAGCGAATGGCGCGGAGATTTGTGTGTGATGGAGGTCGAGGCGCCTTTGTCGCAACTGTTTGGCTATTCTACCCAGATTCGCAGTCTATCGCAGGGGCGGGCATCGTTCTCGATGGAGCCTTTGAAGTATGCTGCGGCTCCGCAAAGCGTTTTAAAAGAGATGATTGGATAATTTTTAAAATTTTGAGACGTGGCAGCCTTGGTATCCAGGGGGTGAATGTGTAACTTGTCACGTCTACGATTTTGAAAGTTGCCTGGCAGGTTTCAAATGAACAGTGGCTGGGTCGCTGATTGAGCTGGAATGTCAGAATTTCAAAAAAAGCATTTTCTGCTTTATTGGGGTTGTTGACAACCGGTGAGGCTCTCAGTAATATTGCTCGCTTCCCTGTGCGAGAAAATTGTCTAAACAGGGTCTGAGTCATATTTTAATGAAGGAATTTATTGGTGGCCGTTGCGAGTCAAGAGCGAATTAGAATTCGCATGGAAGCTTATGATCACTCCGTGTTGGATCAGTCGGCAGCAGATATTGTTGATACGGCGAAGCGAACCGGTGCGATTGTGCATGGCCCCATTCCTCTGCCGACGCGGGTTGAGCGATATACGGTCTTGAAGGGGCCTCACATCGACAAGAAATCTCGTGAGCAGTTTGAAATTCGGACTCATAAGCGTTTGGTTGATATTTTGTCTCCAACCGGCAAGACGATTGATGCTTTGAATAAATTGTCTCTGCCTGCTGGGGTTGATATTAAAATTAAGGCGTCCGCTGGCGGAAACTAGTTCTTTTAAAGTTTTCGTTATGATGCTCGCAGGTCTGGTGTTGCGCCGGGTCTGCTTGATTGGTTAGGGATCCGGCGACTCGATCGCTGGTGGTGCTATGCTTCTTGCTTTCGCCTGCGGGCGGATTTCGTAGAAGCTCTGTTCCCGTTGTTTAAGGGTGATGAGTATGCCTGTCGGTCTGCTGGGTAAAAAGGTCGGAATGACCCAAGTTTACGACGATGGAGTCCTGGTTCCTGTTACGGTGATTCAGGCTGGCCCCTGCCATGTGTTGCAGGTGCGCACGTTAGACACCGATGGCTACGAAGCGGTTCAGGTCGGTTTTGAAGATAAGCCTCGTCGTCTCTCTGCTCGCAGTGAGCGTGGTCATGTTGCTGCCCTGGACAGTAAGCGTCAGAAAAAACGTACAGAAGCGGGTGTGGCCGTTGCCGATAAGGCCGGTTGTGAACCCAAGCGGTTTATTAAAGAGTTTCGCGTTGATGGTGAAGATCATGGCTGCGAAGTGGGTAACGAGCTTACCGTTTCGCTGTTCAATGAAGTATCTCACATTGACGTGATTGGAACCAGCAAAGGTCGTGGTTTTGCCGGGGTTATGAAACGTCATAACTTCTCCGGGCAGCGTGCGACACACGGTGTAAAGCGTGTGCACCGCCATGGTGGTTCAATTGGTATGAGTGCAGATCCTTCTCGTGTTCTTAAGGGGACACGGATGGGTGGTCGGTATGGTGGTAAGCAGATTACTGTCAGACACTTGAAAGTTGTCCGCGTTGACGAAGAGAACGGTGTGCTTCTGGTAAGAGGTGCAGTCCCCGGTCCTAACGGTGGTGATCTCGTCATTCGTCATACTAACAAATATTGATTCGGGTGTTTGAAGTAGTTACCTGATTCTGCCTTAATAAATGGTGTCGAAATGATTTCAGTTGCAATTCAAGATAAAGCTGGCAAAGAAGTGGGCAAGTATGAGTTCGAGTCCACCGAACTGGCCAGTGGTATCAACCGCCAGTTGCTCCACGATGTGGTTGTGATGTACCAGGCGAATAAGCGGATTGGTTCTGCAAAGTCCAAAAGCCGCGGTATGGTGGCTGGTAGTACCAGGAAGCTGTTTCGTCAGAAAGGTACTGGTCGTGCCCGTGCTGGTGCGATCCGGACTCCTGTTCGTCGGGGCGGTGGTCACACTTTTGCCAAGTCTCCAAAAGACTGGAGCTACCGTCTTCCCAAGAAGGCCGTTAAGCTCGCAACCCGGATGGCGATTCTGAGTAAGTTTGAAGATGAGCAGGTAACACTGCTGGATGAGCTGGCTCTTGAAGTACCAAAAACAAAAGAAGTCGCCGGTGTGCTGAAAGCACTCGGTCTGACCGGCACCAGTTGTCTGTTGACGGTTGATGGTCATGATCCTGTGGTCTGGAAGTCTGCCCGCAATATTGCCGGGGTTCAGGTTTCACCCGCCAGTGATCTGAATGCATACGATGTTCTGCATCAGCGGCAGATGGTGCTGACCAAGTCAGCCCTGGATGCACTGCTCGGTCGGAATGAAGGTTAATTTGACGAAGTGCCTGGTTTAAAAGTCCAGTCTGGATATTGAGGTTAACAGTTATGTCAGATGGTTCAAAAAAAGGCGTTCAGCTGGAACCGTATCAGGTCGTCATCCGGCCGTTGGTGACAGAAAAAGGGACTCATCAGTCTGAGTCTTACAATACATACACGTTTGTTGTTGATAAGTCAGCGACAAAAACGGATATCAAAAAAGCGGTATCTGATTTATGGAATGTGCGTGTGGTTTCCGTGCGAACCCAGAACCGGGGCGGAAAGCCACGTCGCCATCGATATAAAGTTGGTTATACAAAATCCTGGAAGAAGGCAATTGTCGAACTGCACGAGGATGATCGTATTTCATTCTTCTAAGCCGCAGGTTGAGTTGCATTGAAGACAGATTGTGAACCGGTTTTTGAAACCAGCAGATCATTGAGGAAATAAATTATGGGAATCCGATTCTACAAGCCAACAACACCAGGTCGGCGTGGTGCATCGGTGAGCGATTTCGCAGCGATCACTGATCGTAAGAAGGCTCCTGAGAAATCCCTGCTCGTACGATACAAGAAAAAAGGTGGACGAAACAACCAGGGTGTGATCACCGCACGGCATCGTGGCGGCGGACACAAGCGGATGTATCGTCTGATCGACTTCCGTCGGAATAAAGATGGTGTTCCAGCCAAGGTTAACGGGATTGAATACGATCCCAACCGTTCGGCCCGGATCGCGCTGCTGCACTATGTTGATGGTGAAAAGCGTTACATCCTGGCACCGGAAGGTTTGACCGCTGGCGATACTGTGGTCAGTGGCGAAAAGGTTGAGCCGAACGTCGGCAACTGTATGCCTCTGGCAAACATTCCGCTGGGTTCGATGGTACACAATGTTGAAATGCAGCCAGGTCGTGGCGGACAGCTGTGCCGGAGTGCCGGTACGGGTGCTGTTCTGAACGCTCGCGAAGATAACTGGGCTCAGATCACTCTGCCTTCCGGCGAAGTGCGTCGTGTTCCCAGTTCCTGTCGGGCAACGATCGGTGAAATTGGTAACTCTGAACATACAAAAATTGTACTGGGTAAAGCTGGTCGTAAACGCTGGATGGGGCGTCGTCCTCACGTGCGTGGTACCTGTATGAACCCTGTTGCACACCCGATGGGTGGTGGTGAAGGTCGTAACTCCGGGGGTCGTCATCCCTGTAGCCCGACTGGTAAGCTTGCGAAAGGTGGAAAGACCCGCAAGAAGAAAAAAGCTTCATCAAAGGCTATCATTCGGCGGCGTAAGTCTCGTCGTTATGGTCAGCTGAAACTCTGACGTAGTGTGTTGAACTGAATAAAAAATAACTATCTGTTTTCGATAATTGAGGACAAGTTTTATGGGTCGCTCTCTGAAAAAAGGGCCTTATGTTGACGTTAAACTTCTGAAGAAGATTGAGAAGTTGAACGAATCGGGAAAAAAGACGCCGATCAAGACATGGGCTCGGGCTTCAACTATTACTCCGGAATTTGTAGGTCACACTTTCCTGGTGCATAACGGGCGCGCTCACTTAAACGTGTATGTCACCGAAGAAATGGTGGGTCACAAGCTGGGAGAGTTCTCCCTGACCCGTAACTTCCGCGGCCATACCGTTAAGAAGAAATAAACTGTTTGTGTTGGTGGTGATTACGGCCTGACAGGCCGATAACCGATAGAAATTAAGCAATAGTGAAGTGGAGTAATCGTCATGGGGCAAGTTCGAGCAATGCATCGATTTGCACGAATCTCAGCAACTAAGGTGCGTCCTTTTGCAGACATGGTTCGGGGAATGACTGCTTCGGAAGGTCTGGATTCTTTGAAATACATTCCGAACCGGGGTGCCCGTTTCCTGGAAAAGGTTATCAAGAGTGCGATGGCCAATGCTGAAGATAAAGGTGCCCGCAATGTGGAAGGCCTGAAGATCACCGAAGCACGCGTTGACGGCGGTCCGATGTTCAAACGGATCCAGCCCCGTGCCCGCGGTATGGCTTACACAATTCGTCGCCGGATGTCTCACATTCATGTATCGATTGAAGCTCCCGAATTGCCTTAGGTAATCGGATCACTATTGCCAGACACTTATTATTCTCAACCAGAAATACTTAAAGGATAACCTGTATCATGGGGCAAAAAGTTCGACCAACCGGATTTCGAGTCGGAGTCGTTGAAGACTGGAGAAGTCGTTGGTATGCCTCCAAGAAAGATTTTGGGGCATTGCTGGTTGAAGATCAGAAAGTACGTAACTTTATCCAAACCAAATATAAGTTTGCCGGCATCCCGAAAGTGGAGATCGAAAGAACTCGCGATCAGGTAGTGGTGCACTTATTTACGGCCCGTCCCGGGATCATCATTGGTCGTAAGGGTCAGGAAGTAGACCGGTTGAAAGCCGAACTGGAAGATCTCACCGGTCGTCGGATGGAATTGAAGATTATTGAAGTCGACAATGCACTGCAGAGTGCAGCGTTGGTAGCGGAAGATATCGCACAGCAGCTTTCCAAGCGTGGTAGCTTCCGAAGAACTATTAAGCGTGCCCTGGACCAGGTAATGGAAACGGGCGTTCATGGAATTAAGATCGAGCTTTCCGGTCGTTTGGGTGGTGCGGAAATGTCACGGCGTGAAAAAGCCAGCCGTGGTTCAATCCCCCTGTCGACTCTGCAGCGTCACGTTGACTACGGATTCCGCGAGGCACACACCACCTTCGGAGTCATCGGAGTGAAAGTTTGGATTGACCTTGGTGATTATTCAGATGAGGAGAATCGCGATGGCGTTAATGCCAAAGCGGGTCAAGCACCGCAAAAGCCAAAGAGGGCGCATAAAAGGTAATGCGACACGTGGTAACACTGTTGCCTTTGGTGAATGGGGCTTACAATCTCTGGACCCGGGGCATATCACAGCTCAAACCATCGAAGCGTGCCGAATTGCAGCCACACAATATGTTCGAGGTGAAGGTAAGCTCTATATCCGGATCTTCCCGCAGAAGTCGGTAACATCCCGTCCTCTGGAAACCCGTATGGGTAAGGGAAAAGGGGAACCGGATCACTGGGTAGCCGTCGTCAAGCCAGGTACGGTTCTGTTCGAACTGGCAGGTGTCTCGCACGAGGCAGCAAAACGCTGTTTCGCTCGTGTGGCACACAAGTTACCAGTTAACGTCCGGCTGGTAGAACGTCGTCCGTCCCTCTAGGGCTGGCGACCAGATTACTGATTTTTAAAACACTTTAGTCCTGTCTGCATCTTACAGCGAGACTGATAAACAATCATTGGGTTTGACTGATGACCAAAGCAAGTGAATTACGCGAGATGAATGATGAGCAATTGTCATTTGCTCTGCAGGAAACACAGAAAGAACTGTTTCAGTTGCGCTTCCAGGCGGCAACCGAGCGGCTCGATGCACCGAGTAACATTAAGCGGCTCAGACGGGAAATTGCCCGGATTCAGACAATCCGTCGTGAACGCGAATTAAGTCAGCAGAATAATGCTTAATCAGGCTCGTTAGGGTAAGTAGAAGAAATGCGAAAAAAACTGACAGGCATAGTGGCCAGTGCCAAAATGGACAAAACGTTGCGGGTTGAAATTCAGCGACGATACCGTCATGCGTTGTACGGGAAAACCGTTCGCGGTCGGACAGTCTGCCATGTGCACGATGAACAGAATGAAGCACAGGAAGGGGATACGGTTGAAATTATCGAAAGCCGTCCCCGTTCCAAGACAAAGCGTTGGGATTTAATCCGAGTTGTAGAGAAGAAACAGGACTGAAGTCGCTTCTGACCGGCTACAGGTTCGGTTTAGTTAATAGTACAAAGATCAGGATATTCCTCATCTTTTTGGTTGATAAGGAACAGGCAAAGCCATGATTCAGATGCAAACCGATCTGGATGTATGTGATAACTCCGGAGCCAAAGTCGCGCGGTGCATTAAAGTGCTGGGTGGTACAGGCCGTCGGACTGCTGAAGTCGGCGATGTGATTGTCGTAAGTATCCAGAAGACACTGGCTGGCAGTAACATTAAAAAAGGCCAGGTACTGCGGGGCGTAATCGTACGCACCAAGTATCCCTGCCGCCGCGATGATGGCAGCTATGTGAAGTTCGATCGGAATGCCATCGTGCTGATCGACGGTGATGGGAACCCTCGTGGGACCCGTATCTTCGGCGCTGTAGCACGTGAACTCCGCGAACGCCGTTATCTGAAAATTATTAGCCTGGCAAACGAGGTGGTCTGAGATGAAGATACGACGTGGCGATTCAGTGATTGTGGTCACCGGAGCCGATGCAGGCGATACTCCCCGGCGTGTATTGTCGGTCGTCGCTGGCGGTAAAAAGCTGACAGTAGAAAATGTAAACCGTGCCCTGAAGCACGTGAAACGCGGACATCCCAAGAGCCCTCAGGGGGGGCGTCTGGAAATTGAGATGCCGATCGATGCTTCCAACGTCAAGTTTTACTGCGAAGCCTGCAGTAAAGGGACCCGCATCGGATATCGTTACACCGCTGATGGCAGCAAAGAACGGTTCTGTAAATCGTGCGATGCCTCACTGGGAACGATCAGTCCAGCAAATGCAAAATACCAGAAACAGTAATCAGCATCAGTAGTTTTCAGTAAGGAAGACTGTTCCGAAGCTCGGCCGGTCTGAAACAGAAACATGGCAATACCAACATTATTAAAACAATATCGTGAAGAGATTGTTCCCGTCCTGAAGGAAAAACTGGGACGCACCAACGTGCACTCACTGCCTCAGATTGAAAAGGTCGTGATCAGCATGGGGATTGGTGCTGCCAACCAGGATCGGAAGCGTCTGACTGAAGCAGCTGACCACCTGACAATTCTGGCAGGCCAGAAATCGCAGATCACCCGGGCCCGTAAGTCTGTGGCTGGTTTCAAACTGCGTGAAGGTCAGGAAATCGGCTGTCGCGTGACCCTGCGTGGCACCCGGATGTACGAATTTCTGGAACGTCTGATCTCCCTGGCTCTGCCGCGTGTACGCGACTTCCGGGGTGTGAATCCCAAAGCGTTCGACGGTGCAGGCAACTACAGCCTGGGCCTCAACGAACAGGTGGTGTTCCTGGAAATCGACCCCGATTCCGTGCATCATGCCCAGGGGATGAATATTACTATCGTGACTACTGCCAAGAATAACGACGAAGGTCGGCTGTTGCTGACCGAGCTCGGTATGCCTTTCCGCAAGTAATCGCGTTTCAAAGATTTCAATAAGATACAAAACAATTTTTTTGGTAGATCGTCGGAGATTAAAGTGAGGGTAGCCAGCTAATGATGACAGACCCCATTGCAGACATGCTGACACGAATTCGTAATGCACTGCAGATTGAACGGCCGTTTGTAGATATTCCTGCTTCCAAAATCAAGACCGCCATCGCTGGCGCCTTGCAGCGGGAAGGTTACATCTGGGACTATGAAGTCATTGAAGACACTCCACAAAACGTGCTGCGTGTCAATTTGAAATATGGTCCCAACGGGGAACGCGTCATTCAGCGAATCGTCCGTGAAAGTAAACCCGGACGTCGCCACTACCAGGACCTGCGGTCCATGCCGGAAGTCCTGCAGGGGCTGGGTGTCAGCATCCTGTCTACCAGCAAGGGCGTGCTGAGCAATCGTGAAGCAAAAAAAGAAGGTGTGGGCGGCGAGCTGCTGTGCACCATCTGGTAATCCAAACGTGCCGCAAGGCTGGCCGATCTGTATCTGCCACGATTTAATTTAACTGGAAATTGAAGTTATGTCTCGAATCGGTAAAAAACCAGTTGCCGTTCCCACCGGAGTCGAAATTAAGGTGGATGGCGGAACCATCACCGTCAAAGGTAAGCAGGGTGAATTGAAGTTTACCTACCATCCGGCGATGAGTGTGGAATTTGATTCGGAAGCCAACGAGGTCAACGTGATTCGTCCTGACGATGAGCGTAAGAATCGTGCTCTGCACGGTCTGACCCGGGCACTGATTGCCAACATGGTTCAGGGTGTGGAAACACCGTTCGTCAAAAAGCTGGAAATTCAGGGCGTGGGTTACCAGGCATCACTGAATGGTCAGAAACTGAGCCTGCAGGTGGGGTTTGCCAACACAATCGTGCTGGATGTGCCTCAGGGGGTCAATTGCGAACTTCCTAACGCAACCAACATTGTGGTCAGCGGACCGGACAAGCATATGGTAGGTCAGTTTGCAGCGAACATTCGCAGCGTACGTCCTCCTGAACCTTACAAAGGTAAAGGGATTCGTTACGAAGGCGAATACGTACGGCGGAAAGCCGGTAAGGCCTTTGCTAACTAACGGTTTTCAACTGCTGGTGATCCAGGTATTCTGACGGTCAGGCCGATGGCCACTGTTTAAGAGAAGATGACGGTAAAATGAAACTAGAAAAAACGCTGAAAAAACAGAAGTCACGACGTTCGTTCCGGATTCGTAACACAGTCCGTAAAACGGGCCGTTACCGTCTGTCTGTTTATCGTAGCAACAATCATATTTATGCCCAGATCATTGACGACACTGCAGGGGCAACCCTGGTTTCAGCCAGCACCAAAGACAAGTCTCTGGCCGGCGAAATCAAAGTGGGTGGCAACATTGCTGCCGCTGAAAAGGTTGGCAAACTGCTGGGTGAGCGGGCCGCTGAAAAAGGGATCAAAGAGGTCGCCTTCGATCGCGGACCTTACCGCTACCATGGTCGGGTAGCAGCCCTGGCAGATGCTGCCCGTCAGGCAGGACTGGATTTTTAATCGAGACAACACTCTATACGGGTTGGAGAAGATACCGTGTCAAAAGAAGCGACAAAACAAACGCCAGAAACCGTCATCCAGATCCGCCGTTGTGCCTGCGTGGTCAAGGGGGGCCGTCGGTTCAGCTTTACTGCTCTGGTCGTCGTAGGCGATAAAGAAGGCCGGGTAGGCTGGGGTTATGGCAAAGCGATCGAAGTGCCGCTGGCTGTGGATAAAGCCGTCAAGCAGGCCAATCGCAACATGGTCAAAGTACCGATCGTTGAGCACACCGTGCCTCACGAAGTCGTCGGTCGCTTCGGTTCTTCCCGCGTCCTGCTGTTACCCGCTCGTCCTGGTACCGGTATTATTGCCGGAACTGGTGTGCGTTCTGTGGTAGAAGCCGTCGGAATTACTGACATTTACACTAAGAGTCGTGGATCCAACAATCCAATCAATGTAGTGAAAGCCACAATTGATGGGCTCTCAAAACTGCGAACCCGTGACGATATTGCACGCTTGAGAGGAGTAGAAGTCTAATGATTATTGATGACGTACACCGCGGAATTCAAAAGAATAAAAAACGCAAGCGTGTTGGTCGTGGTCCCGGTTCGGGGCATGGTAAGACATCGTCTCGCGGTCACAAAGGTTATGGCAGCCGTGCGGGTGCATCCCGTCGTACCAGCTTCGAAGGGGGACAGACCCCGCTGGCAATGCGTGTTGCTAAACGTGGCTTCAATAATAAACAGTTCGCCAAGAAAGTCGCTGTTGTCAACGTAGCTGCTCTCGAGCAGGCCTTCGACAACGGTGCCGAAATTACTCCGGAAATTCTGGCTGCGAAAGGACTGGCTAAAGGTCGGTTCGATCAGGTCAAAATCCTGGGTAACGGCGATCTCAGCAAAAAGCTGAGCGTGACTGCTCACCTGTTCTCCGCATCTGCTGAATCCAAGATTCAGGCAGCCGGTGGTTCAGTCAGTCGGATTTTGTCATAAGTAATTGATTCAAGGACTTGATTTCAGCAGACAGGAATACGATTCCCCTTTTCTTCTCTATTCGTTAAGATCTGAAGCACAAAGATTATCCATTTTTCTTCTGCTGAGTTATGACACAAAGGACCGCTATCCATGCTCGGTAAATTAACTGTACTTTTCAAGATTCCCGAGCTTCGTCGAAAAATTCTGCTGACACTCATTCTGCTGGCAGTTTACCGGATGGGGTTCTGGATTGCGCTGCCTTTCATCGATCAGGCACAGCTTTCCGAGACATTGCAGGATCTGCAAAGCCAACAGGGTGGCCTGGGTCAGGTGATGCAGGTGATCTCACTATTCTCGGCTTCGAATATTGGTCAGAGTACCATCTTCGGTCTGGGCATCATGCCTTACATCTCTGCTTCGATTATCTTCCAGCTGATGGGTACAGTCTATCCACCGCTGGAACGTCTGCAGAAAGAGGGTGAAGCCGGGCGCAAGAAGATTAATGAATATACACGTTATGCAACGGTCGTGATCTGTCTGGCACAGAGTTACTTCTGGATCCATACCCTGGCGGGTGGTCTGGGCTCGGGTAAGAGTCTGATCCTCGACGGGTACGGGGGCCTTTATTACCAGATGGTGGCGACCATCACCATGACCACCGGGACAATCTTCCTGATGTGGATTGGTGAGCAGATCGACGCTTACGGAATAGGAAACGGGATCAGTCTGCTGATTATGGCAGGGATCCTGGCCCGGATGCCGCAGGCAGGCTGGAGTCTGATTGAACCGGCTCTGGATAAAGGGATCGCACTGGGAACCGACACCGGGATTGACCGGTTGCTGATTCTGGCTCTCGTGTTTGTCTTCGTCGTGGTCTGGGTGATTGCGATTACTCAGGGACAGCGTCGGATTCCGATTCAGAGTGCTAAACACGTACGAGGTCGTCGGGTTTCCGGCGGTCAGCGTCAGTCTCTGCCGCTGCGTGTTAACCAGGCAGGTGTGATGCCGATCATCTTCGCTTCCAGTCTGCTGATGTTCCCTTACTTTGTCTTCCACTGGATGAGCTCAGTGTGGACCAGTTCCACCTTCCTGTCCATGCTGGACGGGGCCTTCCAGCCGATGAGTCGTGGTTTTGTATACACAATCTCTTATGTGATATTGATTTACTTCTTCTGCTACTTCTGGACGGCGATTACCTTTAATCCCAAGGATATGGCAGAAAACCTGAAAGATTACGGTTCGTTCATCCCGGGATATCGTCCTGGTGCCCGGACAGCCGCCTATCTGGAAGCAGTCATGGTTCGTATCACATATGTGGGGGCTGCGTTCCTGTCACTGGTCGCGATTATTCCAACGCTGGTTTCAACCTGGCTGGGTGTCGACTTCCTGGTGGCGAGTTTTTACGGTGGAACCGGATTATTGATTGTGGTTTCTGTAGTGCTGGACTTGGTCAACAAGATTGACAGCCATCTGGTTATGCGAAACTACTCTGGATTACTTGAGAGCGATCTGTAAGGCATAAACGGGCGAGTCGCAGCGAAATTCACCAAAAAAGGGGTGTTTCGCTTGTCGATTTACGCATAAGGCGTTTATAATTTCCTGATTCGCTCCGCTTCGGAAATTGTACAGGTTTGATACGAAGCCGGAGTTTGCTCATTTTATGGGCGCAACTATCTGAATTTACACGAGTTACAGTGTTTGAGCCGGAGAGGTTCTCTCTGCTGACTCGCCAAACGTGAACCAAACTAATAGAGAAATCGTAGTACGATGAAAGTCCGAGCCAGTGTTAAGCGGATTTGTGAGAGCTGTAAAGTCATCAGACGGAAGGGCCGTGTTTACGTGATCTGCTCTTCCAACCCTCGTCATAAACAGCGCCAGGGTTAGTCTCGCACTCAGTTTGCATGATTTAATTTCAGTTTTTACAACCAGCGGAGTGAAATAAAATGCCTCGTATTCTCGGTGTTGATATTCCGAACGAAAAACCTGTTTATGTTTCCCTGACTTACCTGTACGGCATCGGACGGGTGACGGCTCTTGATATCTGCTTCAAGCTGGAAATCAATCCCCAGATGAAGGCCAAAGACCTGACCGACGATGAGCTGAGTCGTATCGTGAACGTACTGGATACCGACTATTCCGTCGAAGGTCAGCTGCGTCGATCGACCCAGCAGGATATCGCCCGTCTGCGGGACATTCAGTCATACCGCGGAATTCGTCATCGTCGCGGACTGCCCGTTCGTGGCCAGAATACACAGACTAACGCCCGTACCCGCAAAGGTGGTAAGAAAACCGTTGCTGGTAAGAAGGGTGTTAAGGACGCTCGCCACTAAGACCGGTCCCTGGTTCAGGGCATCTGATCAGAGGCGAGTTGAGAGACGATACAATGCCGGCACCATGTTCGGCTTAACGAGAAAACATTCCATCAAAATGAGTTTCAGTTTCTGAGATCCAACAGACAGAAACATCAGGAGTTGCAGAGTGGCTAAAGTCAAACGAAAAAAAGTGAAACGTCACATCACTAAAGCGATTGCTTACATTAAAGCAACGTTTAACAACACCACGGTTACGATTACCGATCTGAACGGCGATGTACTCTGCTGGGCCACAGCAGGTACTTCCGGATTCAAGGGAAGTCGTAAGAGCACTCCTTTTGCTGCTCAGCGGGCTGCAGAAATCTGTGCGGAAAAAGCTTCCAAGTTTGGTGTGAAAGAAATGGAAATTCGCGTCAAGGGACCTGGTTCCGGACGGGAAAGTGCAATCACCGGTCTGCAGACAGCTGGTATCTCGATCAAGGCGATCGAAGACATCACCCCGCTGCCACACAACGGTTGCCGTCCTCCGAAAAAACGTCGCGTCTGATCCGTTACGCAGGTGACGCTGTGAAGACTGTTCGCGAATGCGTTCAGACTGAAATTAAAATATAACGAGAGTGGTGGTTTCCGAATCGCACTCTGTTTAAAAGTGTTCTTGGGAGATTATTTCAATGCGAATCCGTTGGCGAGGACTGGAATTACCAAGCCGTGTCATCCCTGACCGGGACTCAATGACATCCACCTATGGTATGTTTGTAGCCGAACCATTCGAACGTGGATTCGGTGCGACGATCGGCAACAGTCTGCGGCGCATTCTGCTTTCCAGCCTGGAAGGCAGCGCAGTGACACGCGTCAAAATTCAGGGCGTGCAGCACGAGTTCACCACGATTCCCGGTGTTGTCGAAGACATTACCGAAATCTGCCTGAACCTCAAGTCGCTGATCGTCAAGAACTCCAGCTCAACTACCAAGACACTGCGAATTGAAAAACACGAGCGTGGTGTGGTTACCGGTGCTGACGTCATTACCGACGATCAGGTTGAAGTAATCAACAAAGATCTGGTAATCGCCACCATGACCGACGACGTTCCACTCAACATGGAACTGACCATTGATAACGGCCGTGGTTATATCCCCGCTTCCGAGCATGCTCAGCATGAAACCGAAGTTGGTGTGATTCCCCTCGACGCTACGTTTTCACCGGTTGTTCGCGTCCGTTACAAAATTGAAGATACCCGTGTTGGTCAGCGAACCAACTACGACAAGCTGATCCTGGAAATCTGGACCAACGGAACCGTAAAGCCCGATATGGCCCTGGTAGAAGCTTCCAAGATTCTGCGGAAACACCTCAATCCGTTTATTACTTACCGTGAGCCCGGTCCAGAAATGCCACCGGAAGGCGGTCTCAAAGGGATGCTGGATACGACCGGTTACGCACCGATCGACCTGGAACTGGAAGAGAAACTCAACCAGAGCCTGGCCGAGCTGAATCTGTCTGTCCGTGCAACCAACTGCCTGGAATCGGAAGGGATCAACACCGTTCGCGACCTGGTCGGCAAAACGGAAGATCATCTGTTACACGTACGTAATTTCGGGGAAACCACGCTGGTTGAAGTTCGTGAACGACTGAACCAGATTGGTCTGCGTCTGGGGATGAAGATTCCCAGCTCGTCTTCACAACAGCCGCGTTAACTCGGACAGAGCAACGCGATTATTGGTTATCAAACATCGAGTTCTTTACTCTCAGCAATCAGAATAATTCAGAGTTAAGTCATGCGACACCGAATGAGAGGCCGCAAATTAGGCCGCAATGCATCACACCGTAAGGCGATGTTCCGCAACATGGCGGTGAGCCTCATCAAGACAGTCCGGATCGACGAGGAAGCTGAAAACGCTCCCAAGGTTTCCGGTCGGATCACCACCACCGTGCAGAAAGCCAAAGAACTGCGTCCGTTCATCGAAAAGCTGATCACGGTTGCCAAGAAAGCTCAGCCACACATCGAGAACGCTGCCCAGTACGCAACTTCCGCTGAGAAGAACTCCAGCGAATGGAAGACCTGGCGTGAATCTGAGCAGTGGAATCAGTGGAACCAGGCTCTGGCACCCGCTCTGAGCTACCGTCGTCGGGCATTCGCTGAACTGCGTGACAACGAAGCTGTCGATATCCTGTTCAACGAACTGGCAGAACGCTTTGCAGAACGCAATGGTGGATACACCCGCGTTGTGCGTCTGGCAACCGTCCGTCTGGGCGATGCCGGTGCTCAGGCCATCATCGAATTTGTCGGCGAACGGGATCGCGTCAAGCCAACCCGCCGCAGCGAAACACTGGGTTCCACAGCGACTGAAGAAGCAACCGAGGAAGCACCAGCTGACGAAGAAGCTCCCGCTGAAGAAACAGCAGAAACAGAAAGCGAAGCAGCCGCTGACGAAGCTCCTGCCACTGAAGCAGAAGCCTCAGAAGGGGAAACTGCTGAAGCTGAAGAAGAGAAAAAAGAGGAGTAAACCGTCGCGAGTCGAATTCGACTTTGCGGAAATCCGGTTTCCCGCTAAAATTTTAAAGCTAAGAGTATCCCTGATATGCTCTTAGCTTTTTTTACGTCCGGAGCAGAAACGCTGAAATGGAATACCCGTATCAATCCGGACGAAAGACAGGCCCCGGCTCGACCTTGTGTCGTTGTGAAGTTGTAGCGGAAAGGATTCTGGCACAGCATGTCAACGCAGCAGCCTTTTAATTTCAGTCACGCGATGTACCGCCTGTGCAGCGACGTCTCGCGTCGGCTGCCTGAATTTCATCATGTCGATATGGACCGGATCGCGGTCGCCTTTGCCCAGGCCCGCCGCAATGTACCTTACGGCATGCAGGCCAAGTTGACGCCTCTGCGGTTTGAGAACGGGGCTCTGCAGACCACGCGTTACGGCCGCAAGTGGACGGTGCAGCGGGTGTACCAGGATCAGCAGGAGATGCTGTATATCCTCACCTTTTATCTACCGCGGTTTCTGAACCATTCGTTCAAAGAGAAGATGATTACTGTGCTGCACGAACTGTATCACATCAGCCCGGCCTTCGACGGCGACATCCGCCGCCTGGCAGGACATTACCACGTGCACTCGCACAGCCAGAAAGAATACGACGCCCACATGGCGGTACTGGTCGACCAGTATATGAAACTGAACCCGCCTCCCGAACTGTTCGGATTCCTCAAGTGCCGTTTCTCGACGCTGCAGAAAAAGCACGGCGGCGTCGTGGGGCTGCAGATCCCGATTCCGAAGCTGATTCCGGTGACCGATACGCGGATTGCGTAGTTGTCACTCGATTCTGAAACAGCTAAGAGATCTTCGTCCGTTTATGACAGCGACGCCTTTAATTCCTGCAGGCGGTTGAGCTCATCGAATGTGGCTTGGAGCAGTTCCTGTCCGTCTTCTTCGACCACGAGGGCATGCGCGCTCACTTTTGGTTCCAGTCCGTAGTGCTGCAGATAATGGAAGAGCGCGTTCTTGTGATCTGCGACTTCCATCTGCGCTATGATCTGCGGGAAGTTGGCAGTGATGCGCTGCAGACTGTGATCGACCGACCAGGGCATCTCCGGTTCGACGATCAGCAGCAGAACCGCTCCCTGGGCATGTGGCCCATGATAATATGCCTGCCCGAGCTTCTGACCAACGGCGATCATGCCTAAGGCGTGGCCGTTGACCACCGACAATGAGTGGCGGGCATCGGAAAGTTCGGGGATTCCTTCTCCTTCACCCAGCTGCTTGAGCTCCAGTGCCGCCTGCGTGCGTTCTGGAGGCAGGGAGCTCATCTCGTTCGCCCAGGACCAGAGCCAGCTGGAATCGCCGGCGGCCTCAGTTCCCAGAATCTCCGCCTGAAATTCATAGCGGTCTCCGAAGGTGAGGAGTCCCGTGGAAACGTCGTAGCCCCAGTCCAGGTCTTCCACGAGGTCAGCCAGAAGCAACTGACGATCGAAGGCAAAACAGAGGTGCTGATTCAGGAGTGTGTCGTAGTCCATGCGTTTCTTTCCTGGTGAGAGTCAGAAACCGAGAGAGTTTCGAGGCGGTTACAAAGCTGTCCGATTTCCAGTGTAACTGCTGAAGTTGTGAGAGCGAGGAGAAAGTGCGAGATCATGTTGATTTTGGCGGGTGATTTCGTGTTAGCTTTCGTCCAGCCATGGTTCTTTCCAGACCGGCGTTTGCTGATCGGGCAGGAAGAAGGCGGGGATGCCGTCGCTGGTGGTGAAGGCGGCCTGGGGGCCGCAGAGTTTGGCGAGTTCGCTGGCGATGCGGACAATCAGCGTGAGGTGGCCCTGGAAGCTGAGGGATGGACTCTGGTTTGGGGGATGGAGCCGGTAAATGTCGGCGGATTCTCTGGGGCTGGTATGAGGACCGCCGAAGGCCTGGTTCAGCAGCGGGTCATCGGATTTATATTCCCAGTCGATCATTTCTTCAGAAGCGACGGTGGCGGTGAAGTCCTCTGCGGAGCCGCGGACATCGCCGGTGAAACCTGCCAGGGATTCCAGGACCTGTGCGAGGTCGCCGCGGGTAACGGTGCGACCTGCGGGCGTTTCCAGCGAAATCGGCACGCCACACTCGCGTCCCCATTCCAGGAGCTTTGGTGTAACAGGCGTGAGGATGTAGCTGATACTCATATGGTCTCCTCTGGGCCGCTAAGCCTGGTGCCTGGTTCCAAAGCGATCTATTTGAATATTGTAGTGGCACTGGAAGACGGGGTTCAAGCTGAGTGTTTGTGGAATACACGGACCCTGGTGTTCCTGTAAGTTACACCTTGGTGAACTTTTTCCAGTCTGATGTGTCCGTGAAACAAATTACTGCGTCAACGGCGCGGTTCCGTCTGTTTTCCGGTTGAGGGAAGGCAATGAGATGTCACGACTAACTTGTTTTCGCCGTCGCCTTCCGTATCGCAAACAAACCGGTTGTCTTAGCAAGCTGCGTCAACAGTCAGCTGAATTTAAAACCACTCGGAGTGCGCCCCGGGTTGAAGATTTCCTCGGAAATGAAGAAGAGGGTTGGCCTGAGGCCTGGGAATACGACTGCTATGATCCTACTTCTGCTGCGGATCGGTTCTACTTTCAATTTCAGCAGGCATTGGAATCGCAGTGGAAGCGGCCTGTTGAGTTGCTGATTCCTCGTCCATCTGCATCGCAGGCAGATGCAGTGCCTAAAGAGGGAGAGGTGCAGCTGGCGAGAACCGATCTGCTTCAGCTGGTAGAGAATCTGGAATCGCAGGTGGATGCATTAGCAAGTGCCGTGAGCCAGGGCAAGATCAGGCGAATAGAGTCTCTGGTTCCCGAGACAGAACTTCCTGCAGCGATCCGGCGACTGGCTGCGCAACAGGTGGCGGACCAGACCTCGGAATCATTGAGCTGGCTCTCGCTGGTGGTCTTTTTCAAGCCGTTCTGGATCCGGTCGGCGGAGTCCTGGACCGGACAGAGTAAGTCATCCCTGATCCAGCACCTGTTTGTGCACTACCCGGTACCGGAGTTTCTGATCGATGCCTGGGATCATTTTCAGGAAGCCGCCGAGAAGCGGTTCAAGTGGCAGCACTGGCTGATCATCCTGGGGCAGGGGGGGAGCTTGAGGCTGGTGCCGGGGAAAACGTGGCGGAAAATGCAGCAGTATCTGTTTGATGTCCCTTGGCACGAGTTGCCGGAGATGCCTCGTACTCCTGCTCTGGCCTGTATCTACGCAGAAGTACGCCGACTTGGTGGTGATGTGCAGATCTGGAAGTGGTTGGCACTGCATCCGGCGTTTGCCATTGATCCGACCGAAGCTGGTGGCGAGAACCAAATGGCGTTCTGGTCTGAAACGGTCAACTGGTTGATTAGTCACCGTGATCAGCTTTCGACTGAACTGAGTGAGCGAATCCTGGACTGGGCGATGCATGAATTTCTCACCTGGGAAATGCTGCAGAGGAATTTTACCTGGAAGGGACGCACCTTCGAGGCGATCTGCCAATCTGCGCAAGAGTTTCGCAGGAGGATTATCTTTGATGGGTATCAAGCTCACTATACTGCAGTGAGATGGCGGGAGCATGGCTGGGACTGGAGCTGGTCAGATGAGTGGAATCAATGGAAGGTGCACGAACTGACCTCCGGCGTGGAGTTGCAATATGAGGGAAAAATGATGCGGCATTGTGTAGCGGGCTATACAAGTCGCTGTGTGAAAGGGACCTCAGCGATCTTCCGGCTGACGCGAAATGATCAGCCCTGTCTGACGCTGGAAGTCGATCCACGAACATGTACGCTGGCGCAGGCGCGGGGGAAACAGAATCGGAGTGCGACGGCAGAAGAACAACGGGTCGTAGATCTCTGGTTGTCACGGAAAGTGGAGATGCAGGAAGTCTCTGTTTGATAAAGCTGGGAGCCTGCTACCTGAGTTGATAATACTTTTTCGGGGCGATCAGCATCAACAGTTTGGGGCCGATGATCAGGTACATGATCAGTGCGCCGACCAGGGCGGAGCCGGCGGCGACGGGCAGGCTGCTGTTATTCAGAAAGAGTGGCCCGATAATGGTGCCGGCGATGAGGCCGATCATTGGGGAGATCCAGAGATACCACCAGGAATAGATCGGGGGAACTTTCGTGCGGAGGCGTCTGCGGTAGTCATCCAGTTGTTCGCCGGTGTCAGCCCAGTGGAAAGTGCGCAATGCGCGGGGGCCGCCACAATGAGCGCAGACGGTTCCCAGGCAGAGTTTGAACGGGTTGCATAAGCCTTCGAAATCGTCGCCATTGACCTGGGTGGATTGCCGACATTTCTGATGGACGTAAACACGCCCTTCGCGCAGGGTATATGAAGCTTTGGCCATCGGGTGCTCACTATAAGTGGGTTATCAAAGTAGATGGTCGGTGGGCAGCCAGATCAGCGGTGTGGTTGCCCGTCGTCAGTGTGCCTGCGGACCTTGATTTTAGCGTGATGGGAGTAGGGTGCCAGTGAAAACTGTTGATTTCTGTTTGCGATCCATGTTGAATGGCGATCGTCTGCAATCATTCATGAATTCTACTACGAGAATCAGAGAGCCTTGTCATGTCACCCCGCATCAAGCACTTCGATGATCTGTTACCCGAGGATTTCTTACCGGATTCGATCTGGGTAGATGCCGAGTCTGGCGACTGGTTTCCCGATTGTCCAGCACTGCCTGCAGGACTGGAAGAGGATGATGCGGTGGAAATTCCGGCAGACTGCTATCGAGGTCAAATTGATCTGTTGCGCGAGGTGGGCCGGTTTTATGTGAAAGGGGGGCTCTATTTTTCTGATGGTTCAGAGCACTTCGGCCGGGTTGCTGTCCGGGCTTATGATCTGACTCCTTACTGTGTGGATGTGTTTCATGCAGGGGAGTGGCTCTTCATAGCCCATGAGGCCAGAGAACTGTGCCGAGTTCAAGAGAGGGTTGCGCTCTGCAGTGCCTTTCAGACCAGCCTGGATAAGATCTTTCCGTTGCGTGTGCAGATTCAAGTAGAAGGGTTGCCTGCGATCTCTGCTGTATTTGAACTGACAGAAGACTGAACGACGGGTAGCGAGTTCTCATGAAGTCGACATTGTCATTCAGTGCGCGTGCAAAGGCCGATGATTCTTTCACCCGGTTAGAATCATCGGCCCTGCTGGTGGGTAGACTTTTTAGTTTGGTTGCGGTTCGCTTCCTGCGAGAAGCCGCTTTGAGTTCAGTATTACTCAGATGGTGGTCCGGCACAGCGGATCAGGTGGTCGTGGTCAATGTAAACCACTTCTTTGGTCTGATCAGTGTTAGAGAACGGAATGGGCCAGTCTGAGCGAATGGTTTTGTCGTAGTACACGGTGCACTTGTAGTGACAGTGGTGCTGACGAGCTGGTCCGACCATCGGGTAGAAGCGGCACTCGCCAATCCGGTCTACGATGGGTTCTACCACCATGCGGACATTGTTGCGAGAGGTTTCTGCCAGGAACCAGACTCCGCCGCCGGTTTTGTCCGGCAGAGCACGAATGACTTCATCCGGGCTGGGTGGATCGAGACAGAACAGCGGTGCGTGTTCGCCTTCGACCGGATCCAGAATAGGAACTTTGTTGTAGCGTTCTTCTTCCCAGTACGTGTCTTCAACCAACTGTGACCAGTAGGCGGTGACCGGGATGAGAGGAGTGGTCCGCCAGAAGACAGAGCCGGCGTAGGCCACTTCCACAAAGCCTTTCACCAGCGTACAACCACTGGTATTGATCGTTAACAAGCAGGCACAGCCCAAAAGCAAAGCACGGCTGAATTGCTTCCCGATTTTGAACATCCTTCTTCCTCCGGGTGAATTGAACGAAGTGGTTTGATGTGTTTTTGACTTCGTCATCAGTGTTAGTGAGCGGTGAGCTCGATAAGTAGATGTCATGTTCTGTCGTCTGGCTTCTTGCCTGATGGAGACAGACTATGACTCCCTGTTCTTCTTATCGGACTCTGCGTCCGTGAATCTTGTGAAAATTTAACGGTTTTGACGATTTCGTCGGTAAAAACCGTTGTGACGGCCTGGCGGGAGCATGTTCACTGTGTGTTCACACTCTGGTGCCAGAAAAAATGCCTTCCAGAAAGCGAGTTCCGGAAGGCATTTCAACATTTTGGTCAAACTGGTGAGTGACTTACCAGTTCTTTGGATTCATGAACCACCACCAGCGGTCGGTGCGAGGGCGGAAGTTCAGTTTCCAGGAGCCATCATCCCATTCGAGCTGAGCCTGACGCCATCCCAGTGGAACCTGAGGATAGGGGTAGAAGGGCCCGATGTAAGGGAAGGCACTGGCTGAGTACTGGCTGGGGTAAGCTACCTGAGCGTAGTTCGGGTAGTTTGCATAAGTTGGCCAGGCAGTTTCAGGCAGGTGCGGGCTGTTGTAAACATTGTTGGCAACAGGACCCATACCAGGCTGGGGGCTCATCATTGGAGGGCCACCAGGACCAGGATTAGGAGCCTGATAATTCATGTAGTTGGTTGGCTGAATCATGGACGTCTGGGGAGCAGAAGCCTGAACCTGCAGACGGTTATCAACCGCTTTTACACCCGGAACACGCTGGGCAATCTGGGTTGCCATCTGTTTTTCCCGAGGAGATCCGATTGATCCCTGCAGGATAGCTGTTCCGTTTTTGTAGCGGATTTCCACTTCGTGAGCGGATGCCAGGGCTGGTCCCAGTGCTTTGGCCAGTTGTTCTGCCATCTGCTGGTTGCTCACACCGGCACTGCGAGGAGCAGCAGCCTGATGAGAGACGGTTTGCACATTGGAACGTCGGTTTTCCACAGATTGTTCGAACTGAGCCTGTTGCAGAGACCCTTTCAGGAAGGGATCTGCTGAAGCAGAGGCCTGGACAATGTCGTCCGCTCTACGGAAAGGATTGAGGCTCTTTTGAGGAGTCCCAGGAGCGGTTGAAGCAGTCGGGTTACCGGCAGCTTCACTGACAACCAGGCGGTTGTCGACACGGGTCACACCTTCGACCCGTGAGATCAGCCGGGTGGCCTGTGCTTTTTGTGCAGCAGTCGGAATTTTACCGGAAAGTACTGCAACACCTTTGTTGAATTCGATTTCCATGTTGTAACCGGTTAACCGGGCTTGTCTCAGAGCGTCGGCAATGTCATTGGCGACTTTCTGATTGTTGGAAATCTTGCCCGATACAGCGGTCGAACTAGACTGTTCAGATTTCTTTGTGAAGAAATCCAAGGGTCCGGCCATTGTGATACCGGGAGTCACCGCCATGATCCCCAGCGTCAAGACCCACTTACGATACCGTTTCATGAACAACTCCGTTCCCAATTGTAGAGAGATATTTGATTTCGTCCATTACATCAGAGCTCTATCTATCGTCAGGTTCGCACTGTGAGTCATTCCTGCTGCGCAAACGAAACAATGAGATTGCTATCCTGATTGATCGGTCATTGGGGTCCGGTTAAATAAGTTATTCTGATTATTTCGATGGAATTGGTTAAATGTTCTCGGGATTTTTGCGGTCAAGTGAATGTAAGTCTATGAATTGTAATGGGATAGGTTGAAATGTGCGAATTCGGCTGAATTTGGAAAAATGCTGCTGAATCTCGCAGGCAGGCAAATCACATGCTGAGTGGGGGAAGCTGGGGCGTTGTCTGCAGCCTGTTGCATTGGTGGTCAGGCCCGGTAAGCCGGTTTTCAGGTTTCAAAACGAAAAAAATGCGTTCTTCACCCTCTGAGGGCTTGTCTGTCCATAGTCATTCCAGAATTGAATTGTTATGCTTAGCTTCCAAGGTGTTCCCATTTCAACTTACAAATAGAGTTTAATTTTACCAAAGAAGCGAAAATGGCTCGAAAGTCTCCCAGTCGTCTGGAAATGCGCCGTCAGGCAGAAGCGGCCGAAGCGGAAGAAAAATCATCTCCCAAGAAAAAAGCCACTAAAAAGAAGAAGGCGACCCGTAAGAAGAAGTCAGCTAAAGCTGATGTACGCCGTCGCCTGGTCTGGGGTGTTTTCACAGGGAGTATGAAGGAAGAGTCTCGCTTCCCATACGATCAGCGTGATGCAGCAGAAGAGCGGATTGAACAGCTGCGTGCCAAGAACGCCAAGAAACTGTACTTCATTCAGCCGGTCAAAGAACCCGTTGACGGGGAAGCCGTTGTTGCGAAGATTCCTGCCGACGATACAGCAGATCTCGACGACGATGAAACCTTGAACAGCGACGACACCGATGATGAAGATGTCGACTCCACAGATGATTCCGACGATTCAGATGACCTGGACGATGTCGATCTGGATGACAGTGATGACGGAGACGATGTGGATGAAAGTGATGATGATCTGGACGAAGATCTCGACTGATTTCCGGTTTCCTGAAGTCACCTGAACCGACTACAATAATCCCTGCAACTCCAGCGAGAATTGCAGGGATTTTTTTATGCCTGTTTCATCTCCCGTCTGACGTCAGCTGTCACCCGAAGGCTTTTATCGCTTAGAAAGAACCGGACGATGCAAACCCGATTACGATCCTGGCTGAAAAGTCGAAACGTGGCTCTGTCTCTGGGGCTGTGGCTCGTAGGGAGCCTGACAGGCTGTGCAGAACAGCCGGTGCCTGCTGTGGAAGCAGCCACTCAACAGGCAGGCCAGAACGCATCCGTGGAGGAAGCAGACGTCTGGCAGGTGATTTACGTGAATGACCAGCGGATTGGTTATGCCCGTTCGCAGACGCACCAGTCAGGTGAAGGGGAGAGCCGGGTCGTTCTGCAACAGAGTGATTCCTATCTGAAGCTGAAGCGGTTTGGGCAGGCTCTGAATCTGGAGACGCATCTGAAAACGAAAGAGACGCCCGCTGGTGAGTTGCTGGCGTATACGTTTGAAATGCAGAATCCCCCCGCTGCTTCCACGGTTTCTGAGGGCGAAGTACGCGACGGGACCCTGCACATCAAAACCAGCGTGGCGAATCAGGCCAAACAGTCGCAGTTGAAATGGAAGCCGACATTTCATTCTCCCAGTTATATTGACCAGTTTTTCCAGAAGCAGCCGCTCCAGCCGGGAGAGGAGCAGTCATTCTCAATGCTGCTGCCTGAATACAACAAAGTAACCGACGTGCAGCTCAAGGCCCTCGAATACGAGAAAACAGAGCTGTATGGCGGGGAAGAGGCCGAATGCCTGCACGTGGAGATGAAACAGTCCCTGTTGCCCGGAATGACGATTGATTTATACGTCACGCGGGAAGGGAAGATTCCGAAAACGGTGGCCGATTTCCTGGGATCGGCGATGATTACTTATACGGTAAGTAAAGAGGTCGCCCTGGAAGAGTTGTCCGGTAAGGAACTGGATCTGGCGGTGCAGACGCTGATCAAGGTCAAACCGATCCCCGGGGCACATGATACAGAGCGTGTCGTCTATGAGATTACGCTGACCGATGGTGATCCGACGTCGGTCTTGCCGGAGAGTGAGACGCAGAAAGTGGAGAAACTGAATGAACATCGGGCCCGGCTCACCGTGCAGAAGGCGGCAGCGCCCCAGAAGTTTCCCAAAGCGGATGTGGATAAAGAGTATCTGCAACCTTCCCAGTTTCTCCAGTCTGACGATTCACGTGTGGTCGAGCATGCGAAGCAGGCGGTGCAATCTGAAACCAATCCCTGGAAGCAGGCTGTGCAGATGGAAAAGTATGTGCATGAGCATCTGCGGAAGAAGAATTTTTCGACGGCACTGGCGTCTGCAGGCGAAGTGGCGAAGAATATGGAAGGGGATTGTACTGAGCATGCGGTGCTGCTGGCGGCGATGCTGCGGGCCATGAATCTGCCTGCGCGTGTGGTGGTGGGGCTGGTCTACATTCCAAGTCGGGCAAGCTTCGGCGGGCATATGTGGACCGAGGTCTATCTGGATGGCCGCTGGATTCCCCTGGATGCGACTCTGGGAAAAGGGGGGATCGGCGCGGGGCACATTAAACTGGCGGACTCCAGTCTGTCTGAGAATGCTCCGGCACCACTGGCGATCTTCTTACCTATCTTACAGGCAGTGGGAAAACTTTCGATCGATGTGAAAGAGACGACGCCGGGAACGGCGCGTTGAAGGGTTGAATTCCCCTCATTTCGCGTTGTAAGAGTTACATTGCGGAGGAAAAAACGATGGTTTTCCTTTTGCAATTCTTGCAATTTCCACAGGGTGGAAAATTTCTCTGAAAACGCTGCCTGATATTTATCCCTGTTTTTCAGGTGTTTGCGGAGTGAATGCTCAAAATTCGAAATGGTCTCTCCCGCTTTGGCACGATTGCTGCATTATGTCTGCTGTGGGTAAAGAGAGAGACCCATGGAATTTTGAAGAGTTGAGAGACTTCAAAGTTCACGAGAGAAGAGAGAGATATTCCCACCGACCCGTGGAGGCGGGTCAGCCCACCCTGGGCCACTCCAAAACATCATCCCCATCTTAGAGCCGAGAGGATTCCCGTATCCTCTCGGCCCTTTCTATTTACAGGCCGAGAAAACCGGTTGATCGCATCAGATGTCATCGGGCATCGACGGTAGTTCCCAGTCTGATCCGTTTTCATCTTCATTCTGTCTGAGTGCATTCAGCGCGGCCCGCTGTTCG